>NZ_JBFEFG010000267.1:0-300000 GCF_040718835.1 Bremerella sp. JC817 | reverse complement strand
TCGTAAGTGATCGCTCCGGTATAAGTCAGCAGCACAGTGATGATCACAAACCAAAGAACCGAAGTCGAAACGCCGACCAGCCAGCGCCGTCGTGTTTCCGTCAGTGGCGTGTATGCCGCACAGATAAACAGCGCGATGAATTGGATCAGTCGTGCCATCTGGTAGATGCCCCACTGGACCGCTTCGCCCATGCGAGGACCATTCCAGTACAGCTTCGGCGAAATGATCGTTTGGGCGATCAGCGAAATTGCTGACAGCCAAAGGAAGACCATCAACCAGAAGGTGATCGTTGCCAGTGGTTTGGGAAGTCGCTCGGCTTGACGCCATTGCCAGAGACATGCTCCGGCCATGAATAGGCCAGCGAAGTCAGCGATACGCGGCCAGATCGCCCACGAAGGACCGATCGCTGCGAGAGGCACCAGGTAGCCTTGGCTCAGGAAATACAAGCACAGTCCAACGAAGCAAAGCGGAAGTGGCGACGAGTGATCGGTCGCATGGGTCCGCACTGCTGGCAGCGACGCATGATGTTCCAGGGGAAGGTTACTGGCCTGCATACAATGCCTCCAACTTGCGGACGGCATTGTCGACATTGAATCGGCTTGCCTCGATCCTGGCGAGTGCTTCGGCAGGTGTAAACTCACGAGGTCGCTGGGCCATCGTCATCAACGCATCGGCCCAATCATCGGCCGAATCGTCGAGCGACTTTTGTTGCACCAGCGAAGGGATATGAGCAATTTCGTTGGTGACGGCGGTCGACATCAACGTGGGAATACCGGTCGCTTGGGCTTCGAGCACCGCCAGCGGTGCCCCTTCCCACAGCGAAGGAAAGACGAACGCATCCATCGCTCCACGCAGCACGGTCGTCACGTCTCGGACGATGCCGGTGAACACCACTTGTTCTTCGACGCCTGCCTTGCGAACCTGGGCTTCGATCTCGGGACGCAGGGGGCCGTCGCCTACCAGCAACATGCGGATCGACGGATCACGCTTCTTTAGGGCGGCGGCGATTTCAACCAGGAACCGATGGTTTTTGGGCTCGCGGAAACCCCCGATGTGTCCAAACACAAAGGCGTCTTCCGAAATGCCATAATGTTGGCGAAGTGCGGATCGGTCGACGGGGTGATGGAAGCCAGCAGTATTGATTCCGCAGTGCAGCACATCCCAACGATCGTCGTTTCCCCAGCGAGGAAACAGCGAAGCACCTGCAACGTCGGACACAGCCAAACCAACCGTCGCCGAAGTACGGATCCAACGCTTGGCCGACCCTAGGTAGATCCGACGGAACATGCCTGCTTTGGCCTGGTTTCGCGTCGTGTTGCTGTGGCTGTGCGTGATCCGAGTCTTTACCCCGACGCTCTTCGCCAACCGCATGACAAAGCCGCTGTAATGATCGACGTGGGCATGGACGACGGAATAGCCGCCTTGCTTGATAATCTTGCGGAACGCTGGGCCATAAATCCAAGGCTTGCGTGGCGAAGGGCAAAAGTGAATCTGAGCACCAAGGGCACGCACTTCGTCGTCGTAGTAGCAAGGCTCTGGACGGCTGGTGATGAAGTCGACCTGAAATCGATCGCGATCGATTCGCTGTAGGACGTTAACCAGCCAGCTTTCGATTCCGCCCACGACGAGACCGTGCACGACTTGAACGACTCGAATACGTTTGTCGTTGGAAGCAATCATGCCGATTCCTTTCGTCGCTCGCGGACCGCCCACATCACAACCAGGGCCGAGCCAATGAATTGAGTAAATGCTCCGATGCCAGTAGCGATGGCGGCACCCATCAAACCGTACGGCGGAATGAACAGCACACAGCTCACGGCGGCAGCGATCAGAGCGGCAAGCAGCACAGGCGTTTGCACCTTGAACTTGCGAGTCGCCGTCATTGCTTCTCCCAGAAACGACGTGGCGGCTTCGATTCCCAGGACTACCGACAAGCAGATCAGCACTGGCGTGTGCTGGGCGTATTCTGGTGTGAACAGCAGCGACAGGACCGTCGAGCCAAGCGTCGCGGTCAGAACGACTGCCAACGCACCCCCTGCTACGGCGATCCCGAGCAGACGGAAGATGATCGCGAAGTATTGCGAGAACTCAGCTGCCGCGAAATGCTTGGCAAGCCTTGGCGTAACGGCTTGTCCCATCGCCAGGCTGACCATGTGACCGGCCAGCATCAAGTAGGCAATCGCGGCGTAGATGCCTAACAGTTTGTCGTCGAGATAGTGTTCGATGAAATAACGCGGTGCGTTGATCTGCAACGAGCCGAGCATCATCACCACGCCCATCGGCAAGGCCAAGATGGCGAGCTGGCCGAGCTGACCCCAGTCGAACAGCGGACTGAAGAGTCGCGGCTGCTCGCTCGTCTCGTCTTCCTGCGTCAGGATGTCGTCGCCAACCCAACCTCGGGCAGCCAGGGTTACCACGCCATGGCCGGCGGCCCAACCGATCGCGGCCCATAACAGGCTTCCGGTGGTCCACAGCAAAATGCCAAGTCCTGACAGCGTCGCGATGCCAGCCGTAATGCGAGCCATGCCACCACGATCGAGGCGTTCATGTTTCTGCACGAGGCCATACATAACATCGTTCAGGGCATCGAACGATTTGCCAATTCCAATCACGAAGGCGACCGCCGCGAAACTCCACGAGTAGCCAGCAACCAACAAGATGATTGGTAAAGTGGCCAGAGCGGCGACTGTGGTCAGCAGACGCAACGCCAGGTAATGGCCAAAGCGGTAATGCCCCAATGCGTCGGTCGCTTGGAC
Organism: Bremerella sp. JC817; assembly: GCF_040718835.1. NCBI lineage: Bacteria > Pseudomonadati > Planctomycetota > Planctomycetia > Pirellulales > Pirellulaceae > Bremerella > Bremerella sp. JC817. Next base: position 297,244 of record NZ_JBFEFG010000267.1, on the reverse strand, counting down.
GGCTCGAAGCTGAAGGTTGGTCAGCAGAAACAGCGGCGCGGTGATCGCGAGCGCCAATGCGAATCGACCGACCATGGCAGGGTCGGTGGCCTTCGCCAATAAAACCAACACGGCACCCTGGCAGGCGGCAAAAGTCACGTTGCCGCCCAGCGCCCAAACAAAGTTGTGCGACAGCGACAAGCGTCGAGCTGGTGCCGGTATCGATACCGGTGGCGAGATCGCCTCTTCGGCGGTTTCAGTACAAAGCAAGTTGGTCATAGTGCGTATTGGCTATTGGACAACGTCGTCCAAGTGGCAGATGCAGATGGTGAAACCAATTGCTGCGATCGCCAATTCAAGTCAGTGCGAGTTACTAGAAGCGGTGTGAGGTCCGACGCCGTTTCCGTTGACCGTGGCACTTCCATTGAGTTGTGCGGGACTGTGGCCGTTGCGTGGGGGCGATTCAAAACCATTCGTTTCGGAACCGTTGCGAGAAGCTTGACTGTCGCGTGGATTGCCTTGGGGCGGCTTGGCAGCCGACGATGGTTGGCTGGGGTTGAACTGTTCGGAGGTCAGCACGATGCCAAGACCGGCAAGCATTCCAATCACCCCAGCGAGCAGTAGAACGGTTGCCTTTTGAGGGCGAATCGCCAGCGGTGAGATTGTCGCTTCCTGCAGAATGCTGACATTGGTGATCTGGTCGGTTCGCAGGGCCTCGTCGAGACGGGCCTGTTCGCGATCGCCAACGTAAGCCAGGTACTTCGATTCCAACTGGGTAACTTCGTCGGAAAGCGATCCGATCAAAGCTTCGTTTTCGTTCAGTTGCTTCAGTTGGCTGGTCAGCTGAACCAACTGGTCCCGGAGCTTGCCTTGCTGAACCATCAGCGAAGCTTCGTCTGCCTGTTTGCGGGCCAGAACGGCCTGCATGAGATTGGCGCGATTGTGCTCGGCTTCGGAGAGTGCCTGTTCGACATCCGCAACCAATTGAGAAATGGCAATCGCTTCGGGATGCGAAGGAGTGAACTTCGAGAGGATTTCTTTTTCCTGGGTCCGCAGTTCGAACAATCGTTGACGCATCGCTGCCAGGCCATCGTTTGGGGTGCCCTCGACAAACTGAGCCAATAGTTCTTCGGGAACATCTTGCAGCGAGGTCTCGAGCGACTCCACTTCTGCGGCGACGGCCGAGAGCGAGACTTCGACTTCCTGCAACCTGAGTTCCGCTTTGTCGATCTGACCTTCGACCGTATTGCGTTTCCCATCGATCGAAGCAATTCCGGCGTTCGTCTTGGCGTCGCGAAGGGCATTGCGGGCGTCGGCCAACTGATGCTTGAGCAGCGAAGATTGCTCTTCAAAGAAATCGTGCGAGCGAAGGTTGCGGTTGATGCGGATATGGTCGGCCAGATAGGCATCGACAAACGTCTGCAGCTTGGCCTGAGCATCGGTCGGGCTGAAGTCCTCGAGGTGAATGATGATCACGGTCGAGCCACGTGGTGAGTCGACCGAGATCGACTTGTCGAGCTCATTCAAAGCGAGCTGGCGATGGACCGGATCGAGATCATCGAAGCCAGGCGAAGTTTTCGAGAGGACTTCTTCCAACAGTTTGGTGCTGTGAAGATGTTCGAGAATCGAGTTCATTTCGGTGTCGCGGGTCGCGGTGATGGCCACGGTGCCGCCGGTGGTGGCCGTAGGGTCAAGCCCCATGTTTTCGCGACCGAGACGGACGAAAAGCTTCGCTTCGGACGCGTAGACTTTCGGCAAAATCAACAGGGCGGCGATGGCCAATCCAATCACGACAGAACCGGCTAGAATTCCGCGCCACTTGAATCGCCAGCAAGCCGACAAGATGCGTCCGAACGACCATTCATCGGTAGACGTCGATTGATGCATCATGTGCTCCATGAGAACGGGGGCTGCCTCGCTATCCCTTCCAATGCTATGACCGACTAGGAAGGAATGGGGGTGTGGTTTATATGCGTTGTGCAGGTTGGATGCACTGTTTTAGTGCTATGCGTAAAGTGGGTGTATCTGATTATGCTTACGCGGTTTTCCACAATCAATAAAAACTGCGTAGATTGCCCTGTGAGAGGCCTTCAACAGAGGTCGAAGGTACGTCGTTTGCCGGCAGGCAGGGCAGTGTCGCGAGTGTGGCGAAATTGAGCAGTTGATAGAGCGTTTGGAAAACGAACTGCATTTAAAGCGAGAGATCGGGCGTTTTCTGCACGTTACGCTTTCACCAGAATGGTTATCTTTGTGATACGGTTTTGCGATATCTCGAGTGAGTATTTTTTCCTGGTGGAAGCCAGATTTCTTCCCAACCGAATGTGGATTCGGTCAGTGGGTTTCGGCAGTGGTCACCTGGGCAGGGGCTCGTTTAGAAGATCACCTGGCCACGCAGACCCACCACAATTGCGGTGTCCACGCGTTCGCGAGCGGAGTCGATAATCTGAACATCTGGCGTTAGCCGGAACCACGGGGTGACTTCGATGTTGTAGAAGAGCTCGGTCGTATTTCCCGCCCCGAGCGGACCAGTGACTGCCTGGAGCAGCGGGCCAATCTCGTCGCTCGTCGAGCTGTAGTACCAACCAATACCGAACGTGTCGGCTTCACGGCCATATAGCCAACTGTTACCCCCCAGACCGGTACTCAGGAACCAGGCGACTGGGTTCGTGCGATCGTCGGTGATCGCGGCACGGCCGAAAATGCCCCACCCCTTCGTCGGATCGCAGGCATCGACCGACAGGTATTGGTCGAAGTTGTAATACAACGCCCACGAGCCGGACTGCTGATTGATGGGGACATCGGGCAAGATGATACGCGGGTCTTGGCCAAGAGTGGTGTACTCGCGACTGTTCCAGGTACCACCAAAGGTTTGATGGCCAGGCAGGCCATAGAACTCAGTCGGCAATCGCAACTCGGCGATGAGGGCCACTCCTTCTTCAAACAGTTGGTTGAAGCCTGCCGAATTCGCGGTATCGGTGGCGTTCATGGCGGTGAAGGTGAAATAAGGAAGTCCTTCATCCATTAGCACAAACCCTGCCCCCAGTGTCGAATAGGGAACGGTACGCACCAAAGCTGGATTCACCACAAAGCCCAGGTTCGAGAACTGCGTTTTGCCTCGTCCATGGGCGAAGGCATTCTGGTCACCGTCGAACGTATCGAGCTTACCAGCGAACAGGGCGAACGATTCTGACAGAGCCTGCGTGAATAAGACATTCGTCAGATACAAATCGTTGCTGCCACTTACCGGCAGGTTGGCCGCAACAGTTGGAGGAAAGAACGCACCGGTATCGTTGGCAATCGTTTCGCCAAAACGATGTTCGGCGCGAAGCTTCACGAACAGACCTTCGCGGTTCGCAAGTTTGCCCATGTCGATATCAACGACGTAGTCTCCATGCCCGCCGTAATCGAAACGTTGGTTGAGACCGCCACTAGCCACGCCAAAGTAAAACTGCGTGACGTCGGCATCCAGCGTGATGCCATGCTGGGCAAGGCTCGAACGCCGGCCGAACCAGTCGCCGGTGAGTTGTTGGCGGCAACACAGCGATTGGCAACTTCCGTGGTGACAGCCGATCAAGTCGTCACCACAACTCAGATCTTGAGCACACGATTCGTCGAATAGCAGATAGTCGACCGCTTCCTCTGCAGCGACTTCAGGGACGCCGATCCCTGGCAGGCCAACGGCAGCGATCCAGAGCAGTACGTAAGAAGCTCGACGAAATGTGAGACCATCCATGGAACTCGTCCGTCCTGGCTGAACCAGGCGATTGATAGTTTTCAAAGGTAACCAGCTCTCCATAGCCGGTATCCCCAAAGGCTGGGGATCTTGCTACTGGCTTCATCGACGACCCTCCCCCTGGTTCTGCATGGAACCGCTAGCGATTGCGGGTTCAAGGAAACCTTATTCTGGCATAGGCGATGCGTTTGCTAGGAACGTAAGAATCGTCAAAACCTTACCTGCCGGCTGCAGGTAAGCAGATTTCAATTTGGTTCTACCACGGCTAGAATCGGGCGGCTGGTCCCGCCTCTCCTCTCTATGCTTGCCACCCATGCCCGCCCAAAACACCACGCCGCACGTTGCCTTGCTGATTGAAACGTCGCGCACCTATGGTCGCGAACTGCTGCACGGCGTCCGGAAATACGTCACCGAGCAAGGTCCCTGGTCGTTGTTCGTCGAGTCGCGTTCGCTTCAGTCCCCTGCCCCGCCCTGGTTACCGGGATGGCATGGCAACGGAATCTTGACCCGCAGTGGCACGCAGGCGATGGTCGACGCCGTCAAGCGAGCGCGGGTTCCGACGGTCGAGTTGCGAGCTACACGCCTGAAGCATTCCTTTCCGTTCGTGGGCGTCAACAATTGCTCGCTCGGCAAGTTGGTGGCCGAGCATTTTCTGGAACGGGGCTTTCGCAACTTCGCGGTCTATCAACTGGGGGAAGAAGAATACTTCCAGCAGCGTTGCGAGAACTTCGTGCAAACGGTCGCGGAGCATGGGTTTGAAGCGACAAGCTATCATCCCCGCAATCGTCGCGAACAACCAACGCAGTGGGAACGAGCCCAGCAAGAGTTGGCCGACTGGATTCATGCATTGCCCAAGCCGGTCGGCGTGATGGCATGTACCGACCAGCTTGGCTTTTGGTTATTGGATGCGTGCAAACGATGCGGCGCGAGTGTACCGGAAGAAGTCGCCGTGGTCGGGGTCGAAAACGACGCTTCGCTCTGCACCATGGCTTCGACTCCTCTTTCCAGTGTCGAACTAAACGGAACCGCGATTGGTTACCGCGCTGCCGAGTTGCTCGATCATTTGATGCAAGGCGGAAGGCCTCCGAAGACGCCGGTCCTGGTCGAACCGCTGGGAATCGTCACGCGGCTTTCGTCCGACATCGTGGCTGTGGACGATCCAGAACTGGCCGGGGCATTGCTCTTCATGCGAGAGCATGCGTGCGAAGGGATCTCGGTTTCTGATGTCTTGAAAGCGGTGGCAATTTCACGCAGCTCGTTGGAACGCGGGCTACGGCAACTGCTCGGGCGATCTCCTAACCAGGAGCTGATTCGCTTGAAGCTTTTACGGGTGGAGGAAATGCTGACGCATACCGACTTGAACCTGACCGTCATCGCGACCAAGTGCGGCTTCCGACGCACGCAGCACCTGGCCGAGACATTCCGGCAATGGTACGGCATGCCGCCTGGCAAGTTCCGGCTGGAGCGAAAGCATGCGACCGAGGTCTGATCGCGTCTGACAAAATAACGGAGAGTGAATACGCATTTGCGGATTGCTTGTGGTGGGCTGGTTCGCGAGCATAGGGGCACCGCATCGCGATGCACGCGATCAACACTCCCCCAATTATTCTCCTCGCCCTTCCCTGCCCTGGAGCCAATCATGCGTTCTTATGCCCTGAATCGACGTAAGTGGATTTCTCAGGTCTCTGCCGCGGCGTCGACCTCGATGGTGTTCGGTGCCCTTTCCGCGACCGAGGCCGAAGACAAGCCACGCGACGCCAACAGCCGGCTGGGTGTTGGTGCGATTGGCCTGCGTTATCAGGGCTCGGTGATTACCGAGAAGGCGGCGGCGCATGGCGATATCGTGGCATTGGCCGATGTCGATCGCGAGATCCTCGAGAAGGCAAAGTCCGACTTCGGCGGCAAGTCGGCCATCATGGAAGACTACCGCGACCTGTTGGCTCGCGACGATGTTGATGTCGTGATGATCGGTACACCAGACCATTGGCACACGAAGATGGTGATCGATGCCTGCCGGGCGGGGAAAGATGTTTACTGCGAAAAGCCGCTGACCCTAACGATCGACGAAGGCAAGAAGCTGCGTGAGGTCGTGAAAGAAACGGGCCGCGTCGTTCAAGTCGGCTCGTGGCAACGCAGTGACATCCGTTTTCGCACGGCGGTAGAAATGGTTCGCCAAGGCTGGGTCGGCAACCTTCAAAAAGTGGATGTCGTCTTAGGAAAGAACAAGACTGGCGGCCCATTTGCGACGCAACCTGTTCCGAAGATTTTGAACTGGGACATGTGGCAAGGGCAGACGCCTGACGTTCCCTATATTCCGGAACGCTGCCATTACACGTTCCGCTGGTGGTACGAATACAGCGGCGGGCAGATGACCGACTGGGGGGCTCATCATATCGACATTGCTCAGTGGGGTGCCGACGGAACGCCTGTCGAGATTGAAGGCACCGCCAAGATGCCAACCGTGGAAGATGGCTACAACGTGGCGGTCGATTATCACGTCACCTATCGCCTTGATAATGGTGTCGAGATGACGGTCGCCGACAACGGCCGCAATGGCGTGATGTTCACGGGCGACAAGGGACGCATCTTCGTGAACCGGGGAACGCTCGATGGCGCACCGACCGAACGAAAGCTGCCGCGTGAAGACTTCGTGCTGTACGACTTCGATAATCTGGAACGCCCGGAGCGGGCCGGCAAGCTCGATGCGATCGTGAATCATATGGGTAACTTCTTCGACTGCGTTGCCTCGCGAAAGACTCCGGTTTCCGACATCGAAAGTCAGCACCGCAGTGTGAGTACCTGTCACTTGGGTAACATCTCGATGCGGCTTGGTAAAAAGTTGACATGGGATCCCAAGGGAGAGATGTTCGTGGGTGATGACGAAGCGAATCAGCATCTCAGCCGCCCTCAGCGTGCCGGTTACGAGACGGTCTAAGCTTCTTCTACTCCCCTCACTCCAAGGTAATCCCGATGATTCCTTCTTCCAACCATGCTATCAACCGGCGAACGTTTCATGCCCTGGCCGCCGGAGCGGTCGGTTCGCTGTGGACAGGTTCGGCCGTGGCTGCCGACGCCAAGTTCCGATGGAACTATATGCTTCCTTCGTGCATGTATGGCTACAGCAAGCTGGCCGAGATTCTGCCGGAAGCCAAAAAAATTGGGGCGACCCACATCGATATCTGGCCGAAGGTGCATGGCGACCAACGCGAGCAAATCGAGGCGATGGGGGAAGAGAAGTTCGCCCAATTGCTGGAAGAGAACGATGTCAAACTTGGCTGTTTGACTCACTACGATCTCGGCCCGTTCGGTTTGCAGAAAGAGTTCGCCTTCGCCCAGCGTTTTGATTGCCCACTGATGGTGACCGGAGGCTCGGGACCGAAAGGGCTGAAAGGGGCCGAGCTGAAACAGGCCGTGGCGACCTTCGTCGAGAAGATGAAACCACATATCGAAATGGCAGAGCTAAGTGGCGTGACAATCGCCATCGAGAACCACGCTAACAACCTGATCTTCTCGCCAGACTCGCTACGGTGGTTGCTGGAAATGCGACCCTCGAAGCACCTGGCCATCGCGCTGGCTCCCTACCATTTGCCACAAGATCCTCAGCAACTGGCGAAACTGATTCGGGAGTTGGGGGAAGGAATGGTCATGTTCTATGCATGGGAGCATGGCGACGGGGCCCACGATCCGCTACCCACCCAGCAGCAACTGAAACAGATGCCAGGTCGCGGACCACTCGACTTCCAACCAATTGTCCAGTCTCTGGTTGATATTCGTTACCAAGGTTGGACCGAAGTTTTCATGCATCCGGTGCCACGGGGCATTCCCATTCTGCCCACCGTGGCGGAAACTACCGCCGAGATCGTTCGCGGTAAAAACTACCTCCATCAATGTGCCTTGAAGGCTCAACAAGGAACCTAACGTGTCGGATAAAGTGTTGATCATCGTCGGCGATGCTTCGGAAACCTTGGATACGCTGTATCCCTTTTATCGCCTGCAAGAGGCCGGGTTCGAGCCAGTCGTCGCTGGTCCGCATCGCGGGCCATTTCAGATGGTGATGCACGAGGTAAAGCCAGGCTGGACCATCACCAAGGAGTGGGAAGGGTACACGATCGAAGCCAAGATCGCGTTCTCGGAAATCGTGCCGGAAGAGTATGCCGGCATCATGATTAGCGGTGGTCGGGCCCCTGAATACATTCGCTACGACGAGCACTTGGTTGAGGCGACTCGCTGGTTTGTCGAGAACGGCAAACCGGTCGCTTCGGTCTGCCATGGAGTCGAGATTCTCGCCTATGCCGACTGTGTCCGAGGGCGGCGGATGGCAACCGTCCCGAAGTGCAAGTTCGACCTGGAAGTCTGCGGCGGGATCTTCGTCGACGAAGCTTGCGTCGTCGATGGCAACATCGTTAGCGGGCGAACCTACCACGACAACGGCCGCTATTTTGGGCCGTTCGTAAAGATGCTGGAAGAAGCTCGGCTTGGTGCGCAAGTTGGGTAAGTTTGCCGATTTCTGGGATTTGATCGGATTCTCTTAAAGTTTAGCGCGTCCAATCGTAACCCTTCGCCTCGTCGGGTGTTTGTGGCTATAACGTACACAGACGAGGCGGCATGGGTAAAAAATAACGCGCATGCCAGGCAAGGAGGTTAGGCAGGATTCTTCCTGGTCTTCCTATCTTGCCAGGTTGTGTTGAAGTTGAAGCACGCGATTGCGAGATCCGCGCAATAAGATCGGCGATGTTCGACTTCAATTCCGCGACCCGTAGAATTTCCGCCAATGGCCCAAATTTCCGTCAAACCCCCACTAACGGTTCGGCGCCAAGTCTTAAGACCCTGGCACCGCATGGAAGCATTTCTCAATGTCGAAACGATCGTTTGCTCGATTTCTGCGCTCCGACTCCAACCACACCCGTAAATCCCGCCGCCGCGCTAACGTGGCTCGATCCTCGCAGCTCGAATCCCTGGAAGCTCGCGTCGTGCTGACCGCTTCGGGCGTTCCTGGAAACGACAATCCGCCTGACCTCAATCTCTCGGCGATTTCCGAGCAGAACATCGTCGTTGGTCAGGCCTATACCATCGACCTCTTCGCCAACGGAGCGACCGTAGTCGATCTGGACGCGAACGATAACCCCACCGGGGACGCGATTCGTTTGCTGCTCGATCCGGACATCGGTACCGATACGCCGGTCGGAGCCAAGATCACGACCGATGGCGTCTTTACTTGGACCCCAACCGCCGATCAGGTCGGTACCTATCGCATCATCGTGATCGCCGTTGACCGAGGAACGACCCCTCTGGCCGACTCGGAAGTCTTCACGATCGTCGTTTCCGCGACCGGCAATCAATCCCCTTCGGTCGACCTGAATGGTCCCGATGCCGGTACCGGCTACAGCGGAACCTTCACCGAAGATGGCGGCGCGGTGCCGGCCGTTGGTAGCAACCTGACGGTGACCGATGGCGACAGCGCGAATCTCGAATCGGCGAAGGTCGTCCTGACAAACCATCCTGATGGCACGGCCGAAAGCCTGGCGGTCGACGTCACCGGCACGAATATCACCGCCAGCTACGATTCGGCGACCGGCGAACTGACGCTTACGGGTACCGATACCCTGGCCAACTACCAGGCCGTTCTGCGAACGCTGACCTACAACAACACTTCCGATACGCCGGACGAAACGGTTCGCACGATCGAAGTTACCGTGAACGACGGTAACAGCGACAGCGTGAAAGCGGTCTCGAAGATCTCAGTCGTTGCCGTCAACGATGCTCCGACGGTCGACCTGAATGGCGAAGACGCCGGCACCGGCTTCGAGTCGACCTTCACCGAAGATGGTGGCCCGGTCGCGATTGTCGATACCGACGCCATCGTCGACGACGTCGACAGCACGACGCTGACTTCCGCCACGGTGACCATCACGAACCTATTCGATGGCGATGCCGAAGTGCTGGCCATCGATACGACGGGTACCTCGCTCGTGGCATCCTATGTAGGTGGTGTGCTGACCATTTCGGGCAACGGCACGTTGGCCGAATACCAGCAAGTGCTTCGTACGCTGACCTACGACAACACTTCGCAGAACCCAAATGAAACGCAGCGTGAAATCTCAGTCGTTGTGAACGACGGCGAAGATAACAGCGTCGCCGCGATCGCCCTGGTGAATGTCGTCGGTGAAAACGATTCGCCTGATCTCGAACCGATTAGTGACCAGGTTGCCACCGTCGGCGAACTGTTCGAGATCACCGTTACCGCAACCGATCCGGATGGCGACGTGCTGACCTTCCAGCTCGATCGCGACGACCCAAGCGGTAACATCCCAGCCTCGGCCACGATCACGAAGACCAGCGACACCACGGCGGTCATTTCGTGGACTCCATCGGAAAGCGATGGTCCTGGCCCGTTTGTCTTCGTGGTGCTGGTCACCGACGATGACGCAACGTTGCCACTGAGCGATCAGGAAAGCTTCACGGTCACCCTGGAAGCCAACGAGTCGCCTGTCGTTGATCTCAACGGTGAGGATGAAGGTGTCGACTTCGAATCGACCTTCACCGAAGATGGCGGCCCAGTTGTGATTGTCGACACCGATGCGGTGGTGACCGATACCGACAGCACCGAGCTGACCTCGGCGACGGTGACGATTACGAACCTCTTGGACGGCGACTCGGAAGTCCTGGCGGTCGACACGATCGGTACTTCGATCACGGCCAGCTACGACACGGCCACCGGCGTGCTGACTCTCTCAGGTACGGCCAGCCTGGCGGACTACCAGCAGGTCCTTCGTACGCTGACCTACGACAACAGTTCGCAGAATCCAGACGAAACACAGCGTGAGATCACCGTCGTCGTCAACGATGGCAATTCCGATAGTTTGGCCGCAACTGCCTTCGTGAACGTGGTTGGCGAGAACGATCCACCAAATCTTGAACCGATCGCCGATCAGCAAGTGGTTGTTGGTGAACTGTTCGAGATCACCGTCACTGCAACCGATCCCGATGGGGACGTACTGACCTTCCAGTTAGATCGCGACGATCCGAACAGCAGTATTCCAGCCTCGGCCACGATCACGAAGACCAGCGATACCACGGCGGTCATTTCGTGGACGCCATCGGAAAGCGATGGTGCCGGCCCGTTCGTCTTCGTGGTGTTGGTCACCGACGATGACGCGACCTTGCCATTGAGCGACCAGGAAACCTTTACCGTTACGCTGGCAGCCAACGAAGCTCCAACCGTCGATCTGAATGGCGAAGGTACCGGAATCGATTTCGAGTCGACCTTCACCGAAGATGGCGGTCCGGTCGCGATAGTCGGAACTGATCTGACCGTCGATGATACCGATGGCACCGAACTGACTTCGGCAACGGTGACCATCACTAACCTGCTCGATGGCGATGCGGAAGTCTTGGCGGTCGATACGACCGGCACTTCGATCACGGCCAGTTACGATACCGCGACCGGCGTGTTGACCCTCTCAGGGACGGCCAGCCTGGCGGATTACCAGCAGGTGCTTCGTACGCTGACTTACGACAATAGCTCGCAGAATCCAGATGAAACGCAACGTGAGATCTCGGTCGTGGTGAACGACGGCGAAGATGACAGCGTTGCAGCAACCGCCCTGGTGAACGTTGTCGGCACGAACGATTCGCCAGACCTCGAATCGATCGACGATCAGGTCGCCCAGGTTGGTCAACTGTTCGAGATCACCATCACGGCGACCGACCCGGACGGCGACACGCTTACGTTCCAGTTGGATCGCGACGACCCGAGCAGCACCATTCCTGCTTCGGCTACCATCACCAAGACTAGCGACACCACCGCGGTCATTTCGTGGACGCCGGCTGAAAGTGATGGCGAAGGCCCGTTTGTCTTTGTAGTGCTAGTCACCGACGACGATGGCGACCTGCCGCTGAGTGATCAAGAGTCGTTCACCGTCACACTGACAGGGGCTGCGCCAGCCGTTGACCTGAACGGTGATGAGACTGGCATCGACTTCGAAGCAACCTTCACCGAAGAAGGTGGTGCGGTTGCGGTGGTCGATAGCGAAATGACCGTCACCGATAGTGACAGCACCAACTTGGAATCGGCGACCGTCCAACTGGTGAACTTCCCCAACGGCACGGACGAAGTCTTGGCCGTGGATGTCACCGGAACCAGCATCACTGCCAGTTACGATTCCGCCACAGGCATCCTGAGCCTGACCGGTACCGATACGGTGGCCAACTATCAGCTCGTTCTGCGAACGCTGACCTACAACAACACCGCGACTGAAATCGACGCCGCCCTGCGAACGATCGAGATTACGGTGAACGACGGCGATTCCGATAGTGCCGTGGCAACCACGTCGCTGACCATCGAGTTGCTAGTGACCGAAGCTCCAGTCGTCGACTTGAATGGCGGCGACAGCGGAACTGGCTTCACTGCCAGCTACACGGAAGAAAGCACGCCGGTCGTGATCGTTGATAACGATCTGGCGATTACCGATGCCGATTCAACCGAACTGGAATCGGCAACCGTGACCATCACCAATCTGTTGGATGGCGACGCCGAGACCTTGGCGGTCGATACGACCGGCACGTCAATCACCACCAGCTACGATTCGGCCACGGGCGTCCTCACCCTGACCGGTACCGGCACGCTGGCCGATTACGAGGCCGTCCTCCGCACGTTGACCTACTTCAATGGGTCGGAGAATCCAACCGAGACCGATCGTTCGATCGAGATCGTGGTGAGTGACGGAACGAACGACAGCCTTTCGGCGACGGCCGTTGTTTCGGTAATTGGGGTGAATGATCCACCCGCTTTGGACTCAATCGCCGATCAGACGGCGACCCTTGGCCAGGAAATGGTGGTCAATATCACCGCGACCGATCCGGATACCGCTTCGCTGACGTTCTCGTTCGATCGCACCGACCCCAGCGGCAACATTCCCGCTTCGGCGACGATCACCAAGACGAGCGACAAGGGAGCTCAGATTACCTGGACTCCTTCCGAAAGCGACGGAGCCGGGCCATTCGTTTTTGTGGTCGTGGTCAGCGATGACGATGCCACCACGCCACTGACCGATCAAACCACCTTTACGGTGACCTTGGGGGGGGAAGCCCCGGTTCTCGACCTGAATGGTGACGACGCCGGCACTGGTTTCAGCAATACCTTCATCGAAGGTACCGGAGCTGTTGACGTGGTCGATACCGATCTGTCGATCACCGACAGCGATAGCACGAACCTCGAATCGGCCACGATCGTTCTAAGCGATCACCAAGTCGATGGAACCGAACTGTTGGCTGTGGTCACGGACGGCACCAACATTACGGCCAGCTCGTATGACGATGCGACCGGGACGCTGACGTTGACCGGAACCGATACGCTGGCGAACTACGAGTTGGTTCTGCGAACGCTGACCTACGACAACGCTTCGGAAGATCCTGGTACGACCGATCGAACCATCACGATCATCGTCAGCGATGGAACCAACGATAGCATTGCCGCGGTCTCGACGATCATCGTTGTGCCTGATAACGACTCGCCAGACATGGTTCTGCCAAGTCCTTACGATACCGGCACGGCTGTCGAAGTGAACTTGAACGAAGAGTTCTCGTTTACCGTCAGTGTGACCGATCCGGATAATACGTTCGACGAGTTCACCTTCCTGATCGATGCGGAAGCGAGCAACATTCCGGCGCAGATCGCTCAGCCGACCATCAGCAATCCAAGTGGTGGTACACCGGGCGGAACGTTTACCTGGACTCCGACCCAGGCCGGCACCTACACCATCACGTTGCTGGTTGCCGATGGTGGTGGTCTGGCCGACTCCGAAACGTTCATCGTGACGGTGGTCGATAACTCGGCGGCATCCCTGGAAGGGGAAGCATTCGATCAGGCCCTGAACGAAGTCCTCGACGAGTCGTTCATGTAATTTCACCGATGTGCCCACGAAGACTTCCCACGCGGTCGTCTTCGTGGGGCCCTCCGGGGAAACTGGCTATTTCAGGATGAAGGCCAGCAAACGGTAATTATGATGGATCATCATCGTCTTTCATTCATCCTAACTGGCCCACGCCCTCATGCTTTCCCGATCTCGAATCTTCTCGTGCGAGCTGCTGGAAACTCGCCGCGTCCTTAGTGCGACTTCGATTGTCGCGGATCAATTGGTCAACGATCCGACAATTGGCAATCAGGTCGGATCAGAAGGGGACTCGGCAGCTTATCTCGAAAGTGGCGAGCTCGTCGCAGTCTATTCCGGCCGTGGCTTGGGCGACTCCGATGGCATCTATTTCCGCAGGATCGATTCCGACGGCGAAGTCGTTGGCAGCCCGCAGCTGGTCAACCAGACCGTCGCTGGCGAGCAGACAAATGCCTCGGTGGCTCAGTTGCCTTCGGGTGGGTTTCTGGTGGTGTGGGAAGGACGTGGCGCTGGCGATCGGGCCGGGATCTTTGCCCGCTGGTACGATGCGGCCGGCACGGCGATCACGGGCGAAGTCTTGATCAATCAGACCACCGGCGGTTCGCAGCAGAACGCCCAGGTTGCCGTTGCCGAGGATGGGACCGCCACGTTTGTGTGGGATGGCGTCGGCAGTGGAGACTTCGACGGCGTGTTTCTTCGCCAGTTCACCAGCAGCGGTCAGGCCGTCGCCGGGGAACTTCTCGTCAATACCGCCACCATCTACCAGCAAGCTTACGCCGACGTGGCGATTAACGACTCTGGGCAGATCATGGTGACGTGGAGCAGTCGTCATCAAGATGGCAGCGACTGGGGAATCTATGGTCAGGCATTCACGGCCGCCGGAGTGAAGTCAGGGACCGAGTTCCTGGTGAACACCGAGACCGAGCTCAGCCAATCGAACGCCAGCCTCGTGGCAGTCGGCGACGATTTCGTGGTTGCCTGGCAAAGCCGTTCGCAAGGTGGCAACGACTGGGACCTGTTCGGTCAGCGGATCGATAGCAGCGGAGCCGCGATCGGAGGCGAATTTCAAATCAATGCCGCCTCGGCAGGAAATCAGCACGAAGTCAAATTGGCTGCGACTTCCAGTGGTTCGGTCGTGGTGGCTTGGACCGACGGGATCGAAGATGGCACCGGCTGGAATGTAAAGGCCCGGGAAATCGATCTATCGGAAACGACTCCGGTATTGGCGGACGAGTTCTTTGTGAACGAGTCGACCGCCAACGGAGCATTCGGTCATCAACGGGCATCGAGTATCGCCGCCACCGACGAGGCCTTTGCCATCGCCTTCAGCGGAGATGGAGCGGTTGATCACGACGGCATGTACCTGGCATGTTACGTCGGGGATTTCGAGCCAAACCTATCCCCAGACATGGAACCGATCCCGGATCAGACGGCTCAGGTCGGTGTCGAACTGGTGATTCAGATCACCGCCACCGATCCCAACGGAGGGGACACGCTGACCTATATCCTTGATGCCGAGGACTCTCCGGCTGGGGCCACAATCGAGAAGATCGACAACAACCATGCCGTCATTCGCTGGACCCCGACGGCAGACGACTTGCCGGGGCCGGTCTCTTTCCGTGTGCTGGTAATTGACGACGGCGAGCCACCGCTAGCCGATGACGAAGCGTTCGTTGTGACGCTGACGGCAGCCAGCAGCTAGCGGCCGTACAAAGATTATAACCGGAATAGTTGGAATAACCTGCGCAGTTTACCGATAACCGATACCAGGGAGATTCTCTGGATGGATTCGGAGCAATGTCCCCAGGTCTGTTTGTGGAGATTGCAGGATGCGTATCGTTCGTTTCACGGTTGCTTTAGGTCTGATCCTTCTTATCTCGCCGTTGGCGATGGCACAGAAGGCGACATCGACGAGTGAGTCGGTGCTGGCCGGTTCTCCACGTCGTTTGCAGGTCTCAGCGAATGCCCGACCGGCGGCAACTCGCGTGGCTGCCAAGGAAACTCGCCCTACAACGGCGGCTCCATCGAAAGTCGTGCAGACCACCCACGTTCAACAGCAAGTCGTCGGAGAGACCATCTATTCGCCGGGCGAGATGATGGTCGATAACTACGGCGTGCCGGCCGCTGGTTGCTATAGCGATACCTGCAATCCTTGTGGCAAATGGTTCGCTGGCTTCGAGGCGACCTTCCTGATGCCATCGTTCAGCAGCAATGTGGCTTACACGCTGACCGAATCGGACGGCACCACGTTCGAGAATTCCACCCAGGTCGAGTTCGATTCGGGATTGCAGTTCTCGCCACGTGTTTACGCTGGCTTCGAGATGAACGATAACCTCTCGCTGCAAGTTACCTGGTGGCGATACGATCACGATCCCGACGCGCTGACGGTCAATCCACCCGCTAATGGCTTCGGAACGATTACGCCACCTACGTTTCAGAATGTCGATATCTCGACAACGGTGCCTGGCAGCACGTTCTCTGCTAGCTCAGGTCTTTCGGCTTATTCGATCGATGTCGAACTGATGAAAGAAGGCTGCATTTCGTTTTGGACGATCGGAGTCGCTGGCGGCGTTCGCTATGCCGAGGTCGACCAGTCGTACTTCGCTCAAACGCGGAACGTCAGCAGTACTTTGAGCGGACAGCTTGACTACTCGCATCGAAACAGCGGATTCGGCCCAACGATGTCGTTGTATGCCTCGCTGCCGCTGAACCAGTGCCTCACCTTCTACACAAAGGGACGGGGATCGCTGCTGTTCGGAGAAGCCTCAAGCACGTTGGCGGCGGGCGAAGACCTCGATCTGTCAACCAGCTACGTCACCAGCAGTTCGACCAGCCGCGACGACCTGCTGACGGTGGGCGAGATTCAACTCGGTCTGGCGTGGGAAAGCTGCTGCCCAACCAATGTCTGGCAGCCGTATGCGACCGTTGCCATGGAAGGGCAGTTCTGGAATGGCGTGGGCAATGCCAGCAGCGAGGAAGGCAATCTTGGCTTCTTCGGTGTGGTTACTTCCGCCGGAGTTCGCTTCTAAGACCTATTCGCCCGCTCAATCGCACTTAAAGCCTTCGGCTTATCGCCGGAGGCTTTTTTCATGCATTGAGTCATCGCGAAGGCTGCGTGCCTGAAAGACGCTCTGACGCATTCTGGCGGATAGCCGGCCTGGTAAGAGGCTTTGCCACGATCGAGGCAACGTCAGCGCATAAAAAAAACCAGCAAGTCGAAACCTGCTGGCTTTGTGGTTGTTGTATTGGCGATTGAATGTCTACTAAGCCGATTTGCGAACGACCTTCAGGTCGGGCTTGGCAACCAGCGAAAGGCGAGCCAGGTCGTGATCGACCATGGTTTCGACCAGTTCGCGGAATGGCATCTTAGGCGTCCAGTTCAGTTCGGCCTGGGCTTTGGCTGGATCGGCTAGAAGCAGATCGACCTCCGCAGGGCGATAGAACTTTGGATCGATAACGACGTGATCTTCCCAGTTCAAGCCGACTCGCTCGAAGGCGATCTGGACGAAGTCACCCACACGGTAGGTTTCGCCGGTGCCGATTACGTAGTCGACGGGAGCGTCTTGCTGCAGCATCAGCCACATAGCCTCGACGTAGTCGCCAGCAAAGCCCCAGTCACGACGGGCTTCAAGGTTGCCCAGGCGAACTTCGTTGGCCATGCCCAGCTTGATGCGAGCAACGGCGTCGCTGATCTTGCGGGTCACGAATTCCAGGCCGCGGCGAGGCGATTCGTGGTTGAACAAGATACCGCCGCAAGCATACATGTCGTAGCTTTCGCGGTAGTTGACCGTCATCCAGTGGCCGTAAGCCTTCGCGACGCCATAAGGGCTGCGTGGATGGAACGGAGTTGTTTCGCGCTGAGGTGTTTCGTGGACCTTGCCGTACATCTCGCTGCTGCTTGCCTGGTAGAAGCGGATCGAGGTGTCGACCATGCGGATGGCTTCTAACAGGCGGGTTACGCCCAAGCCGGTGACTTCACCCGTCAAAATTGGCTGATCCCAGCTGCTTCCGACGAAGCTTTGGGCGGCCAGGTTGTATACTTCGGTCGGTTTGACCTTGGCGACCAGTCGCTCGAGCGATGCTTGATCCATCAGATCGGTGCAGTGCATTTCGACCTGGTCGAGCAGATGTTCGATACGTTGGAAAGAGTTTGTGCTGGTGCGGCGATAGCAACCATGGACCTGATAGCCCTTTTCCAGCAGAAGTTCGGCCAGATACGAACCGTCCTGGCCCGTGATTCCGGTAATGAGCGCGATGTTCGCCATGATTTGTGGTGCTCTTAGTCGTTCTATTTCTATTAGAAACGGGGTCCCATCCTTAGGACACGAGAGAATAGCCAATTTCGCAAGATCAGAAAATGCCAATCACGCCCTTCCGGACTACGCGGCTTTCTCAGCGGAATTATTCGCATTTGAGGTATCGCCGTAGAGGCGACCGACCGCATCGACCAGCTTCGGAAATACCTGGCTCCAAGGCTCGTTGACGACCTCTACCTTGGGTTCGGTCGTCCAGCCTTGTTGGCTCTCGAACTGCACGATTTGCCGGCTGAGATCGCCAGGTTCGTCCAGCGAGAAGAAGTGAGCTCCGCTGCCGGCGACCTCGCGGAAGATCGGGATATCGCTGGCGAACACATGCAGCCCGTGGTGCTGCGCTTCGACAATCGGCAAACCAAAGCCTTCTGCCTTCGATGAGAAGAGAAATGCTTTGCTGTTGTCGTAGATATAGTTCAGCGTGTTGTCGTCGATATCGCTCAGCAGATGCAGCCGTTTGCCTGACTCGGGGTGATTCAGGATTCGTTGAATCAGGTCCTTGCATTTCCAGCCAATGCGTCCCACCAACGCTAGCGAAACATCATGCCCATCCGCCCACAAGCGGTCGAAAGCGTCGAGCAGGTAGGTGTGATTCTTGCGAATCTCGATGGTCGAAACCATGAGATAAGGTGCCTTCGACCGGTCGGCAAACAGGTGCCGCAAGTTGGCTCGCACCTTCTGGGCATCTCCCTTTTTTCGCGGACCGATATCACAGCCAAGGCGGACGTGCCCGACCTGATCGCGAGAAAGCGGAGAGCCTTGTTCCTGATTGAACTGCCACAGATCATCTTCGGCGGCCTGGGCGTCACCGACGAGGAAGTCGATGGAGTGAATCAAACGTGTCACCCACTCGGTGAAGTTGATCCGCATCCGTTCGTCGAAGAACTCAGGATGACGAATCGGGATCAGATCGTGGACCATCGCTCCGACGCGGGCACCGTTCTGGCGCGCCTCCTGAACGACGTCGAACATGTGTGGTAGATCCCACCAGCCATCTGGCATCAAGATGGCATCCCCTTCGCCTGGATTCACCGGGACATGAGGAGGCCGGGTCGATTGGACCCATTCGCGGATCTTGCGATCGAGTGTACGGGGATAAAGTAGCTTTTCGAGTCGGTTGCCGATACGGTTGAGCCGAATTCGATATGGGCTGGTCGGTCCGAACAGAGGTAGCTTCTGTAGAAGTTCCCCTAAATCGAGCTTCGCCTTGCGATAGCCACGGGCCGCACACCAACGATCGACTTCGACGAACTTGCCATCGACCACGATCACCGGGAGGCACTCGACCTGGGTATCGTGCCGCTGGCTATAAGCGATTGCTTCCTTCGCCAGACAGCGCGCAACACGCTGAATTCCCGTGTCGCTTCCTTGCAACGCGGTGTGAGTGATATCAATCAGCAATCGGCGAAGGGGCGAACTCATGGGGGATACCTGTCCTTGGCAGCATACGCTGGCAACTAGCGTGGAGCGATATTACCAGACTCGATTCGCTTCCCGAACCCCAATCCCCGTCGAAGTGCCTTGTTTAGGGGGCCTATCCGAAACGCTCCAGCAGCGACCAGATCATGCGTCCCGACAAAATCGTTGCCAGAACCAGCGAACACGACCCGATCGAAACGGCGACCACCTTCAGGATCGAGGTGGGCAGGTGAATCGCCAGAAAAAGCATCGCGAATGCTAGCAGTGGCACCCCTAGCACGGTCAGAGCCTGGGCCGTGACAATCAGGCTGACGCTCGACATGCCTAGCCAATGGATGGCGATGGCCACCAACATGCCAATCGCCAGCCCAGCCACAGTGAACAACTTGACTGGGGCATCGCTGACACTGGCCGAATAACCAAGGCTGTCGCTTAACGCTGTTCCGCCGATGAGGGCATTCACCAATAGCGAACTAAACGCACCGGCTGAAATCCCGAGGCAGAACATGATCTTCGCTCTCGGGCCGATCAATGGCTCCAGTTGCATGGCAACGTCTGTGATGCTGCTCAACTGCGTTCCTTTCAGGACCGCTGCCGAGGTGATCATGATGATAAAGCTTATCCCCCCTAAAACCGCGATCCCCGCGATCGAGTCGATGATGCCGTTGGCGAGGTCGTCTTTGGTCCACTTCTTTTCGCGGACTGCGTAAATCTGATAGAAGGCCCCGGCAACAGAAAACGTGGTGCCGAACATCCCCAGCAGCATCACAATGTTCTCGGAAGAATTTCCGCCGGTCGGCATCGAAGGGACCATTCCCTTCAGGATTGAAGGAACCGAGGGACTGACGAAAAGCAGGTTCACGACGAAGCCGATAAGCATGAGTCCCACCATCAGCATCATTAACTTCTCGATGAAGCGGTAAGGGGCACTGCTGCCATAGAGGGCCCAAACCAGTCCACAGTTGACCAGAACGATCGCGAAAAGAGGGATCAACCACGAGCCCTGGACGGTCGCTCCGTCGGAAGTGGTTGATTCGGTCGCGATGTTGATCACATCGATAATGGCCAGGTTATTCGTGAACTGGAAGCAACTCGTGATCAGAAAGAACACGACGCCAATGAGGAACGAAACCGGACGTCCCAGGCGAGCGGCGATTTCGGTGAAGGGGGTTCGCTGGTAACTGGTACCAAGCACGGCCGCAAGAAATACGGTTAGTGCCATGAATAACGAGGCGAGCCCCAGCACCCAAATCATGCTGTAGCCATAGGCGGCACCGACTTTGGAATTCGAGAGGATGCTGCCAGGACCGAGAACCACCGAAGCGACGACGATGGCCGGCCCAATCGCTTTGACGACACGAAATAAAGAGATTTGGCTTTGGGGTTCCGCTGCCGCTTCAGACATGAGGGACTCGCTTTCAGGCGAAACGAGCAGCAGCCATTCGCGATCGGCGGTTGCTCGGGGGAGGGCTAGGGTAGGGATTGCATTATCGCCAGCAAAGGGGCGAGATTTCAAAGAGAAAAGTCGAAGATGTTTTCGCCCGGGACCACATCCGCGGTCAAGCCAGACTGGCGATCGCTACTGAACTTGGGAGGCAAGATCGGTTCGACCTGTTGGTTGGGGCCATGGTCGATGACGGCTGAAATCATGACGCGATGTTTACCCAGGGGAACGCCCCGGCCAAACGGTTTGGTTTCAGCCACGTACGTTCCATCGGAGTTGATTTCGGCAAAGGCTCGCGGCATGCCTTCGGTCTCTGGGATGAAGGTGATGGTTCCGGTCGGCAGGGGCTTTCCTCGGTACGTGACTTTACCCGAGACATCGCCCATTTCAGGGCCACTTGGGCCGCAGCCAGTCAGGGCCAACGTTGCCGAAAGGACCCCCACGGACCACAAGCATACAGTTCGATGGTTCATTCGGAAGATCGCCATGCAATGGAAACGAGATCGAAAGAGAAGAGCCGGCCACCGGCAGGGAAACCGGGGAGCCGGCTGAGGGTTCCTGGTTCGGTTATAGGCTTGGGATTACTTCACCATGTTGACGCGAAGCAACCGCCTTCAGAATATCGAGGTTCATCGTTTCTGGCAGAAACTTGACGCTGCCGTCGCACATGACAAACATCGCCCCACCGGGGTGATGGCTGCCGAACGGCGTCGAACTGGTGGTAAAGCTGCCGAAATAGTTGATTGGGAACTGGACCATCTTGTGGTCGATCATCAGCCACTCGGCCGCGCTGTATCGGTACGAACCCCAGGTCCATGGCTTTAGGCCGCCAAAACCGGTAACCATGGTCGACGGCCAGTTTTGCGAGCTGGAAGTTTCACCCAGCAAAAAGGTATTCGTGGTACCATCGGTAATGTCGGCGAAACGGGTTCGGCTTTCAGGATAGAAGATGCCGGACGACGAATAGCCAACGCGTCCCGATGTGACCGCGTTGTGATAATCGAGATCGTAAGAGCCCCCATTCCCTCGGTAATGCAGCGAACCTTGCAGATGCTGATAAGGGTGATTGGTGTTGCCCGTCTGATCGGACGCCAGTTCTCCCTGAGGCGACGATGGGCAACTGATATTCGGAACGGCTCCCCAGATCGGATTGTCCATGTCGTCGTAGCGATAGCTGCTACGTGTGACCAGGTAATCTTTATTGAGCGATTCCATCGCTTCGTAGCGGGCATCTTGTTCGATGAAAGGGAACAAACGGGGAACCCAGCCCATCGGATAAGCCTTCGCCGTCTGCATCCCGCCGGTCATGAAGCGACCGTGGGTGTCGTGATAGTTATGAAACGCCAGCCCCAGCTGCTTCATGTGGTTGCTGCACTGAATGCGACGGGCAGCTTCGCGAGCCTGTTGCACAGCCGGCAACAGCAAGGCAATCAGCACACCGATAATGGCAATCACTACTAACAATTCAACCAGCGTAAATCCGCGATTCTGTTTCATCGAAAAGGCCTTTGAAAGGGAAAGAAGAGATAATGAACGGGAACCGCCTGACGAGGTGATACCAGCTGATATCACCCAGGCCAAAAAAACTCCGAACGATGGGGCCGGAAGGGAACTCGACATCTCTTCGCCTCGAGCATCACATCTCCCCACAGGGATGACGCGGTGTGATGCAAAGCTTGCGCCGATAATGTCTATTTATTGCATCGACGGGGTGTTTATTGCGAAACGGCAGAGGTATACGCTCAAAACCATCCGGAGATGGGGGATTGATTCGCGTAAACTCTCGATGGCATTGCATGGCAATTGCTCGATTCAAGGAATCAATCGCTCAAAAATTGGGCTGATATTTCTTGCTTCTTCGCCTCGCAACAGGCAAAATGATATCAGCTGACATCACGCTGGCAAACAGAAAAGCGAAGCGAACGATCGGAATTCTTGGAATCCTGACAGATGATCTCCTGATTGGGGGAGGTAGACATCCTTCTCAAGGGAGCCTGGGAAGACTTTACAATGCGTAAACTCAAGCCAGGACGATTTGATCAATATCGGTTGACATCACCCTTGAGTCTGTCAAGATGATGTCACGAGGCATCATTGCGGTGCTTCACAACATGGAAAAACACGTAGGACGCTGAAGGCAAGCGATGGAAATACAGGTTCTGGAAGACGCGAAGAGTTTAGGCCTGGCGGCCGCTCGGCAAGGAGCCGAAGCCATTCGTCAGGCAATTGCCCAGCGTGGATCGGCTAACATTATTGTCGCGACAGGGGCGTCGCAGTTTGAAACCTTGGCGGCGTTGATTGTTGAGCCTGATATCGATTGGAGCCGCGTGACTGGCTTCCACCTGGATGAGTACCTGGGAATCAACGATCAGCACCCGGCCTCGTTTGTCCGCTACCTACGAGAGCGATTCGTGCAGCGAGTCTCGCTGAAGCAGTTTTACTTTGTGGATGGCATGTCGCAGTCGCCACGAGAAATGTGCGATCAACTAGGGGCGATTATCGTGGATCATCCGATTGATGTGGCCTTCGTCGGGATCGGGGAGAACGGTCACCTGGCGTTCAACGACCCTCCGGCCGACTTCGAGACCGAAACGCCGTACCTGGTTGTCGAGCTGGATGAAGCTTGTCGCCAGCAGCAAGCAGGCGAGGGCTGGTTTGCGTCGATCGATGACGTGCCAAAACAGGCGATTAGCATGTCTTGCCGCCAGATCCTGAAAACCAAGACGATTATCTGTAGTGTCCCGGATCAGCGAAAAGCGGAAGCGGTACGCAATAGCTTGCAGGGCTCGGTATCGCCGGATGTGCCTGCTTCTATCTTGCAGACCCACGGCGATACTTGGATGTATCTGGATAATGCTTCCGCTTCACTCCTTAGCTCTTCCCCGCTCTCCTGATATCCCACCGGAATCCAGCATGTCGCGCGCGAAATTCATCGATGTTCAGATCAACGGCTATTACGGCGTTGATTTCAATCAGGACGATATCTCGGAGGAAGACTTACAGGCCGCCTGCCTGGGCCTCGAGCGAGATAACGTGGAAAGCGTGTTGATCACGATCATCACGGACGACGTTGCTCGGATGACGGCTCGTATCGCGCGGATTACTCGGTTGCGCGAGACCGATCCGCTACTGCGGCGGATGATCGCCGGGTTCCATGTGGAAGGTCCATTCATCAGTACGGAACCCGGCTATGTCGGCGCTCATCCGGTGACTGCTGCCTGTCAGGCGACATGGGATAAGACCGCCCCGCTGCTTGAGGCAGGCGAAGGACTCGTTCGCGTGTTTACCTTGGCGCCAGAGCAAGATGCCGATCAGTCGGTGACGCGTCGTCTGGTCGATGAAGACGTGATCGTTTCCGCAGGGCATACCAACGCAACGCTCGATCAGTTGGATGCTGCGCTGGATGCTGGTTTGTCAATGTTTACGCACCTCGGGAATGGTTGCCCTCGGCTGATGGATCGTCACGACAATATCATTCAGCGAGCCTTGAGTCGGTCCGATCGATTGCACTTTGGTTTCATTGCGGATGGAGCGCATGTCCCCTTCTTCGCGCTCAAGAACTATTTGGAAATCGTCGGCCTCGAACGGGCCTTCGTCGTCTCCGATGCAATCGCAGCCGCAGGCTGTGGCCCTGGCGTTTATGCCCTGGGAGATCAAGAGGTCACCGTCGGCGAAGATGGTGTGCCCCGTGCGGAAGACGATAGCCACCTGGTCGGTTCTGCGACCACGATGCAGCAAATGGCGAAGAACCTGCGGTTCCATCTTGGACTGACCGCATCCCAGGTCGAATCACTAACGCGAGTCAATCCGCTGCAGTTCCTGGGGCTGTATATGCCCCCTGCCCCGCTCCGGGCCAAAATGCCGTTGCAGAATGGTGGTCATCAAGCGACGACCACTTAGCTCGATTCGCGAATTACTAGTTTCGGGCGAATGACCCGAAGCTTCTTGGCCGGAGTCAGCGTTCCGGCGAGCGATTCTTCAACCAGATCGAGTGCCTGCTTGGCGTACTCGGCATGGCATTGGTCGATGGTGGTAAGCCCTGGCTCGATCACGTCGGCAATGTCCAGGTTGTCGTAACCCGTCACGGCAACATCTTTCGGCACCGCACATCCGTGTCGCTCCAGTCCCTGAATGATTCGCACGGCCCATTCGTCATTCGATGCAATGATGGCGTCCGCCCCGTTCTTCACGACCAGCTTTTGAATACAGTCGTCGATCGCTTCACGTGATGGCTTTTGGGTCGCTTCAGGGTTGGTCCAGATCAGGGAACTCGACGAGGCCAGCTTGCGTCGCTTGACGTTCTCTTTCCAGGCATCGCTGCGGATCGACATCAAATGGTCCGTAGGGGACCAAAGCTGGATCGCAATCTTTTCACGCCCTCGATCCGCCAGGTGGTCGACCAGTTGTTCGATCGCCGAAGAGGTTTCAACACGAACACAGGCCTGCGTCTTCAAGATCGGTCTCGAGTGCAGAATGATGTGCTCGCGATTGCGAAACACCTTCTTCAGTTTCGGGCGAATATCTTGCATTACATCGAACATGCACAGAATGGCATCCATTCCATGATCGATGAAATCGTCCAGGTAAGTCTTGATTTCGTCCGGATCGTGGTGCACCTGGCCAATCATCAAACGGTAGCCGCGGGTATGGGCTTCCGCTTCGATCGCCGCCAGACGAGCCGAGAAGACCGCCATGTTCACCGTGTCGAGGATCACGCCCACAATCTTGGTTGGCATACCACGCAGTCGCTGGGCGGCCCGGTTAGGGCGATAGTCCAGCTCGGCCGCGATCTTCAAGACCTTTTCGCGGGTCGCTTCCGAAACGCGAACGCAGTCCGCTCCCGAGTTGTTCAAGATGTGCCCGACGGCTGCGCGGCTTACGCCCGCCTTGTTGGCAATATCAAGCAGTCGGACTTTTCTCGGTTCATCGGCCATGAGTCTTCGTTCATCCGCGAGGCCCAGCCGCTTGCCGCTAAGGACAGGAAGCTACTGGTTAGTAAGGTGCAGGTCTGGCTCTCCAGAATACGGAAAGCCCCTACGCCTTATCAAGTCCCGCAGGCTGAACGAAGTAGTTTCGATTAAACCACTTCCGGCACCACGTAGGGCGCTCGGTATTCCCGTTTGAGGAGGCCGTTGGCGGCTTCGCTCTGCGGGAACGACTCGGTTTTGGGGTCGATAGCCAGGGTCGGGCCGAATTCGACCTGGGCCGATGCCAGATCGACTCCGTTCGCTTCGAGGTGCGATTCCATCCGTTTCGCAGCTTCCTGAACGAGCGGTTGATCTTGCAACTGATTGTTCAAAGACGAAAGCGAAACTGACTCACCCAGGCGGTGCGAGATATTCCCCAGGTGGCACAGCGCGGTCGAAAGGTGCCCGGTGCGGACGTCGCAGTTCAGTTCGCTGGCGTTTCGCGATCGGACCGCTTTTACGAAGTTCTCGCGATGCAACTGACGCCCGCCATCGCTACCGGTGTTGCCAGTGATCTCGCGAATGACCTTGCCGTCGGGATCGATCACCTTGCCGGTATCAAAGCCGACGTAGGTCGCGTCTTCGCCTTCGACAACGATGCCATAGCTGATGTCCTTATACTTGCAGGTATCCTTCTTGCCCGTCGCGGTGGGTAGATCGCGGATCTCGAATGTGATTGGGGCCTTGGCATATTCATATCGCAGAATATGTGTGTTCGGAGTCTGGCCGTTGTCGTCCCAGACATAGCGACCACCGACGCTGCTGACTGCGGTCGGAAACTCTTCGGCGCCGATCGACCAGCGGCATAGGTCGAGAATGTGCGGGCCGTTGTTGCCCAGTTCTGCGTTGCCATAATCCCAGAACCAGTGCCAGTCGTAGTGATACTTGGCTCGCTCTAGTTTGGTCGGAGCCGGTCCGCACCACATATCGTGGTTAACGGTGGCTGGTGGTTTGAGGGCTCCGGTTGGCTTGCCGATTGAATCGCGGCGCGTCAGATAGACCCCTTTGACCTGCTTCACTTTACCGAGGGCGCCTGCCTGAACTTCCTGGAAGAAGTCTTGCAGGTGCGTGAAGCTGCGACGCTGGATGCCGACTTGAACGATACGCTCGTACTTGTCGGCCGCTTTCTTCATCTGGCCTGCTTCCCAGATGTTGTGCGAGCAAGGCTTCTCGGTGTAGACGTCTTTACCTGCCTGGCAGCCCCACACGGTGCCCAAGGCATGCCAATGATTCGGAATCGCCAGCACGACGGCATCGACATCTGGATCGTCCAGCACCCGACGCATGTCGTTGTAAGTCTTCAGCTTCTGCTGGAACTTCTTTTGGTGCTCTTCGGCACGTTGACCGAGGACTGCACTATCGACATCGCATGCCCCCACGACCCGTACGCCCGAGATCTGAGAGAAGCCGTTGAGATGGGTTCGGCCGATACCGTTCACACCTACCACGACGACGCGAAGTTCGTCGTTGGCGGCAGCGAAGCTGGGACTTGACGTGAACGTGGTCATCGCCGTGGCGGAAGCGGCAGCCAGGAAGGATCGTCGATTCAAGTGCGTCATTGGGAAAACCTTGTGCGGTGGATCAGTTGTATTAAGGGAGAACCAGCAAGCGAATCGACCTGGTTATTTCAGCAGCGGAGCCATGGAAATCGCTTCGCCATTGGCGTCACGGCTTTGGTCGGCGGCGGTCATAAAGGCGATGATTTCCAGCGTTTGTTCTGGTGCGATCGGAGGCTGCTTCGTTTCAAAAAATTTGACGATCTCGACCACCAGTAGGTCGTACTTGGCTTTGATCTTGGTGAGCTGGATGTCTTTCTTTCCGAACACGACGACGCCGTAACCATACGAACCATCGCGAATCCCACGGAACGTACCGACCCGGCCATCGGCCCAGACGCCGGTCACGACTTCGACTCCTTCGACCTTGGTCCGCTGGACGGTCTGACAGCCTGGCCCCATGACGGTGAACAGCGTCTCGACGCCGTGGATTCCATACCAGAACAGGTCGGGATGTGTGGGATCGGTCTTGCTGGGGCTATAGGCGACGCAGCCGACGACCTCGTCCTTGTTGATGTCGATCACTTCCTGACAGTAACGGAGCGTCGATGCCGAGAAGAACGGCGTGCCAGTCTTCTTCGAGAGGGCGATCAGTTGTTTCGTTTCTTCCAGCGAGGCGGTCAGCGGCTTGTCGATGAAAACAGGAATCCCTGCTTCGAGCACGGGCATCGCTTGCTGCAAGTGAACCCGACCGTCGACGCTGTTGATGATGACGGCATCGACCTTCTTCAGCAGTGCGTCGATCGATGGAACGATCTCGATTCCCATTTGCTCGATCTGCTTAGTGAACCCTTCGATGCGGTCGGTGCTCGTCGAAAGATCGGGACTTCCGCCTGGGAAAGCGGCGACCACTTTGGCCTTCGCCAGCGAGGCTGGGCCGTTGTTGGCGTTGATCGTTTTGCTGAAGGCAACCGCGTGCGAGCTATCAAGACCAATCAGTCCAATTCGGATGGGATCGGCAGCTTCAGTTGGAGCCAGGCAAGTCAGAAGCGAGATCAAGCCAAGAGCGAGCGACCAGGTTTTCACGAGCACGACCTTTGTGGAATTTCGGTGAGAGCGAGGTAAGGGAGCATCGGAGATAGGTTCACGGAACGATCTCAAGATACCACGTGACATCATTCGGGTAAAGCTTTTTCTTTGGGCCCCGATTGGGGATTCGCTCAACCACAGTCAGGGCAGCAGATTACGACTTGATCCGCCCCTTGAAAAAGACCTACTCGCGACCTCGACATACCCCCTCTGACGCATGCCAATGCCAGCACGAAAACTGATAGCACTAGGTGTTTTCAACGCGTTTGATCGTGCAAACCGATACTGCTCGCGGGAAGTCGCCGCTTTTTCCCTGACAGAGTCGACGAAAAACCTGAGGAAGCACCAGCGATTTCGTCGATGGCATCCCGCGTACAGGTAAGATCCTCACTTCTCGCTTTACCCATTCAGGCGAGTCGGACTATATGGCGGCAGGCATGCGAAATCTCTTCTCTGGTTTGGTGGCGGCATTTCTGGTTTTGACATCGATCGCGATGGCTTCGGCCCAAGGGATCGCAGTAACGGGTGTTGGACCGGTGAATCGTTCGATGGGTGGTGCCGGTACGGCAGCTCCTCTTGACGCGATTGGTGCCTTGCACTGGAATCCCGCATCGATCAGCTATCTCGAACAGGACGAAGTTTCGTTCGGCATGGAAGGGCTGCTGGCCGATATCGAACTTTCTTCGACCGTCGGCGGCTCGACCCACACCACCAATGGTGAAGCGGGCGTCGCCGTGATTCCATCGGTTGGTTGGGTCGATCACCTGGAAGGAACACCGATCACGATCGGAATGGGTGTCTATGGCATCGGCGGTTTTCGCAACAACATGCCGATGGATGCGAGCAATCCATTGTTGGCATCAGGCCCTGTCTTCGCCGACGCAGAAATCATGCAGATTGCACCGACGATCTCGATGCAGCTTGGTGAACGCTGGTCGGTCGGTATCGCTCCAACGATCACGGCCGCTCGTATGATGTTCGATCCACTCGGTCCGTCGGCGATCACGCCCTCGGCGACCGCTGGTTCCGGTAACCGTGTTCACTGGGGTGGTGGTATCCAGGGTGGTGTTTTTTACGCGAGCCCGAACTGCTGGCGAGCTGGTTTCACGGTGAAGAGTCCGCAGTGGTTTGAAGAGTTCCGCTTCTTCACTTCGTCGGGCGTTGTTGGCTTCGATCTCGATTACCCACTGATCCTCTCTGGAGGCTTGGGGTACTACGGCTGGGAACGTTGGGTTTTTGCCGCCGATGTGCGTTATTTCGATTATGCCAATACGGCCGGTTTTAAAGACCTCGGTTGGCAAAGCGTCTTCGCCGGGGCAATCGGTGCGCAGTACCAGTTGAGCGAACTGTGGAAACTTCGCGCAGGTTACAACTTCAACCAGAACCCAATCGGTTCGGAAGACGTGTTTACGAACATTGCCAGCCCTTTGATCCAGACGCATAACATCGCCCTGGGTGCTGGGTGTCTGCTAACTGAAAACGTCGAGCTCAACCTGGCCTATGTCTACCTGGTGAACTCGGAAGTTTCGGGGCCACTCCCATCGCCTCCGTTCGGTGGCAACGACACGATGTCGCACCGAATCAACGCCCATTCGCTGCTGTTGGGCGTCCAGATTCGCTACTAGTGAAACCGGAGACAATTGCGTTATTCGCGCGGAATCCATAAGCGGTTACTTAAGTAACCACATGGATTTACGCCAAATATGCTCGAATTGCCATCGAATTGCGTATCATTTTGACCCTCGGGGAAATGTAACCTATCTTTCGGAAGATATCCGGAAAGTTGCACGCCAGCTCTTATCTGTGCACAGGTTTTAACCCGGGGAGACTGCGAATGAATTGGCAACCAATGCTCACTTTTTCCACTGACCAGTCCATCAATTGGGAAACATTGACATCCCGTTGTATTGGTCGAATCGATCTGGTCGAGAAAGCATTGGATCGATTCCAGCAGGCCCTGGTTGGCGATCTGGAAGCACTGGAAGCTGCGGCAGACGAGCAAAACTCGGAGGAAGTTGCGAGAATAGCGCATCGCATCAAGGGAACTTCATTGACGGTTTCTGCAGACCGACTTGCCGAGATTGCGACAAAACTCGAGCAGAAGGCGGAAGGAAGTCTGCAAAACGTAGACGAATCGCTATCAGATATTCGCGAAGAGTATGACCGTTTGACGGACATCATCTCGCAGCGACGCGTAGGGGACCGCCAATGATCATCCATGACCGAGACACCACGCAAGCTCCCATTTTATTGGTAGACGACGATCCGGCATGTCTTGGCATGCTACGGGACGTTCTCGAGGCGTTGGGTATTCCGGTCCTGACCGCCAGCGACGGAAACGAAGCGCTGGAAATGATCTGCCAGGGGGACATTCGTATCGTATTGTCGGACTGGCAAATGCCGGGCATGTCAGGCGTAGAGCTTTGCCGTCGTGTGCGACAGCGTCCTTTAAGCGGCTACGTCTATTTCATTCTGCTGACCTCGCTTGACCGCAAACATAATCTGGTCAGTGGTCTTCGAGCCGGTGCCGACGACTTCGTCAACAAGCCGTTCGACCCGGAAGAACTGCAAATCCGGCTCCGCACAGCGAATCGCATTGTTTCGTTAGAAAGCCGAAACGTCATCATCTTTGCGTTGGCCAAGCTCGCGGAATCACGCGACCCTGAGACAGGCGCTCACCTGGAACGCATGCGAGAATACTCGCGTTTGTTGGCCGAAGATCTCGCGAGCCAGCCTAAGTACGCCGACATTGTCGATGCCGACTATGTCCGCACGATCTACCTGACCAGTCCGCTGCACGACATTGGCAAGGTAGGTATTCCCGATCACGTGTTGCTGAAGCCGGGCCGATTAACGTCGGAAGAATTCGAGATCATGAAGCAGCATACGCTCGTAGGCTTTCACACGCTGGATGCTGCCGTCCAAGAGCAGCCAGAAGCGGCCTACCTGCGATTTGCTAGAGACATTGCCGCATCGCATCACGAGAAGTGGGATGGCAGTGGCTATCCGTACGGGCTGAAGGGAGAAGAAATTCCGCTGTGCGGCCGCATTGTCGCAGTGGCGGACGTCTACGACGCCCTGACCACTGCTCGCGTTTACAAAGAAGCCTTCTCGCATGAAAAGGCCTGTGCGATTATCCGCGAGGGAAGCGGATCCCATTTCGACCCTGATATCGTCGAGGCGTTCTTCCGTCACGAGGAAGAAATCGTCAACATCAATCAGCGTCTGAACGATGCACTCGTGTATGCGAATCTTCCAGAGATGGCACCCGGAGTGAGCATTCCCGCTGGGACCTGCACCGCTGCGAACTAGGTTTTAGTTCTCGACGATCTGACCGTTCTTCGCGATCCGAGTGTTCTTCGCACGTGCCGAGCGTGGCATTTCAGCCAGGTCGATACGACGAATGCAATCCGGAGCACTGCGACTCACGTAGTTGACAATGATGCCCGTCCGATCACGAGTCAGTACCATCTTGTCGGTATTGAAACCGGCCTGTTGGTATACGTTCAAAACATCATCTACGGTCCGCTGATAGAAGAACCAATCGAGATGCCATTGGTAAGGCGTCTCGTCATACTGCTCGGTATCTTTGAAGGCGATTACCAGACAGCCCCCTTCGTTCAGCGATTCCCCGAGACCGGCGAAGATGCCGACCAGGTGCTCATCGGTCAGGTAGTCGGCCAAGCCAACACTGTAGATGATATCGAACGTACCGAAGTTCTTTTTGGTCGCTTCCGAGTTCCGCGCACGCATGGCGTTGTAACGAACCGGTTTGAGCGTTGTCGATGGCGGAAGTTGCGAGGCAACTGTGGCTTCGATGTATTCAAGCGCGACGGGATCGTTGTCCATGGCGATTACTTCGATGTTGCGACCGGCATATTCCGGCCAATCGAGAAATTCGCGACATGGACCACAAGCGATATCGAGGATCCGAAGATCACCTTCGCGAGATCCGATTTCATTTTCCAGATACTCACGGACGAGGTCTTTACGACCGCGCACCGCGTTGGCCAACGGAAGTTCGGAAATGCAGAGGTCCAGGTATGCACCTAAACCTCGCGCTGGTGTGGCTTCTTCGTATAGTTTGACCAGCATCTCGTAGTCGCCAGCAAAGCCGCTAGGCTTCGTGCGAGCACGATTACCGATCCAACTAAGCGAGAACCAGGGATTCGTTTCTTCACGGAAACGCGCCTGAACTTCCTTGATCAATTCAGGATCATTTTCGTGAGCGCATTCGAAATTGCGACAAGCGGTTTGAGATTGTTGAAATGCGGCAAGCGTTCGCTTGTGAAACTCATCTCCACGTTGCGGGATTGCATCCTTGTCAATCTCGCTTTCAAGTTGAGCAAGCTGTTGCTTGAATTCCGCCACGTCCTTTGAAAAGAATTCGATCACGCTAGGTAATCGAGACGAGCTCGACTCGTTCGGCTGAATCATTGCAAATACCCAGAAAATCAGGTGTCCAATTGGGCAGATAAGGTCGCACGTGAATTGGTACGACGCGACTCGAGTATTTATCAGAATGGTCCTGTTGCCGGAAATCAACCATGAAACGTAGCAATTAGACATAAGGGGGGGTGTGCTTAGGTAAGTTTCACCATTTACATGCCCCTTATGACCCATACGTAATGCGCAGCTTGCGCTTAACGCGTGATCTTAGAAGCGGGCGCAAGGGGGCAAGCTAAGTTTCCAGTGATTCAGCGCACCGATCTGCGCCTACTTATGTGGAGGGGGCAACCAGTCGCTTCCTCTACTAATCAAGGGCATACATGATGTCAGCCAGGGAGCTTCCCAGGCCGCATGGGGCCTTCATGTATTACCTGTAATTTAAAACGATAAGAACACATGGTGGACCGAGAACCAGGTGACGTGGTCGACGCATTCAAACCACTGTTGAATGTCGCTGAGGAGATCAGTTCGCGCTACGAGATCAACGCGGCGACCGGTGAGCCTACGTATGGCCAAACCTTCTGGGGAAGCGACAAAGCGAACGGGCAACTTGTTGAGATTCGCTCGGTAAATCTATCTTCGATGTCGAGCGGAACGCGCGCTCGTGTCGAGTTTGAAGCCGCAATCCGTCGCGATCATCATAATGAGCAGCTTGTTCCCATTCTGAACTTCTTGCGCAGTGACGATGATTTCTATATTGTGATGCCGCGCGAAGATCGAAAGACGCTCTCGCAGGTTCTGACGGAAGAACCTCTTTCGATTAACGAAGTCCTACAGATTGGTAAGGACCTCTTTACCGCGCTCGACTCGTTGCATCGTCGTGGGTCGCTACACCGCGACGTGATGCCTTCCAGTATGGTGGTGACCGTAGATTCTCGCGATGATGCGAAAATCACGGGGATCAAACTGGGGGGGGTCGGAATTGTGAAACGTTTTCATCCAGATCAACTTTGGGGTGAACGTGAGTGTGAGACGGTCTCGTATATGTCGCCGGAGGAAGCGGGTTCGATCGATGCGGATGTGGGACCCCCGTCCGATCTATATGCGGGTGGGATTCTCTTATTCCGCTTGTTAGCAGGGCGATTGCCATTTCTGGGAAAGGGAGCAGGTGAGATTCTATTTGAACATCTCACGGCGCCTGTGCCTGACTTGCCGAGTATCAATGCAGAAGTGTCGCGTGACCTGGACGAGCTCGTTCAACGTCTGCTACGCAAGGATCCACGCGATCGCTACCAGTTGGCCAGTGCGGTCGTGGCGGACCTGTTGGCGATTGAAGAAGTCTTACAAACGGGAGGCGATGGATCGCACATCACCATCGGATCAAGTGATCGCCGTTGCACGCTGACCGAGCCCGCTTTCGTCGCGCGTGATGAAGAACTGAATCAACTCAACAACTTCATCAAAGAGACTCGCCAGGGCAACGCCTCGGTGATCCTGGTTGAAGGCGAGTCAGGTGTCGGCAAAAGCCGTTTGATGGTCGAAGCGGTCCGTGTCGCCCGTCGCAATGGCAATTGGGTGTTGCGAGGTCAAGCGACCACCAATGTCGGCCAACGGCCTTATCGAATGCTGGAAGGAATCGTGGATGGATTCCTTTCGATGGCCCAAAAAGATGCCTCTTTATTGCATCGAGTTCGCGAGCAAGTCGGCGACATGGTCGACGCCCTTTGTGCGGCGTTGCCTTCGCTCGGGAGTGCCTTGCGGCCCAGCGAACGGCTGACGGAGAAGTCTCCGGCAGCATTTGGTGAAAACCGAACGATCGACTCCTTGATCAAGTTTCTGGGAGCCCTGGGAAGTCGCGAACGTCCAGCAATTATCATTCTGGACGACTGCCAATGGGCAGATGGTCTGACGCACAATTTGATTCGACGGTGGCACACGCAGCCGCGCAACTCCAAGCGGCATAGCTCGCTGGTCTGCTCGTTCCGGACCGAAGAGGTGGACGAGAATCACTCGTTGCGCGCGATCCCACGGTGCCCACAAATCGCACTCAAGCCACTCCGTTCGGAAGAGATCAAACAGCTCGCTGAGTCGATGGCAGGTGCCCTGCCCGATGAAGCGATCGAGGTTGTCACGCGTCTGGCGGGTGGTAGCCCATTCATGGCTTCAGCCGTCGTTCGCGGCCTGGTTGAATCGGGAGCGTTGGAATCCGGCGAAGGTTGCTGGAAAGTCGATCCGCAGCGACTGAACGACATTCAGTCTTCGCAAGAAGCGGCGTCGTTTCTCACCCATCGAATCGAGATGCTACCTCCCGAGACGATCAATCTGCTCTCGGTCGGTGCGTTGGTGGGTAAAGAATTCAGCCTCGATATCGCTTCGTCGCTCACACGGATGAGTGTCCCTGAGGCGGTCGCTGCGCTGCTGCATGCTCGCGATCGTAACTTAATCTGGGAGCGAGCCGACGGCGGACAGTTTGTTTTCGTTCACGACAAGATCCGCAGTTCGTTGCTCGACCGACTCGACCCGCACGAACAACGACAGTTGCACTTGCGGGCCGCCTTGCATTTACAAGAGCAGCATCCAGGACGCGTTTCCGAAATCGCCTATCACCTAGACGAGGCAGGTGCCGCTGAGACCGCACTCGGCTACGCACTGCAGGCCGCCGAACAGGCACGCAGCCAGTTCTCGCTGGAAATCGCGGAAAAGCAATATCGTATTGCCCAGCGTGGTGCCCAGAATCAATCGAAGTCGATTCGCTTCCGGATTGCGGAAGGTTTGGGCGATGCGTTGATGTTGCGAGGACAATATCCGGAAGCCGCGCCCCAATTCGAACTGGCGGCGGAACTGGCGGAAGGTGATCTCGATCGCGCGAAGATCCAAAGCAAACTCGCTGAACTCTCCTTCAAGCGTGGCGACATGGAGTCCGCGACGAAAGGATTTGAAACAGCGCTACGCTCCCTCGGTTGTCTTGTGCCACGGAACCGCGTGCTGGTTGTCGTCCTGTTGATGTGGGAAGCTCTCAAGCAGGTTATGCATACCTGTTTTCCGGGCTTCTTCCTGCAGCGGAAGCGACGTCCGCCAAATGACTCAGAACGGCTGGCCATTCAGCTATTCGCTCTGTTGACACATGGTTGCTGGTATTGTCGTAGCAAAGTCGAATGTCTTCTGGCCCACTTGCGTGGTTTGAACTATGCGGAAGACTTTTTGCCGAGCCCCGAGCTTGCGAGTGCCTATTCGTTACATGCCCCGGTGGTGTGCCTGGTCCCGTTGTTCAAACGTGCGCTCTGGTATGCTCGACGTTCATTGGAACTTCGTCGCAGCTTCAACGACGTGTGGGGTCAGGGGCAATCGTTGAACTACTACGCGTGTGCTCTTTATGCTGCTGGCAACTATCGAGAGTGCATCGAGAAAGGTCGTGAGTCGATCCAGCTTCTGGAGCGTACCGGCGACTATTGGCAAGTGCATATTGCCCGCTACCAGGTTGCGGCATCGCTTTACCATCTTGGCAACTTCCGCGAAGCAATCGCCGAAGCGCAGAACAATCATCGGTCCGGGATCGAACTGGGCGACGAACAGGCCTCCGGGATCATTCTCGATGTCTGGGTGCGTGCGACCCGTGGTGATATTCCCGATTCGCTGTTCGAGGCAGAACTCGAGCGAACCCGTCACGATGCCCAAGGAAAGACGCAGCTCTATTTCGCTGTGGGTGTGCGAGATCTTTACCAAGGAAAATTGAATTCGGCGATCACGGCATTGGAAACTGCCGTCGAAACCGCCAAGGTCGCAGGTATCGAGAATGCCTACACGGCCCCTGCTCTTGCCTGGTTGGCAACGGCCTTTCGAATGCAGGCCGAGACAACGCCACCGCATGCTCCGCACTTGCGAAACGCCATGCTTCAAAATGCAGAGCGGACTGCCAGGCGCGCAATTCGTGCGGCCAAAGTGTGCCCGAACGATTTGCCACGAGCAATTCGCGAACGGGCCCTAGTGGCCGCCATGCGTGGAAACTATCGCAAGTCACGAAAGCTGTTCGATCAGTGCCTGGCGATCACCACACAACTCGAGGCTATGTACGAACAAGCTGTTACCCTTTGGCATCGTAGCCAGGTGGGGTTCTCGGCAAACTGGCAAGATGCCCGGCACGACGAACGAGAATCGCAACGCCTCTTTGACGAACTAACCATTGAAGACGATCGGGCCAATCCTCGCGAAGGGGAACTGGCAACGTTGTCCCTGGTCGACCGATTCGACACGGTGCTGCACGTTGGCCGCCGGATCGCTTCCGCGCTCACGACTGAAAAGATCTATGAAGAGTCGTGCGGTGGCGCGACACGTTTACTCCGTGGTGAAAACAGCCTGCTGCTGGAATTCGACCGCGACAATGAGCAGGCTCGGCCAACCATCAAGATGGGTGTGCCGGAGGTGACCTACGATCAGAAGAACCTGCAACAGGCGATCGATGCCGGTCATGCGATGGCATTTGTCGAGTCAGGCATCGACGGTGCCATGCATCGCGAAACGGCTGCCAGCCGATCGACGATTTACATTCCCATCTTTGTCCGCAATCGACTGGCAGCTTGTTTGTATGTCGAGCATGCCCAGGTCGTCGGCCTGTTCGGATCGGACGAAGAACGCCTGGCCGACTTTGTCGGAACCATCGCAGGAGCTGCCCTCGAGAATGCTCAAGGCTTCCAGGATCTGACGCGTTTGAATACGACGCTCGAGCAACGTATCGCCGAACGAACGGCGGCGGCTGTTTCGCGAGCAGCAGAACTGGCACGGTCGAATCTCCAGTTGGAGCGGACGGCCAAAGAGCTTCGCAAGACCGAAGAAGAACTGCGTGTTGCCAAGGTCGCCGCCGAAACGGCGAACGAGGCCAAGAGCCGCTTCCTGGCGACCATGAGTCACGAGATCCGCACACCACTCAACGGGATTCTCGGTATGACCGAGTTAGCCTTGCGGACCGAATTGACCTCGCAGCAACGCAACTGCCTGACCGTGATCAATCAGTCGGGTGAGAGCCTCTTGAACTTGCTGAACGATGTCCTCGATATCTCGAAGATCGAGGCAGGCAAGATGGAGCTCGAAGCAATTCCGATGGATCCACAGATGGTGGTTAGTTCGTCGGTTCGTCTTTTGGCGGTCAATGCAGCGAACAAGGGAATCGAACTGCTTTGTCGTACGGGCCCCGAGGTTCCAGCATTGGTCGAGGGAGACCCGTGCCGCTTACGACAGGTAATTTTCAACCTGGTTGGCAACGCCATCAAGTTCACCGAAAAGGGAGAAGTGCTGGTCGACTGCCGCATCGATGGGATCGGTAAGCAGCGACAGATGCACTTCGCTGTGCGAGACTCTGGCCCAGGCATCCCCGCGGAAAAACAAGCGGCGATCTTCGAGGCGTTCGAGCAAAGTGATAGTTCGACCACCCGTCGCTACGGCGGGACCGGGCTCGGCCTGGCGATCTCTTCGCAGATTGTCAGCTTGATGAATGGCAAAGTCTGGGTCGAAAGTGAAGTCGGCGTGGGAAGTACGTTCCATGTGACCATTCCGATCAAGCAGGTCGAAGAGGAAGCGACGCCGCAAGCACCCGTGCTCGAAGGGCGACGGATTCAAATCATCTCGGAAAATCAAACCGCTCGTGACTTGTACCAAGAGATTCTCTCGGGTGCGGGGGCTACATGCGAGGTGACGACGTTAGACGAAGCGTTTGCCGCAGTCGTTGACGATGACGACACCGAACGCAGCGATTTGCCATTCGTGCTGCTCGACTGGAACAGTGGATCAGAGACCTTGGCACAGTGGTTCATCACGCCTGACTCGGTCGACTTGTTCAAGTTGCCGCACGTCGTACTGATTCCTCCGACCGGCGTGCCGGATGGAATCGATCATTGTGCAATGGCGACCTTGTCGAAGCCTGCTTCCAGCGAAGAATTGATTAGTGCCATTCTCGCCGCCATCGATTCGGTGCCGTCCGAAGATCGTGCAGGCGTTCCGACGATGCCCACCTGCGGCCGTTCATTGCACATCTTGTTGGCGGACGATGCACCAGTAAATCAGGAAGTCGCATCCGGAATCCTGGAACTGTTCGGGCACACCTGTGAAGTGGCCAGTACCGGGAGGGAAGCACTGGAACGCTACCAGGAAGGAAAGTTCGATCTCGTGCTGATGGATCTCGAAATGCCAGAGATGGATGGATCCCAAGCGACCAACGCGATTCGGCAATGGGAACAAGAGAACGGGCGTCGCACGCCGATCGTGGCGATGACGGCGCATGCCTTGTCCGGGGCTCGCGAACAGTGCCTGGCGGCTGGCATGGATGACTATTTGTCGAAGCCAATTCAGCCTGATCGCATCAAGCAACTTCTCGACGAAATCGCTGTCGGAAGTCACACGTCGGGCGTTTAACAGGGCGCGGCATCAAGCGATGATGTCGTGCACTACGCGAGCCGGTTTCACTCCGGTCAGACGCATGTCGAGTCCCTGGAACTTGACGCTGAAGTGCTCGGGATCGATCCCCAGCAGATACAGCATCGTCGCATGCAGATCACGGACGTGAACGACATTCTCAACCGCGTTGTAGCCAAGGTCGTCGGTGGCACCGTATGTTGTACCCCCTTTCACCCCACCGCCAGCCAGCCACATGCTAAAGCCTTTGATGTGATGGTCGCGGCCTATGTCTCCTTTGCCTGACTGCGACATCGGCGTACGACCAAATTCGCCACCCCACACGATCAGTGTATCGTCGAGCATGCCACGCTGCTTCAAGTCGGTCAGCAAAGCGTAAGTCGGCTTGTCGGTCAGTCCGGTACAGACATCCATGTACTTCTTCAGCCCGCCATGATGATCCCAGCCGCGATGATATAGGTGAATGAAGCGAACGCCTCGTTCGGCCAAACGACGTGCGAGTAGACAGTTCGAGGCGAATGAACCATCGCCTGGCTTGGCCCCATACATGTCGAGGATGTGCTGTGGTTCATCCGAGACGTCGGTCAGTTCCGGGATCGACATCTGCATGCGAAACGCCATTTCATAAGCGGCAATGCGACTCGCGATTTCAGGATCGCCATTGGTTTGTTGGCGATGGCGATTCAAGCTGCTGATCGCATCGACCAGGTTGCGTTGCTGACGAACATTCACGCCAGCAGGATTGCGGACATAGTTCACTGGATCGCCCGTCGAACTGAATTCCACTCCTTGGTAACGGCTTGGCAGGAAGCCGCTGGCCCATTGCCGCGAAGCGATCGGCTGCGGGTTACGACCACCGACGCTCGACAGCACCACGAAGCCGGGCAGTTCGTCCGTTTCGCAGCCGATACCATAATTGACCCAGGCCCCCATTGAAGGACGCCCGCTGATCGCCGTGCCGGTGTTCATAAACGTATGAGCCGGATCGTGGTTGATCTGTTCGGTCACCATCGAACGAACGATACAAATGTCGTCCGCCATCTTCGCGTGCCAGGGAAGGTAGTCGCTGATCTCTTGTCCATTGGCTCCGTACTTCTGGAACTTCGAGATCGAACCAAGGCACTTCAAGGCTTGGCCCTGAAGCTGGGCGATCGGTTGGCCAGCGGTGTACGACTCAGGAAATGCCTGGCCGTTCATCTTCGACAACACCGGCTTGTTGTCGAAGGTCTCCAGGTGCGATGGTCCGCCTGACATGCACAAGAAGATCACACGTTTGACACGCTGCGGCAGGTTCGGCAGGCCAGGCTGACCAGGGACGCCATTGGTCGAGGACGAAGCCCCGAGGCCTTCGCGGGCAAGCAAAGAACCAAGAGCGGCCGAGCCGAGACCGATTCCTGTTTGCGACAGGAACGTCCGGCGATTGAGTTGCATCGGATGGAATTCAGACATGATCGACTCGGTAGGTTAGTTGCGGGTGATGAATTCGTCGAGGTTGAAGATCACACGCGAAACGTGCGTCCAAGCGGCGAGTTCGGCCGCATCCAATTTGCTTTCGGTTGGCTTCAGGCCGATGCCGACCAACTCGGTCGCGGCTTTCGGATCTTGCTGGTAAAGCTCGCGATTCTCCTTCAGGATCTTCGTCAGAATCTCGCGTTCGTAGCTGTCGGGCTCGCGCGAAAGAGCCAGCGTGTAGGCCTTGTTCAGACGAGCCTCGTCGGTCGATTCGGCCTCGGTCAAGACACGTGTCGCGAAGACCCGGGCTGCTTCGATGTAGGTCGGATCGTTCAAAAGCACTAAGGCGGCGACCGGCGTGTTCGACTCAGGGCGTTCGACCGTACATTCTTCGCGGCTCGGTGCGTCGAACGCCTTCAAGCTCGGGTGCAGGAACTGGCGTTGCCAGTGCACGTAGACGGCTCGTCGCCACTGTTGATCGTTTTTGTCGGCGTGGTACTTTCGCTGCGGGAAGTTCAAATGACGGAAGTAACCTTCTGGCTGGTAAGGCTTCACGCTCGGCCCGCCATAGGTCAGGTTCAGCAGGCCACTGACTGCCAGGGCATTATCACGAATCATTTCGGCCGGTCGGCGATGGCGGGATTGATGGGTATACAAGCGGTTGTACGGGTCACGTTGCCGGATCGCTTCCGACTCGTCCGATGCTTGCTGGTAGGCGGCGGTCATGACCAATCGTTTGACCATGCGCTTCACGTCCCAGTCGTGTTCGTAGAAATCGATCGCCAAGGAATCGAGTAGCTCTGGATGGACTGGTGGTTCGCCTTGGCCGCCGAAATCGCCAAGACTGGACGATAGGCCGACACCGTACAGCAAATACCAGAGACGATTGACGAACACACGCGACGTCAAAGCCCCGGAGCCTGACTTGGCATCGACCAGCCAGTTCGCCAGATCGAGACGCGTTGCCCGGTCTCCTTCGGTATTGATCGTTCCCATAAAGGTCGGGATCGCAGGCTCGACGACAGGGCCGCTGTCATCTTGCCAGTTACCTCGAGGCAACACCCGCATCTCGCGTGGCGTAATCGATTCGGTCACCATGGTTAGACGGGCCGCGTCGTTCAACGCTTTGATCTGCTTCTGAAGACGCTCTGTCGTGGCTGCGTCATCGTCGGCCACTTCGGCCAGTTCCGCTTTCAGTGAAGTCAGTTGAGCACGTTCGCGCTGCGAATGAACCTTGATTTCGGGCGGTCTTTTCGTCGGCAAGGCGTTGGTGCCAAACTTGAAATGCTCCGCCTCGTTGACGTCAGCAAAGAACGCGGCCAGGCTGTAGAAGTCTTCGATCGTATAAGGGTCGTATTTGTGCGTGTGGCATTGGGCACAGCCGACCGTGGCACCCATCCAGACCTGGGAAACATTCCGCACACGATCGGCCGCATAGATGGCCAGATATTCTTTTTCCTGCAAACCCCCTTCATGCGTTGTCTGCAGCAAACGGTTGTAGCCTGAGGCGATCTTCTGATCGATCGTCGCATCAGGTAACAGGTCGCCAGCGATCTGTTCTCGCGTGAATTGATCGAACGGCATGTTGGCGTTGAAGGCGTCGAGAACGTAATCGCGGTAGGGAGAAATGTTGTGGTCCTGATCGCCGTGATAACCAACCGTATCGGCGAAACGGACCAAATCGAGCCAATAGGCTGCCATGCGTTCGCCATAACGATCCGACGCCAGCAGACGATCGACGACCTTCTCGAACGCATCAGGCGATTTGTCCAGGACGAAGTCGGCGACTTCTTCGGCGGTTGGTGGCAAGCCGGTCAGGTCGAAGGTCACGCGGCGAATCAGCGTCACTTTGTCCGCTGGCGGGGCAGGCTGCAGGCCTTCCTCTTCCATCCGAGCGAGTAAGTACCGATCGATATCATCCTTTGCCCAGTCGTTGTTTTTGACGTTAGGAACTTCGGTCGATTGCGGTGGCACGTAAGCCCAATGCTGCTGGAAGTGGGCTCCTTCT
Source organism: Bremerella sp. JC817 (assembly GCF_040718835.1). Lineage (NCBI taxonomy): Bacteria > Pseudomonadati > Planctomycetota > Planctomycetia > Pirellulales > Pirellulaceae > Bremerella > Bremerella sp. JC817. Next base: position 254,666 of record NZ_JBFEFG010000267.1, on the reverse strand, counting down.
TCGATCCAACGCTTTAATATTGCGATTTGTTGGGGCGTAAGCCTCTTGCCCGATTCGACCGGTGGCATTCGCGTGTCAGCGTCGGCAATCAGTCGCTGAAAGAACTCGCTTCCCTCGATGTCGCCCGGCACGATTGCGTAGTCCTTGGCCGCTTCTTCATCGTCCAGACGCAGGTCGGCCTGGCGATGTTCCGGGTCAGGACCATGGCAATAGAAGCAGTTTTCCGACAAGATCGGCCGTACGTCGCGGTTATAGTCGAGCGGTTTCTCGGCATGGGCCTGACTGCTGGCTAGAAAGGCCAACAGCAAAGCAATGGTTGACGCCGAGCGGGCAGGGATATAGGACATGACTCGTTTCTTAGGAAGGGAGTTTTAAGTCTTGGATGGGTCAGCGATCATCTCGTAGTGGCGACGGATCTGCTCTTCGCTAAGTGCCTTCCGGTAGATCGCCACCTCGTCGATCTGACCTTCTAGTTGGCGTTGAGGTCGCACTGAATCGAGTTGACCGAGCAGAACCGAATAGGCGGATTGATCGTCGAAGTCGAGGGCATCGAGGATGAACTGAAGCTTGCCGTTGCAGTACAGATAAATTCCATCGGTCCGACGAACAGCAACCACATGCGTCCAGATGCCAGGAGCACACGACTGCGCACTAAAGACGTTCATGCCGCCGGTGTAGGAAGTGGGCGGGTAACGATAAAGCATTCGCACTGTGGCCGGGCGATGGACGACGTTTGTCTTGTTGGCATACTCCAGCACGCAAAGGTGACTCTCTCGCTGGCGATCGTGTTGATCGACCGGCAAGATGCCGAAGAACGTTCCCCAATGCATTCGATCGGTACGAACCCAGAACTCGACGGTGAATTCGCCAGCGTTCAAGCCTTCGATCGGTTCGCTAATCCCGAGGTAGCGTGAATCGGGGCTCTCGCCAAATTGGGCTTTGCCAGCTGAGACGGTCAGCGAACCATCTTGTGGTCCGTGCAGAGTCGCGGCGTAGCGATCCGACATATGATTGCGTACCTGATTGCCGATGAGGTCATCCTCTTCAAAACGCCAATAGACGAGCGGCTCGTCTTCTTTCACCAGGTTGGCATAGCGGGCATCGGTGCTTAGCGAGACATCGTCCACCGGCAGCCGATCGACGCGGTTCTCTGGCGAGAACGGTTTGTTAGCAACCAGCAAGTTGCCAGCGGCAAAGGTCGCGGACTGCTGAGATGAAACGAGTTCGTTTTGAAGGGTATCGCCCGAAGGCCCCAGCAGCGAAGCCATGACCTCACCCTGGTAAACATCGATCGTGCCTGTTTGCTGATCGGTCACGTTGTAAACGAATTCACTCGAACCGGATGCAATGGCCGACACCGGACCGTTGAGCGAGAACGAACGAGTTTCGGGCGGGGTGACGATGGCCGCATGTCCGTGGACCAACGTGGCCTCTTGATCGGAAAGCAGGTGGATCTCACTGGGGCCTTCCAGTTGCAGTCGTACCCCTGAGAGGAACTCGAGCTGCATCTCGCCGCGACTCAAACGCAGGACGCCTGGCTTCACGCGGTCGCCCACATCGAGTAGCGAGTCGGCAGCGGAAGACTCACTTCGCTGCACGACAATCGCCACGGGACGTTGGCCGAGCAGTTGCGTCTCGGTAAAACGTGCGGCGATCGGATCTTCAATTGACGAAGTGAAACGCTCGATACCGATCAGATTCCAGACACCCAGCAGAAGCAGCAGGGAAAGGGCGATGGCGAATGGAATCGCCCACGAGCGATGCGATGTTGAACGCTGTGAGGCGGTCGTAACCGGTTCGCTGCCGAAGCGATGTTCCAGTTCCGCTTCCAGGTCGACTTGTTCGACGTAAGCCTGGCGGAATTCTGGGTCGGCCAAAAGTCGAGCTTCCAGGGCAGCGAACTGCTCGTCGGTCAGTTGGCTGCTGACGACGGCATCGTAGGCCTGACGGGCTTCGCGTTCGAGTTTGAGCGTTTCGGAATTCATTGGGAGCGTTGGGAATTACTCTTCTGCCAAGGCGACGCGGCGACGGACGCATTGGGCTAGTTTGTCTCGGATTCGATCCAGCCGGCGGTAAAGGCTTTTGGCCGTGGTTTGCATTTGCTGGGCAAGCTCGCCGATCGTTACCTCGGATTCGTATCGAGAACGAAGCAGCGAAGCGTCCTGGGCGGTCAGTTGGTCGACGCAGTCCTGAAGGGCTCGGCTGCGACGATTCAGATGTTCGCGCGAGGCGTCGTGGGTTTCGGCTAACGACTGCATCGCGCTCTCGGAGAACACCATGCGATCGCGAGCGATCTTCCGCCGACGCCGCAGCCCCTCGAAGTACGCAAAGCGTTGAGCCCACGGCAGAAAATCCCGCTCAGGATCAAACTCATCGAACTTCTCCCATAAAACGATCGCAGTCGATTGCCACACTTCTTCGGCGTCGTCTGGCCGCGGAAACATCGATCGGATGTACCGCATCAGCGCACGTTCATGCTTCACGATGAGCTCGACAAAAGGTGTCGGATCGCGATCGGAAACATGCGACTGGGACATTCTCGCCTTTAATCGTGGTTGGAAAGGGATTGTGGTTGCTATTAGCTATTCTACCGTGACCGCGCCGATTCCCCTTTTATTTTCGGTCCAACCTTCGAATTCCCCGATTTGAACCTTATGAGGCGGAAAAACCTGGTGCGACTGCCTTGCCAGAGGGGGAAAGGTGGTCTGCAGGAGGTGCCTGGTTCGCACTGCCGACATATCTAGCGGACGACCGACGCAATAAGAGCAAACGGAAAATGCGGGAGGTGAAAAATGGGCGAATATAGCGCAAGTCGTGGTTTTCGGTATTCCGCAGCGGTATGTTGAACTGTGGAAACCTATTGGCCTGACGCTGGTTCCGTTCAGCATATGAACCGCCGCCGAGGCTTGTTTTCGTCCCATCCTGCAAGGTGCGTTATGAAACGAATTGCTTTGAGTTGGCTGCTGGCCGTTGGAATCGCCGGAACAGGCTGGGCCCAGGAAAAGCCGCCTGAGGCTCCCCTGCCAGAGGCTGAAGTTGCTGCCGAGGCAGACAGTCCGGAAGTAACGGTTGAACTGGTTTTAACCGAAGATGAAACGGCCATTCTGGCTGCGGTCGATTCTTACGTCGCCGCATTCAACAAAGGGGATGGCAAAGCCCTGGCTCAACACTGGACCGAGGATGGCGAGTTCGTCATGGAGTCGGGCGAAGTGCTCAAAGGTCATGACGCCATGATCAGTCAGTTCTCTACGTACTTCGAGTCGAACCCGGGCGTGAAGCTGGAACTGACCAACACGCAAATCAAGATGATCTCGCCACGGGTTGCCTCGGAATCGGGTTTGGCCCGGGTGCTTGCCGAAGGCCAAGAGCCGAGCGAGACGGTCTACGAAGCGATCCATGTGAAGACGCCGGAAGGCTGGCGGATCGATAGTGTGAAAGAAGAGGCAGCCCCGGCAGATGCTCCTTCGCACTACGATCACCTGCAGTCGCTGGAATGGATGATTGGCAAGTGGGTCGACAACGCCGAAGAAGGCATGACGATCGAAACGACCGGACGTTGGACCACGAACCAAAACTTCATCGTGCGTACCTTCCGGGTGTTCATTGAAGATCAGGTCGATTTTGAAGGAACACAGGTCATCGGCTGGGATCCGAGCAACGATGCGATTCGTTCGTGGACGTTTGATTCGGACGGAGGTTTCGGCGTCGGACGTTGGTCGAACAATGGAAGTCGCTGGACCGTTCAAGCCTTGAGCGTGCTGCCGGATGGTCGCCGCGCGTCTTCCACCAACATCTATGACGTGGTGGACGAAAACACCGTTCAGTTCAAGTCGATTGGCCGCCAGGTGGATGGCCAGTTGATGCCAAGCATCGAGACACTGACGATCATTCGCGCGGAATAGCCCCGCTTCCTGCACACCCCCACAAAATATCGAGGATGGTTCCCATGAAAATTAATATGACGACGCTGGTAGTCGCGATCATGGCAGGCACGCTCCTTACGGGTGATGCCTTTGCCCGCGGAGGTCGCGGTGGCGGAGGAGGCGGCGGTGGTCACTCGCTAGGTGGCGGCGGAGGTATCTCGCGCCCTGGTGGCGGTGGTGGTCATACCCCATCGATGAGCCGCCCATCGGTCAGCCGACCGTCGATGCCAACAAGCCGACCATCGATTGGCGGCGGTGGTTCTTCGCGGCCATCGATTCAAGCTCCTTCGATCAACCGCCCAACGTCCAGTCGACCGACGATCAGTCGGCCTTCGACCGGTAGCCGACCGAATATTTCGCTTCCTTCGACCGGCGGATCGACCCGACCCAGCATCAACCGACCTGATACCGGCAGCCGACCATCGATCACTATTCCTGGAAGCGGGAACAGTGGCAATCGCCCGGGGATTACGGTCCCTGGTAGTGGTGGTGGAAGCGGAAGTCGCCCTGGCATTACCCGGCCAGGCACTGGCGATCGCCCTTCGTTCACGCGACCTGGTGGCGGTGACTCGAGTTTCTCGCGACCAAGCCGCGATGACCTTCAAGACTTCTTGAACCTGCCAGGGCGTCCAAGTGGTGGTGATCGTCCTTCGATCACGATCCCTGGAGGAGGCAACAACGGCGGAACGCGTCCTGGAACTGGCGACCGACCAGGAGTGATCGATCGACCTGGCACTGGTGACCGTCCCGGTATTGGGGATCGGCCAGGCAGTGGCGACCGACCAGGTACCGGTGATCGTTTCCCGAATCGCCCAGGCAACGGTGGTGATGGAGATCGGCCGGGCAATGGCGGCCGCTTCCCGAACCGTCCCGGCGGCGACCGTCCTAACATTGGGAACGGCAACAATAACAACATCAACATTGGTAACAAGGTCACGATCGATCGTGACAAGAATATCAACAACATTCGCAACAAGTGGAACAACGTCAATATTGATCGTCCTGGCAATCGACATTGGTGGGATGGTGGACGTTACCCGAACAATCCGAACTGGCGTTGGCACACCGGTTGGAATCGCTATCCACCACACTGGTGCTGGCGACCTGCTGCCTGGGGTGCGTTTGGTGGATGGTTTGTTTGGAATGCGTGGACGCAGCCGGTGATCTATGACTACGGCACCAACGTGGTCTACCGAGACAACTACGTGTACGTCAACGATCAGCAGTACGCGACCGCCGATCAGTATTACAACCAGGCCGTTACCATTGCGGATAGCATTCCGCAGAACGTCGACGACCAGAAGGTCGAATGGATGCCGCTGGGCGTGTTCGCAATCGCCGATGAATCGGGAACCGATTCTGGCATGGTGATGCAGTTGGCCGTCAGTAAAGAAGGGATCATCGCAGGTACCTTCTATAACGACGTCACCAAGTCGGACCGTCCACTGGAAGGAATGGTCGATCAAAAGACGCAGCGTGCTGCCTGGAAGTTTGCCGATGACAAGGATCAGGATATCGTCATGGAGACGAGCATTTATAACCTGACCCAGGACGAGGCCACGGCTTTGGTCCACTACGGCGAATCTGATACGCAGACCTGGACACTGGTTCGTTTGGAAGAACCGAAGGATGACGAAGCTGCGGCTCCTACCGGAACAAACTTCTAAGAAGACTTCAGTTGAAACCTGAAAGAAAAGGCGACCCATCGCAGGTCGCCTTTTTTATTGTTGTTCACGAATCGGATCGGACTATTTGGCCGAAAGCGTTTCAAGCACCGGATCGTTGATCGCCTTCATGTGCTGCTGGATCTTGGCATCCAGCTTGGCAGTCACCGCCTTCACTTCTGGCGAATCGGAATCGATCAAGTTGTTTGCCTCGGCCGGATCGTCGGTCAAGTGATAAAGTTCGTCACGGCCTGAGTTCAAATAGTCACGAATCAACTTCCATTCCGGCGTACGATACATCCGCATGTGCGTGTGCGACTGATGCTTCGTGCTGTATTCCGCATAGAAGTCGTTGTCCCATTTCACGTCTTTGCCTTGTAGCAGCGGAACGAAGCTCTCGCCATGGATCTTCACTTCCGCTGGTAACTTGACGTTTGCCATTTCCAACACGGTTGGGAACCAGTCGAGATTCGAGACCGTGTCGTCGATCTTGGTGCCTGGTTTCACTTTGCCAGGCCAACGAACGATCGTCGGGATTCGCAGGGCCAGGTCGTACATGTTAGGACGCTGACCCTTCGGGATGTTCTCGGTGGCGGGTGGATTTTCCGTCAGGACCCAATGACCGTTCCCTTTATGCCAGATTCCGTTGTGACCCATGTTGTAACCATGGTCGCTCGAGAAAATCACGATGGTGTTGTCCTCGAAGCCCTTCGCCTTGAGTGTCTTGAGAATGCGACCCACATTGCGGTCGACCCCAGCCACGCTGGCCAGGTACTCACGCGTCATCTTTTTCACGCGTGGAACGTCGAGTTTTGGGTAATCCGGATTCGGGATCGTGGGATCGAGTTCCGCAAACGGAGCCCAGTCTTCTTCCGCGACGGGGAGCCATGCGGTGTGCGGGGCACGGAAATGAACCGACAGACAAAAGGGTTGGTCCCCCTTTTGTTCCTTCAGAAAGTCGATCGCGAAGTCAGTCAGGATGTCGGTGGTCAGGCCCTCGAACTTTTGGTTCTTGCCATCCTTCTCGAGCGTTGGGTTCTTCGTGGGAGCACCCCCAGTGCGAAAACCGACGAAGTGATCGTAGCCGAACTGAGTCGGGTGCATCGCATCTGGCGTTCCAAGATGCCATTTACCAACCAGGCCGGTATGGTAACCAGCATCTTTCAGCAGTTGCACCCAGGTAACCGTCTCCAGGGGCAAGCCAAGATCTGGTTCACGCTGCGGATGAATCCAATCCTGGATACCGAGTTCCGTTCCGTAGCGACCTGAAATTAACGAGGCCCGCGACGGACTGCAGACTGGGGTCACGGTAAAAGCGTTCGTCAGGTAGGCGCCGTCCTTCACCAGGTTGTCGAGATTCGGCGTCACTGCATGTGGGTAGCCCGATGCCCCCAAGGCCCATCCGGCCTGATCGTCGGTGAACAGAAATAAAATGTTGGGCTGTTCGGTGTCAGCCGCTTCAAGTGTCGAGAACCACGACGCTGCGAATGGGACGAGACAAAGGGCCAGAACAAGTCTTGCAAGTTGGGGCATGGCAATACCTGGGGTCGAGAAGTGATAACTTTTTGCGCTGATAGGCTAGAAATGGGAAACGAGAATTCCCAAATACGCTAAGGTAGGACTGGGACCCCATCCTACTAGAAATCGATTCTGTTTCCCAATTGATTCTTTCGTGAAACCTTTGTCGGCATCTGATCTGACCACATTGCAGCAAACGCTGCTCATTACGCTGCGTGGCAAGGCATTGGAAAGCCAGTTTGCCGACTCAGTGCTCGAAGATCGATTCGCGGCGGATGCAATTGAAAAAGTCGACTTCGATTTCCAGCAAATCCCGCTTACGCACGAAGCGATCGTCGCGATGGCGGTCCGAGCCAAGGTGCTCGACGTGTGGACCAGTCAGTTCCTCAATCAGCATCCCCAGGCCAACGTAATCCATCTGGGATGTGGCCTCGATAGTCGTTTGTTTCGCGTAGATCCGAAGCCGGAAACGGCCTGGTGGGAAATCGATTTTCCGGAGGTCATCCAGCTTCGACGGCAGATCTATCCGCCGCGTTCCGGGTGCACTCTGATTGGTGCCTCGATGCTGGAAGATGCGTGGCTACAGCAGATCCCTCAAGATCGTCCCACGCTCATCGTGGCGGAAGGAGTCTTGGCCTATCTGGACGCAGAGCAGGTCCAGCAGATCTTTCGGTCGATGGTCGCATACTTTGAATCAGGTGAGCTGGCATTCGATGCCTACAACAGTTGGGGCGTGTGGTGGCTGAACCAATTGCCGATCATGCGGAACTCGAAGGAGCAACTTCATTGGCGACTTGATCATCCCCGGCTGCTCGAACAGTCGGTGCCAGGGCTTCGGCTGCAGGAAGAGAACACCGATGGTATTGCTCAGCAGGCGGCCCGCGTCGGATGGTGGATGCGGACTGCATTTCTCACGTCACGTTGGATTCCGCCGCTTCGCCGAATGGGGCAGCTACTTCGCTTCGACTTCGGTTGATTCTCGCTGACTGCTTTGCGGCAGCACGCTCACCAGGCGAGCCACCAGTACCGCCAGGTAGAACTGCCCTGTGACCGATTGCGTCCAGGTCAGCGTTCGCGAAAGATCGGTCTGTGGCGTGATATCTCCATAGCCGAGCGTCGACATCGTCACGAAGCTGAAGTACAGCAGGGTCGCTAGATTTTGCCTCGGCATGGCTTCTTCGCCCGCGATTGCCTTGGGATAAGCGAACGGTTCGGCTTCCATGTAAGTCAACGCTTCGTAGCCAAGTGCCCACATCAGTCCCATGATCAAATAGATGCAGATCGATCCCAGGATCGCATTGGGAGTGGCCTGGTGTTCGACGATGATCGAACGCATCAGAAGCGACGCTGTCAGCGCCAAGAAAAGGAACCCGCCAACGAACCGAGCAATCGAAACCTCGCTGCCTGTGAACACAAGCGAGGCCCAGTGCAGCGAAAGCCCAACAAGTGCCGCGGTGCCAACCACCGAGAATCGAACGCGGCTTCGCCAATTGACCAGTACCGCCGCTAGAAAAACGAGCGACAAACAGGTGACCTGGACGATCTCGCCGAGTTGGGTTTGTTCCAGCAGCGGACCGATAACAACGGCGATCACCAGCGAACCGAGCAAAATGGAAAAACGAATTTGCTCGCCATGTTCTTCCGACTGTCTGGTGAGAAACATTGCATCCCCCTCGGGATTCTAATTGCGATGATATGACGTGGTGACAGATCGCGTCGCCTGGAAGCTATTTCTTCGCAGGCTGAGGTTCTGGCTTGGCTTGAATGCCGAGCCACTCGCCGAGTCCTCGAAATATGACGAAGAACGACGGGACGAAAAGCAACGAAAAAATCGTCGCTGCCATCATACCACCCACCACCGCATTGCCCACCGCCTGACGACTCGCGGCCCCTGCCCCGGCGGCGATCAACAGCGGCAAAAAGCCAAGAATCGAAGAGAACGCCGTCATCAGAATGGCTCGGAATCGAAGCGTAGCGGCCTCGACCGCCGAGTCGATTAACGACTTGCCATCACGGCGCAGTTCCGCGGCGAACTCGACGATCAGAATGGCATTCTTACTAGCGAGGGCCACCAACAGCACCAAACCGATTTGCGTGTAAACGTTGTTATCCGCGCCGCGTGAAAGCAGGGCGATCACCACCCCCAACGCAGAGAGCGGAACGACTGCGATCACCGCCATGGGACTGGTCCAACTCTCGTACTGCGCGGCCAGCACCAGGAACACCAGCAAGATCGACAGGAACAAGATGAACGAAGGATTCTCGGTTAACGACTCCGATTCGCTGAGCAGCTTTTCCTGATACGACATCCCGGTCCATTCGTACGAGATCGAAGGCGGGAACTTGTTGGCTGCCATCTGTTCCATCAAGGTTAGAGCTTCGCCTGAGCTATAACCGGGGGCAGGTTGACCATTGATTTGGGCTGATGGGTAAAGGTTGTACCGCTGAATCACCTGCGGCCCAACCGTGCGTCGAACCGTCGTGAAGGCTCCCAGCGGAATCATTTCTCCTGCCTTGTTTCGCACTTCCAATCGCAGCAAGTCTTCCGGTTCGATGCGGAATCGTTGATCGGCTTGCACGCGAACTTGCCATGTTCGCCCGAACTGGTTGAAGTCGTTCACATAAGCCGAACCCATGAAGGCCTGCATCGTTTCGAAGACGGAGTTCAGCGGAATATCAAGCGACTTGACCTTGGTGCGATCGATCTCGGCATACAACTGGGGCACGTCGGCGCGGAACGTTGTATTGAGACCTTGCAGGCCAGACTGAGCGTTGCCATCGGCGACCATTTCGTCGGTGATCGTTTGCAGTGTGGTCAGCCCTGCCCCGCCGACATCCTGGACTTGCATTTGGAAACCACTGGCATTTCCCAGGCCGTCGATCGGAGGCGGAGGAAACACGATGCAGCTTGCTTCCTTCAACGTTCGTAACTTGGCGTTGATGCGGCCGAGAATGGCCATCTGGCTTAGGCTGGGCGATTTGCGATCTTCCCACGGCTCGAACACAACGGCTACCAGACCGCTGTTCGAGCCTGCGGTACCGCTCAAAATCGAAAAGCCTGCGACAGAAACCCAGTCGGCGACTCCTTCCGTTTCGGCGATGATCTTGTCGATCTCTTTCACCACCTCCACGGTCCGACTCTGAGCCGAGGCGTCCGGGAGTTGAATGTTTACGAATGCGTAGCCCTGATCTTCCAGCGGCAAGAAGCCGTTGGGAATCGATTGCAGGCCATAGCCGGTTGTCACCAGCAAGATCGTGAACAAGACGATCGCAATCGAGATCCGACGGACCAAAGCGGAGACGACCCATTCGTACCGTTTCGTGCCGAAGTCGAAGGCTCGGTTGAATACTCGGAAGAAGCCCCGCAAAAGGCCGTTTAAAAAGGCCGCGCACAACCAGCCTGCCAGGGCGGCGATGATCGGAGCGGCAATCGCGGCGACCGTCGTCGTCCAACCAAGTCCGCCGACAAAGCGAAAAGCCAGCCAGCACCCAACCGCGGCCAGCAGTAGCGCCACCAAGGTTCGGGGCAGGAACTCGCCTCGCTGAGCCGTTTCCTTCGTGGGACGAAGCAGCAGTCCACACAACGCCGGGCTCAGGGAAAGTGCATTCACGGTGCTAAGGGCCACCGCCGCGGAAATCGTCAACGCAAACTGGCGATACATTTCACCGACGATCCCGCCCATGAAGGCAGTCGGAACGAACACGGCCAGCAGCACCAATGTTGTAGCGATCACCGGACCGGTGATTTCGTCCATCGCTTTGACGGCGGCTTCTTTCGGCGACAGCCCTGCGTCGATATGACGCGAAGCGTTTTCAACAACCACGATCGCATCATCCACGACGATTCCGATTGCCAGCACGATTCCGAACAGCGTGAGCATGTTAATCGAGAAGCCGATGCCTGCCATCATGGCAAATGTGCCGATCAATGCAACAGGGATCGCTGCGGTCGGAACCAGCGTGGCTCGCCAGTCCTGCAGGAAGATAAAGATCACCAACACCACTAGCAGCACGGCGATGAAGAGCGTCGAATAAACTTCGGTGATCGAGGCGTCGACAAAGCGGGTCGTGTCGAACGGAATGGAATACGTCATTCCCTGGGGAAACTGCCGCTTCATTCGCTCCATCTGCTCTTTAACCGCCGCGGCCAGATCGAGAGCGTTCGCCCCCGGCAGCTGATAGACTGCAATCGCCGCGCAGCTCGATCCGTTGGAATAGGCGCTGAAGTTATACGATTTCGCCCCCAGTTCGACCGTCGCGACATCTTTCAGCCGGGTAATCCCGTTTCCTTCGCCCGTCTTCAAAATCAGGTCTTCAAACTGGCGAACTTCCGCCAAGCGTCCCTGGGTGTTGATTACCATCTGAAACGCCGTCGCGTCCGACGTGGGTGGTTCGCCAACTCGGCCTGCAGCGACTTGAACATTCTGTTCCTGGATGGCTGCGATCACATCGGCGGTTGTTAGATCACGTGTCTTGAGTTTTGTTGGATCGAGCCAGACTCGCATACTGTAATCGTCCGCTCCGAAGATATTCAATGCTCCAACCCCATCGATACGCCCGAGTTGGTCCCGAAGATTGATCGTCGCGTAATTGCTGAGAAAGAGGCCGTCGTGGTTCGGGTTCTCCGAAGTGAGCGTGATGAACTGAACAATTTGTGTCGACTGCTTCTTCGTCGTCACGCCTTGCCGCCGGACATCTTCCGGCAGCTTGGGATTCGCAATGGCAACCCGGTTTTGCACGAGCACGGTGGCCATGTCCATGTCGGTGCCGGTTTCGAACGTCACGTTCAACGTGTACGAACCATCGTCCGCGCAGGTCGACGACATATAGAGCATGTTCTCGACGCCATTGACTTCCTGTTCAATCGGGGAAGCCACGGTTTCCGCGATCACGTTGGGATTCGCACCTGGGTAAAAGGCGGTGACCTGAACCGTAGGAGGCGTGATCTGCGGGAACTTGGCCACCGGTAACGTCGTTTGAGCCACCGCACCGGCAAGTACGATGACAATCGAAATAACCGTGGCAAAGATCGGCCGATAGATGAAGAAGCGAGACATACGTACGATTCCATCGCGTGGGAGAACTCGGGTGAACTACGACTGCGACGACTCTGGCTCACCCTCTGTGCGAGGTGGCTGATCGTTCATCGGCCGCGATGGGACATCGGCATCAGGCTGTGAATCGGTTGACTTGGGCTTTGGCCCCGGAGGGTTCAGCAGTGACTCGTCCATTGTGAGCGTGGTTTCTTTTGGATCGACCACCGCCCCGGGACGCGACTGCTGAATGCCATCGATGATGACCCGGTCGGTTGGTTCAAGGCCAGTTAAAGCCACGACCATTTCGCCGAACTTATTGCCGACTTCGATATTGCGGCGCTCGACTTCATTCTCGGCATTCACAATCAACACGTACATTCCGGTTTGATCGAAGCCGGTCGCTCGCTCTGGAATCAGCAAAGCATCTTTCTTCACTTCAATCGGGGCACGAATGCGAACGAACAAGCCCGGGACGATCTTCTGATTCGGATTGGGGAAGATCGCTCGAACTGCAAACGTACCAGTACTTTCATCCACGGCCAGATCGGCGAAGTTAAAACGGCCTTGGAATGGAAAGTCGTCGTCCGTTGCTCGAGCCAGGTAAAGGGGCATGTCGCTGGCAGTGTCGGCACCCATCGATTCCTTGGTATCGAGGAACTCCAAGTAGTCCCGTTCCGTAATTGAGAAGTTGGCGTAAATGTTGTCGTACGAGATGACCGTGGCCAGATGTGTCGAAGGAGAACCGGTGACCAGGTTCCCTTTCTTTACCAGGGCTTTGCCGACCTGGCCTTTGATGGGCGTACGGACTTCGGTGTAGTCAAGGTTTAGCTGGGCTTCGTCCAGGTGGGCTTCCGCTGAAAGCACAGCTGCTTCGGCTCCATCCATTTCGGCTCTCGCCGCGACCAGGTTCGTTTCCGGCGTGGCCTTCTTATCAAACAGTTCTTTCTGGCGAGCGTACTCGATCTTGGCTTTCTCCAGCGAGACTTTCTGGGCATCGAGTTCCGCACTCGCCATATCCCGGGCGGCCTGGTATCGGCGTCGTTCGAGGACGAACAGCACTTGATTCGCTTCCACGATCTCGTTGGGCTCGAACTTGATCTCTTCGATGAACCCTTCGACGCGAGCTCGAATCTCGACCCGTTCGACAGCTTCGGTCGTCCCGGTCTCTTCCATGTAGATCGTCACGTCGCGGATCAGCGGTGTGGCCACGTTCACTTCAACCGGTGGCGGTGGCTGATATTCGTTGGTCTTGGCACAACCAATCGCCACGGTCGAGAGCATCAAGAGGAGGCATTCGCAGACACCAAGGCGAGAGTAAGAATGACTGAGCATGGGTGAATCCTGGTTGCGTACGTATACTCACTCGTGGTTCGTGCTTGACTGCCATCCGGCAGACTCGCCGCTGAGCAACGTTCAACAACCAGGAAGAAGTTCGCTGCTAGTCAACTAACGGCAAACTACGGCACATTTGGCTTCGATTTCGTATCGAACGTTCCAGAAGCATGTCCCGAGGTATGCCGCTTTTGGGGCAGTGGTTATTGATGTTGGGGACGGCGATCGCAGATCCACGCGGGATTGGCTTCACTGTAACACTTTCGCCCAAAACGAACACCATGATTTACACCACATCATTGAAGAAGTCTTCATGAAGTGCCTGGGACGTTCGCTGGCAGAGGGGCCGATGCTTAGAGCCAGGCTTGGACGATCTCTTCGACGACTTCGCCGTCGAGCGTTTCATGGGCGATCAGGTTGTCGACAATCGCCGCCAAGGCTGCCCAGTGGTGATCCTGACCAAGGAGGTCGTAGATGGTGCGTGTTGTCGATTCGAGATAGGCAACACGCTTCTGATCGGAGTTTAGAAAGTTGCCAGTCGCGATCCAGGCCGCTTCCCAATCGCCAGCCCATTCTGCCACGAACCCAGGATGTAAGGGCTCTTCGCTGTGGATCATTTCAGCGACGGGACCTGCCAACGCGACGAGAACCATCTTTTCGTACAGTTGTTTGCGGGTAAATCGATCGAGTGGCCATTCGACTCGAATTTCTGCAAAGCGATCAGGGCCATCGTCCCATTCCGGTTCCAGAGTCACGTAGCGAACCCGAGCTCCCACCATCAGAGCCATCAAGGCGTGACCTGCTTCGTGATATGCGTTGACTTCTTCGTCCATCCAGATCTCAGCAGAGAAATAATCGGCGCTACCGAACCAAGTCTGTTGCGCGTTTCGGACATCGCAAATCGAGGCACTTGGCGGCAGGACCGTTTCGATCGTTACCAGCGAATACAAACAATGGGGGATGCCAGCCTATTCCCTGGATTTGCTGATGTTCCAGTTGCCGGGGCAATCGGAGACCCCAGGGTAGTAATGGGCCCACAACTTGACACTGCTTTATTGTCGGCGGTGATTCAATCTCATCAAGGACCTACTCGTCATGCACTTCGGACTCTATCTCCTTCGGCAAGAAAGAATCTCCGGTCCGCAATTCATCCAGGCAGTCTCGCACCAATTGCAAACGCGTCCCCAGATTGGCGCCTTAGCGATTGAAACGCGAAGGCTCTCGATGCGAGATCTGTTTAAAACCCTCAGTATGCAAAGCACGGCGAACAAGTCGTTTGGACAAGTTGCCGTTGAACTTGGGGTGCTGACCAGTGACGATGTTCGCGACCTACTTGCCATTCAGCTGGAGCGAACTACCCCACTTGGCGAGGTGCTGGTCGAGCTAGGAGCTATCTCTCCGCAGGCGTATCAACGCGAGATGAGAGCGTTCCGTGTCGGAATGGCCGAAGGCGCGAACCCTGCCCATAATGTGGCCTTTCTCGAGATCGAAGCAATCGAAGCCGCCTTTGCAAATTACGAATTGATCTCGTAGGTCTACAACTGGGGCTGCTCTTTGGCCCCTTTCAAATGCGACTCGTACTTTGCTTGTAATCGGCGCAATCGGAAGTGTCGCATTGCGCTAAGCCGTATTTCACGGCTCCGACGGATGGTTGGTTCTCTCTTTCCCGACGCTGCAACCTAAATCTATGCAAACCAATTACCGACCGTGGGAGAGACGTCAATATGTCGTTCGATGATCCAGCACTCCTAGCCGAGTTTGTTACCGAGTCGCGAGAGCACCTTGCCGACGTTGAAGGGCAACTCCTTGAAATTGAATCCAATGGCGCAGATATCGACGTCGACCTGGTAAATAAGGTCTTCCGAGCGATCCATTCGATTAAAGGGGCGGCAGGGTTCATGGGGTTAATTCGTATCAACGAACTAGCACATGCCCTGGAAAACGTACTCGGTAAGATGCGGACCAAAGAGCTTGCTCCCAACTCGCGCATCGTCGATGTCATGCTAAAAGCGGCCGATGCTCTGTCGGGGTTGATCAACGACATCGAAGCGTCGAATGACTCTGATGTTACGCACCATGTCGAATTGCTGAACGAAATTTACGAGTCCTCGGACGAGGCTGTCCAAGAGGAAGAACCTGTCGCACCGGTTGTTGAGCAGGTGGAAGATGCTCCGGTCGAAGAAACTCCGGAGCCAGTGGAAATGCGCGAAGAGATCACACCGGAACCGATTGACGAAGAGCCAGTCGTGAAGAAACCTGCCACCTCGAAGAAGGCCGCTTCTGCCGACCAGCCAACTGCCGGTCGCAACGCTTCGACACCGCAGGTCGAGTCGAGCATTCGCGTTCAGGTGGGTGTCCTCGATCGTCTGATGAACCTGGCCGGTGAACTGGTGCTTGGACGTAACCAGCTTCTGCAGACCGTCAACAATACCGATGGCAACAGCATGCAAGCGGTCGCGGCCCGTCTCGATCAGGTGACCAGCGAACTGCAAGAAGCCATCATGCAGACCCGCATGCAGCCGATCGGCAACGTCTTCAACAAGTTCCCCCGTGTCGTGCGAGATCTGTCGGCCAAGCTGGGCAAACAGTGCAACGTGGTCATGGAAGGTGGCGAAGTCGAAGTCGACAAGACCATCATCGAAGCGATCGGAGACCCGCTGACCCACATGGTTCGCAACTCGGTCGATCATGGTGTCGAAATGCCTGACAAACGGGCTCAAAACAAGAAAGATCCGACCGGAACAATTACCCTCCGTGCTTATCATCAGGCGGGTAAAGTCCGGATTGATATCTGTGACGATGGTGGTGGTATCGACACCCGTCGTCTGAAAGACAAGGCCGTTGAACGGGGAATCATCACCAAAGATCGCGCTTCCCAAATGTCGGACCGCGACGCAGTCTGGTTGATCTTTCATCCTGGCTTCTCGACTGCTGAAAAGATCAGTGACGTCAGTGGTCGTGGTGTGGGAATGGACGTGGTCCGAACCAACATCGAAAAGATTGGTGGCTCGGTCGACATCGAGTCGGTGCTTGGCAAGGGAACAACAGTTCAGATCACGTTGCCACTAACCCTGGCAATTATCCCTTCGATGCTGATCCGATCTTGTGGTCGTCGCTTTGCGATTCCACAGGTCAACATCGTCGAACTGGTTCGTGTTCGCAGCAGCGAGTCTGCCCAGCGAATCAGCAAGGTGAAGGGAGCTCACGTTCTTCGTCTGCGAGGAACGCTGCTGCCACTGGTCGAACTCGATCGGGCTTTGAACTTCGCCGATTCCGAGGAAGGATTGGATCGCAAAGATCGTCCACGACAGATCGTTGTCGTCGAAAGTGGTCAGTTCCGGTACGGACTGGTCGTCGATGAAATTGACGACTCGGAAGAAATCGTCGTCAAGCCGCTGGGACGTCATTTGAAGTCGTGTGTCTGCCTGGCAGGAGCAACGATTCTAGGCGATGGTCACGTGGCACCGATTCTCGATGTCTCTGGCATCGCGGCAAAGACGGATCTGCGAACCCACGAACAAGAAGATATGGAAGATGTCCACCTTGCCGAGGTTGCCGGTGCTGCCGAACGTCAATCGCTGCTGTTGTTCACCAACGCACCGCAAGAGATGTTCGCGGTCCCGATGAGCCTGATCTCGCGAATCGAACGAATTCGTATCGATCAGATTGATACCGTTGGTGGTCAGGAACTGCTGCAGTACCGTGGCACTTCGTTGCCGCTGCTGTCGATCGATCGCTATATCAAGGCCCAGGCACGACCTGATCTGGCCAACGTTCACGTGGTGGTGTTCCAGATCCACGGCCGCGAAGTTGGTTTGATTGCCGCAGATTTGAACGATATCCGCGAAGTTACTGCCGAGATCGATGGAACCACTTTCCGGGAACCAGGCGTGGCTGGATCGATCGTGCTCGACGATAAGACGATCCGCATGATCGACCTTTACGAATTGACCTTTACGGCACATCCGAAATGGTTCGAGGACAAACCAACGGCTCCGGTCGATGAAGAGCGGGTCTACAACATTCTGCTGGTGGAAGACTCGTCGTTCTTCCGCAAGCAAGCTCGTGAGTATCTCATAAGCGAAGGCTTCACCGTCGTGGAATGCGAAGATGGCCAGTACGGCTGGGAAACGCTGAATCACGATGGGCACGGAATTGACCTCGTGATCACCGATATCGAAATGCCGCGAATGAACGGCTTCGAGTTGACGACCCGGATTAAGACCGACCCAGAACTGTCGAAGTTGCCAGTCATCGCGTTGACCTCGCTGGCCAGCGACGAGGATCAGCATCGTGGTGCTGAAGCTGGCGTTGACGATTACCAAATCAAAATGGATCGCGAGAAAGTCTTGTCGGCTGTTTGGCGCTTGTTGGCTCCAAAACAGAACGTTCGCAAGAGTGTCTCCGCAAAGAATGCTAAGCCGGAAGGAATTTTGTCATGAGTTCTGCGACTCTGAAGAAGTCGGCTCCAGCCGATCTGCAACTGGCAACGTTTTACGTCGGGGACTTGTTGCTCTCGTTGCCGATTGGCTTCGTGCAAGAGATCAACCGGAACCTTGACCTGACCGAGGTTCCTCATGCTCCACCTCACGTCCGCGGTGTAATCAACCTGCGGGGTGACGTCGCGACCGTGATCGATCTTCGGCGGATCCTTGGTCTAGGGGCTGCCGAAGTGACTCCTCAAAGCCGCAACTTGATCGTTCGCTCTGGCGATGAATCGATTGGGCTGTGGGTCGACCGGATCGCTGACATCATTTCGATTACCACCGACGGAATTACGCCTCCCCCTGCGAACATCTCGGGCGCAGATGGGCGTTATTTCAAAGGGGTTTACCGCACGGATAGCGATATCGTCGTGATCCTGGACGTCGACGAAGTGCTGTCGGTCGAATAGATTTCGGGAGTCGCTCCATCGGCGCAATGTTTGCTGTGGAAGCCTGTACCCGAAAGATCGCGCCGTATATTTGAGATGGTGCGAGAAGTGACAACAAATTGTCAGTCGTTCGGTACTCTTGGAAAGGGGGCGAACGGCAGGTCCGGCCTGCTTCGATGCTTGTACCACTTCGTCGCATAATTGGAAGCGCGAAGCCAACGTCCTGCAAGGTCGCACAGTCACTGGCGAACGGAATCGTACTGCAACAAGAGACCCCAACCGCTTGGATTACATCCTGTTGAGTTGGACGCTGGAGATGTAAAGGAAGCGGAAGCGATGCGTGTTTTGATTGTGGACGATTCAACCTTGTTTCGGAAAGTAGTCCGAGACACGCTGGCTGAATGTCCTGGTGTGGAAGTCGTCGGTGTCGCATCGGACGGCCAACATGCGCTCGAAAAGATCGAACAGTTTCAGCCAGACCTGGTAACGCTGGATGTCGAGATGCCGATCCTCAACGGGATCGAAGTGCTCCGTCAGCTGCACATGCGTCCGGTGAAGCCTGATGTGATCATGCTGAGCGCCATGACCGATCACGGCGCGCTCGCGACCACCCAGGCCCTTCGCCTGGGCGCTTTCGATTTTGTGCTCAAGCCGAATCACTCGAAGCTGGAAGATAGTTGCAACCAGCTTCGCAACGACCTGCTCCCCAAAGTGAAGGTGCTGCAGGAACGTCGCCACAAACAAGCCTTTCCGGAGACGAACCGGGTTGAAGCGGCTCCTCCAATCCTTTCCAGCTCGGAAGCTCCGAAGGTAATCGATCCTTCCAAAGCGAAGGTCGTGGGAATTGGTGTTTCCACCGGAGGACCGGCGGCACTTTCGCAATTGCTGCCGAAGCTTCCCGCGAATCTGCCAGTTCCGCTGCTGATTGTGCAGCACATGCCTCCGATGTTTACTAAGTCGCTGGCGAACGATCTGGATCGTGCCTCGAATATCTCTGTACATGAAGCGACCGATGGTCAGGTGGTTCAGCCGGGCAACGCTTACCTTGCCCCGGGTGGCAAGCAGATGAAAGTGGTTGTTCAGGACGGCCAAAAGAAGATTCAGATCACCGACGATCCAGCTGAACGAAGCTGCAAGCCGTCGGTCGATTATTTGTTCCGCTCGATCGCTCACGTTTATGGAGGCGAAGCCATGGCCATGGTGATGACCGGCATGGGAGACGACGGAACGATGGGGGCTCGATTGATGAAGCGGAATGGATGCATGGTTGTTGCTCAGGAAGAGAAAAGTTGTGTTGTTTTTGGAATGCCACGTCAGGTGATTGCCGCCGGACTGGCGGATAAGGTTGTCCCGTTGGACCAACTGCACGAGATCATTCAAACTGCCGGTGTGAGAGGAGTCACGCGATGCCGTTAAGCATGGGCGATATCGATGCGGTGTGCGACCTGGTAAACGACCTGTGCGGGATCTGTCTTGATTCCAGCAAGTCGTACCTGATCGAAAGCCGACTGGGGCAACTTGTCGAAGACCATGGCTGCACCAGCTACGAAGACCTGGTCCGCAAGGTGCGTCTGGGTGCCGATTCTGGCTTGAAACGCAAGGTGGTCGACGCCATCACGACCAACGAAACGCTCTTCTTTCGCGATCAGTACATGTTCGAGGCACTGCGCCACAAAGCGTTGCCGGAACTGATCGACGCAAAAGAAAAAACAGCGTATCCAACTCGGCTCCGTATCTGGTCGGCGGCTTGTAGCACCGGGCAAGAGCCTTACAGCCTGGCAATTACGTTGTCGGAGTTAATTCCAGACATTCACCGTTGGGATATACAAATCCTGGGGACAGATATCTCGGACAAGGTGGTCGCGAAGGCGAGTCGTGGTTGGTACGCCAAGCACGAAATCGAACGTGGCATGTCGCCGGAACGCTTGCAGAAGTACTTTTCCCCGGAAGAAAACGGTTGGCGAATCCGGGACGAGATTCGCTCGTTGGTCTCGTTCCAGCGTCAGAATCTGCTCGAACCGTTCGGCATGTCGGCACGGTACGACATGGTCTTTTGCCGCAACGTGGCGATCTACTTCACCCGCGAAGTGCGACGCGACCTATTTCACCGGTTGGCAGCGACAATGATTCCCGATGGATACCTGTTTGTTGGGGCTCAAGAATTTCTAGCCGACGTTGGCCCGAACTTCACTCCCCAGCATCATTGCCGTGGAACGTTCTATCGCCCCAACATGCGGGTCCCTTCGTACGTTTAAGCCGAACATGCGTTGGCTTGTACTAGCGACTCATTATCCGTTACGCTTGTGTCGAGGAATGACGCTGTGTTCTTCGCAAGCCAAGGGTAAGTCATGTCGTCAGGCAATTTGCTCGCTTCAATTCCAGAGAGCCTTTCTGAAGAGTTGTTCGAAACCCTTGCGCAGGCAGACGACGTCAAGATTGAGCGTATCGTCTCAGCCTCGCATGCTTCGCCTGAAGGGTTCTGGTACGATCAGCCGCAGCACGAGTTTGTGCTGCTCGTCGAAGGAGAGGCAGTCCTGCGATTGGAAGGGGAAGCCGATCCCAGGCACCTAAAGTCGGGTGACTTTGTTAATATCCCGGCTCGGCAAAAGCATCGTGTTGAATCGACTTCCACGGAAGGGAAGACCATCTGGCTGGCGATCCACTACGGATCATAGAGCAGCCACACGCTGCCGAATCTCTTGAATCAGATCATCCGGCAACGCTCCCTTCGCAGCGGCGGCGACATTCTCTTGCAGATGCACCTCGTTACAAGTGCCGACAATCGCGGTGTCACAGTGCGGATGCGAGAGTGTGTACCGCAAAATCAATTCGGCCCGCGTCATGCCATCGGTAAGAAGCTCTTCCAGCTTCGCTTCCGTCCAGACATCGTTCAGGGCAGGTCGTTGAATCTCGGCATCAGGACCACCATGGGCGATGCCACCACGTATGATGATCCCGGCACCAGCTTCTGCGGCTTCCGTGATCATATCGTGGTGAACCGGGTTCAGGCACGAGTAGGCTACCTGAAAGGTCTCGAAGACGTTCAGCGCCAGCAAGTCGGGAAGATCGTCTAGTTTGGTGGAAATGCCAATGTGTCGGACGAGGCCCTCGTCGCGAAAGCGGAGAAGTTGATCGATGAGCCCGGCCTGCTGGAGAGACTCGGCATCGCCACCATGAAATTGCAGTAAGTCGACATAGTCGGTCTGCATGCGTTTCAGGCTCGTTTCCAGGTTCCGCTGAACGACATCGGGGCGCCATTCATGTTGGATCTCGATGTGATCTTCGTGTTGGATGTAAGCACACCCGCACTTGGTCGCGAGGTAGTATTCGCTTCGCCGCGAACTGATAGCGCGACCGATTCGTTCTTCCGCCACGCCATAGTCTGGGGCCGTATCGAGGAAGTTGATTCCCGAGTCGAGCACCAGGTTCAAGAAGCGTTCCGCCGCGTCATCTTCCACGACACGCACGCCCCAGGTATTCGGCCCCCGCAAACCCATGGTGCCGTAGCCGAGTTGCGTTACCGAAAGACCTGTCTTGCCGAGAGTTCGATAGATCATGCTTCTGGTGGGGGAGAAATTGTCGGTTCGGTTTCAGTTTCGTGCGGTGGGGAAAAGATGGCGTTGATTCCCTCCCCTGCCCCGGTGCGAACGACGACGATGACATGGTCACCGGCAAGTATTTGAGTCTTGCCGCGTGGTGGGATGAACTGCTCGTTTCGGGCAATCAAGGCAATCGTGATTCCGTCTGGCAGATTTAATTGGCTGACCAGTTTGCCGGCGGCTGGCGAAGTCTCTTCGATGGTGTAATCGAGGATCTCCCCTTCAACATTCCGCAGCGAATTGATTTCAAGTTGAACCGGTGCACTGGGTGGCATTGGTTGATCGAGTCCCAGCTTCTTTGCTGCCCAAGGCAACGACCAGCCCTGCACCAGAGCGGACAGCACCACCACGAAAAAGACAACATTAAAGACGAGTGAAGCTTCGTCGATGTCGAAAAGCAGTGGGAAGGTTGCCAGCGTGATCGGGACTGCTCCTTTCAAACCGCCCCAGCTTGCCAGGGCCATTTCGTTCCAGCGGAATCCAAACGGAGCCATGCACACCGCCACGGCGATCGGTCGCGCGATCAAGATCAGCACGATCGCAATGCCGATCGATTGCCAGCCGACGGCAATCAAACTGCTCGGGAAGCTAAGCAGCCCCAACACAATAAACAACGCGATCTGAGCCAGCCAGGCCAGCGCGTTGTGAAAGAGTAGCGTGCCACGTTTGAAAACAACCTTGCTGTTTCCAATCACGATTCCAGCCACGTAGACCGCCAGAAAGCCGCTGCCCCCCAGGTACGATGCCAGACCAAAGGTGATAAGTCCCATGCCTGTCGCCAGCAAAGGATAGAGCCCGGCCGTATCAAGATGTAATCGATTGGTGAGCCAGACGGCAATGTAGCCAAACGCAATCCCAACCAGGCCGCCCACAATCATCTGGGTGAAGAACATCAAGATTAATCCCCCGCCCCAGCCGACGTCGGCCCCGGGCTTTAGCATCTCGATGCAACCAATCGTCATGAAGATGGCCATCGGATCGTTTGAGCCACTTTCGATTTCCAACGTGGAACCGAGCTTCTGCGGTAAGGCAAATCCGCCAGAACGGAGCACCGAAAAGACCGCCGCGGCATCGGTCGAGCCGACGATACTTCCCAGCAGCATGCCATGCAGGATGGGGATATTCAAAATCCAGCTGGCGGCTAACCCCGTCACGATCGACGTAATCAAAACGCCCAGCGTCGCCAGCACGAGCGATGGTTTCCAGGCGGAGCGAATCGAGTCAACCGTCGTTTCCAGGCCACCGTCGAAGAGGATGATTGCCAAGGCAAGCGAGCCGACCGCGTGGGCGAGTTCGTAGTCTTCAAACTCGATTCCGCCGAACCCTTCCGAACCGGCCAGCATGCCCAGTCCTAAGAAGAGAACCAGCATCGGTACCCCGTAACGCGCAGAGATCTTGCTGGTGATGACCCCCAGAAATAGCAGGATTCCCCCATCGAGAATCGCGTCGTCAATCCAAAACATGAATGCGTCTTCTGTGATAGTTCCATGATACGCGTTTCAACTTACCGGGTTTCCCAGGGGGAGGGAAAGGGCTCGCCGCCGGTTTCACGAATTACTCCCCGAAATGGTTGCCTTCGTGAAAGTTAAACGGTCCAACACTTAGAAGAAATCGCAGTTCACAGCATGAATCGAAGGGAAAACGGTAACAAGCGTGGTCATTGCCTACGGTAATTTTGGTGCGGGAATCCTTTTCCTGCTGATCCTGTTTGCCGTGGGCATGGCGACGCTGTTGTGGTGCCTGATGTGGGCCTGTTTCGGGTTCCGGGCGAGAGTGCCACAGTCGTTCCAAGGAGGAGCCAAGCGGGTGCGGAGCGGAGCCATCGCTAGTCTAATGCTGGCTCTTGCTACCATGGTCGCTTTTCCACCGATGCGGTCCGCTGGTATCTGGGAAGGCTACGTCGCAGGGCGTTCGGCGACGTCGGTTCGATACGAGGCGGATCGAAACTACTTTGGCTATATTCCCCAGTATCGCCCGTTCTCGGAATTGAACCGAACGACGCTCGAGCCCAGCAACGTCCATAATTGGATCGGTTTCGAGACCGGGCGACTCCGACTGAAAGGACGAACGCTCCGAGTCGATTTGCTGGCGGCCAGCGTGCAGTTGTTGGTTCTGCTGATGGTGGCCGCCCCATTTTTGCTGGCAAAGGACCGCAAGGAAGTTTAGCGAGTTCGCTTGAGCTCGAACTGCTTCCCTTCTAAGGCTTCCTTGGCGAACTTACCCCAGAAAGGCGTTGGCGTATACTTCCAGTCCGAGATCATCACCGGCGTTGCTCGCGGATGAAAGCACCAACCGGTCCAGTGAATGTGGTGCTTCTGAATGAAGCCCAGCATGTCAGGCACCCACGTGTAAGGGCTTTCCTGATCAGCGGCCGGGATGAAGTCCATCTTGTTGATGTCGGCACCTACTTCGCCCAGAAAGATCGGATGCTTGGCAGCGGTTGGTAGAACCTTCTTCTCCCAGTCGGTATGCCAGTTGTAGGTGTGCCACGAGTACATGATGCCGTTACCGCTGGGGTCTTCCAGGGCGTAACCTTCGGCGATGCCGGTCAGGTCGTTGCACCAGAAAACACCCCCGGCAATGACGATGTTCTTTGCACCAGTCGATCGGACCGCATCGACCATGGCTTGCATGCCGATTGATTCAAATCCCTGGTTCGCCTTCTTCTCGGCATCGTCCAAAAACGCCGATTCGTCGTTGCCATTCTTCGTGCCGACAAAGCCACCGTTTCGCCAGACTTCCCACGAAATGCCATGCGGCTCGTTCAACAGATCGAACAAGACGGCCGGGTGATTCTTATAAACCTTCGCACAGTCTTTCCAGAAATCAGCGTGCTCTTGCTTAGGGGCACGGTAGCGATGCAGGTCAAGCACCACGTACGCGCCGCGATTGGCAGCCAGATTCACGATGCGATCGATTGTTTCGCGATACTCTTTGCCGCCATCTTTTTGATAGGGACTTTTGCCGTACCAGAACTCATCTTTGATTGGGACGCGGACACAGTTGGCATGCCACTCGTCAATCGCCACGACCGCGGACTTGATTGGCTGCTTATCCTGGGGCAAGGTTTCCAGGCCGCCAGCGTTGACTCCTTGCAACCAGACATCGTTTCCGTCGGTATCTTGTACGCGGTTACCAACCACCTTCAGCATCTTCGGCCACTTGGCACGGTTCGGTTCTTCCACCGGGACGTTTCGCATCTGGGCTTCTTCTTCGCGAAGCTTGGCCGCCGCAAACAGTGGAGTGGGGTCGGCCGGACGAAGTGCGATGTCATCGAGGTCGAGCGTTCCAGACTTCACCTGAAACAAACTCGGCATGACGATCAAAGTCAAGGCATCTTCCGGGACCAGAAAGGTCTTCGACTTCTCGACCCAGTCATTGCTGTTGCGACTGGTGTAAGGAGGGGCAGGCTTGCCAGAGAGCTTCTTGCCATCGATCCCTTGAAATTCGAGCATGATACGAGCATCGAACCACGGCATCTCGCCTGTCTTGAGATTCGAGATCCGTTGTTTCCAGATCAGCTCGAGTGCCTGCGTGCCTTCGGGGATGTCGTAGGTGCGGTAAAGCATTGCCAGCTTGCCAGGCTCTTGCGACTCGATCCGCAGGAAGGTGTTGTCCGCTTCGCTCTCCCAACGAACCGCCCCAGACATCTTGCCCCAGTGCAGCGGCAAGTCCCCCTTCTTTTCCTCGAACGAACCGTTGAGGATCAGCGAGCCGGTTTCATCGAGTGTCTTCTGAGCCTTGGCCCGACGCTTGGCGGCATCGGCTGTTTGTTTCGCAAGGCGTTCCTTATTACGTTGATCCATCTCTTCGCGAAGCGGGGCCGGGTCGACCGATTGCAACGAGATGTCGTCGAGATCGAAGGTGCCTGACTCGACCTGAAACAGTGCTGGCATGAACTGAAGCCAGTAGGCACCTGGCGGAACCAGGAACTCGACCTGCCGTTCTTCCCAGCCATCGGTGTCTTTCCCGGTGGCGGCAGGCTTCGGAGCAGGCTTCAATTTCTGGTGTTGGTCGTCGACGAATTCGAGCATGATGCGAGCATCAAACCAGGAGTTCTTTCCCTTCTTCAGATCGCTGACCCGCTGTTTCCAAGAGAGACGCAGAGCTTCGGTACCTGGGGGAAGCTTCAGCTCTTGATACATCATGACCATCTGGCCCGGTTCAGGACTCTTCAGGCGAATGAAGTGGTTGCCTGCTTCGCTCTCCCAGCTTCCACCTGATTTGACTTGTCCCCAGTCTGCTGGCCAGGTCGAATCGGCGTTGGGAGTTTCCAGATTGCCGTTTGGTGCCAATTCAGCCTCCGCCGCGGCGAGCAACGGCGATGCAGCAGCAAAGATCAGAAAGAAAACAATCAGGGCGGGGGCGATCAGGGGGCGGAGCAACATGGGCCTCGAAATTCTCTGTTCAGGAGGAGTTATCGGGGGATCGAATGGGGGCTAACTTCATTATGACCCCACGTCCTGAAATGGTTACGAAATCGACCGGAATTATTCGAGAAGTTGCGCAGCCAGCGAATGACCACTGAATAAGGCCCCTTCCACCCGGGCACCAGAGCACCAATCGCCGCAAATTCCCAGACGAATGGTGGGGTCCCAAAGGTAAGAGCTGTCGAGCGGTTCGACAGGGGCACTGTACCGCCACCGGTGACTGGCGGCGTAAATCGGTTCAGGCAGGTTCGTACCAGTAGCTCCTGCAAAAGCCTCAAGCAGACATGGGGTGATCTCCTCTGGCCGGCACTCCAGGTTTTCTCGCGACCACGATCCCGAGGCATGCAGCACCCAGCACTCGTGTTCCGCATTTCGGCCAGGCTTGCTGTTATTGCGGCAGATCCAGCGCAAAGGGTTTTCGTGAACGAAGGCGGCGTCGAAGTCGACATCGATTCGACTTGGGAAATAGACGAGCGTCGCCCAACAAGGATCGAACTGCTGATCGACTAATGTTCCGCTGAAGGGACTGGTCGCTCCCAAGATCGCATTGGTCTGCTCTGGCGGCGCTGTGCAAACCAGCACATCGAACGGACCAAATGTTTCGCCATCGGTCGAAGTCAGTACCCAACCGGAAGAAGCATGGCGTGCTGATTCAATGCGGGTGTTCAGCCGAATATCGAGCGAGTCCGCCAGGTACTTGCCGAGAGCATTCATTGCAGGAACTGCGACGTAGCGCGAGGTTGGTTCTACTTCGGGTAACTCATTTGGCCGAAGAACAACGACCTTGCCATCCCATGGGGCAACGATGCCTGCGGATAACCACCTCTGCAGGTGCTGCTCAATGGGTTGGCTGCGAATGGTAAAGTACTGGGCCCCGTGATCGAAGGCGATGTCATGTTCGGGAACCCGTCGCGTGGCCATACGACCAGACACACCGCGAGCCTTCTCGAAAAGCGTAATGTCAAACTCGTGCGCGAGTTCACGGGCACACATCAAACTGGAAACGCCAGCACCGATGATTGCTACTGTTTGCATAATAAAAAGCCAGTTAACCGTTATGAATAGCGCAGGAACTCGTTAGGACCTGAGAGCATGTCGAGGGAAGGAAACGAAAACCATGCAAATTGAAAACATGCCGAAATTGCGTTGTCAAGAATGTAGTTGAGAACCTTTCTTGACCGCTCACAATTTTAGGTTGCTCCGTTGATATTTTCATTGGTTTCGCAATTGTCAGCGTTTAGAATCCAAAGCAGCGTCCTCCCCAATGAGTTCATGATTCGCGGTTATTAGCCAGAGAGGAAGGTGCTTGTGGGAGTCTCACTTTCAATGATCGCATTGAATCGCGGTTCCAAAGTTGCATGGAAGGCGTTTCGCGAAAACCTTGCGGAATCGTGGCCCATATTGCCGGCCCCGACGGATGTCCGAAAGGAAGAGAACACTCTTTCTTTCGACCTGGGGCAGATGAGCATCGCCATGGGAATGATGCCTGGACCGATACCAGAAGATAGCTGGGCACCACCGGAACGTCAGACTTGGATCTGGCCTGAAGCGGTGGAGCAACTGCAAGAACATCGTTCCCATCTGATTGTAACCGTCGTCGGAGACGTCGCGCCACTGCTGCAGGCGCAATTATTGACGATGGTCACCGCATCGCTGCTGGCAACCTGTGGTCAGCCGGCGGGTGTGCTGTGGGGAGAGTCTGGCTTAATGGTTTCGCCAGAGCTGTTCCACGACATCGCTATCGAATCCCTGCCAGCGGAAGTTCCACTTTGTTTGTGGGTCGCCGTTTATCTTGGAAAGAACGATGACGGCACGACGGTCGGTTTTACACGCGGGCTGCAGTCGCTTGATGTGATGGACTTCGTTACCGAGAACGCGACCGACCAGCCTGGCGATTTGTGCGAGCGGTTTTATGGGCTGGCCGACTACTTGATTGCCAATGGTCCCGTGATTGGCGATGGGCATACGATCGGCGAAGATGACGACGAGCGTATCAAGATCACCTATTGCAGTTCCCCGTTCGGGCATGAACATCAGGTCATGCGACTCGACTTCGCACCGCAAGCAGGCCAGCCCCGTTTCGGCCTGCAGTACTAAGCCTTCGCTCGCGGATGAGCTTTCTCGTACACGCCTTTCAGCGTGGCGGTGCTTAGGTGGGTATAGATCTGCGTCGTCACCAGGCTCTTGTGCCCCAGCAGTTCCTGCACGCTACGAATGTCGGCACCGGCATCGAGCAGATGGGTGGCAAAGCTATGGCGTAGCGTGTGCGGACTCGTTCGCAGATCGAGCCCGGTTTCTTTCAGATATTTTTCGAGCATCCGTCCGACGCTACGCGTGGTGATGCGGTTTCCGAACTTGTTCAAGAAGATCGGACGCTCGGTGAGTTTTTCGCTCTTAGGGCTCAGCCGACGAATATTCATCCAATTGGAAATGGCGTCGAGCGCATACGAGCCAAGCGGAGCAAGTCGTTCTTTGCGACCCTTTCCACGAACGCGAACCAGGCCATCGTGCATGTCGAGATCGTTCTCGTTGATCCCGACCAGTTCGCTCACACGCAGTCCGGCACTGTAGGTCGTTTCAAGCATCGCCCGATCGCGGATGCCAGCGGCATCGGCCCGGGATGGAGCGTTGAGCAGCGTGCCTATTTCAGTCGTGGTTAGAAAGTGCGGAAGCTTCTGGCTCTTGCGAGGGTTTCGCAGCGGCTTGGCCGGGTTCTTGTCGACCAGTTGCTGCCGCTGGGCAAACTTGAAGAAGCTTCGCATCGAGGCGAGTCGGCGAGCCACGGTACTGCCGGAGTAGCCTGCTTCGGTGACAGCGGACACGTACCCCCGCAGATCGAGGGTCGTGATTTCATCGGGCGAAGGCTCCAGGGCGAAGCTTTCTTCCAGATAGCCCGCCAAGGCGTCGAGATCTTCGCCATAGCTTTTGATGGTCAGATCGGATGCATTGCGTTCGACCTGGAGATAGCGAAGGAAGCTATCAATGACCGTTCGCAGACCCTGGGTGGATGAACTGAAGGCTCGATCGATCACCCTGCTGGCTCCGCCTGGTTAGCTGAACTCGTCGAAGTCGAGATGGTCGGCGTCGAGGCTTCCGATATCAATCGGCCCGTTAGCGGGGAACTCGAAGCGTGGCTTCACGGATGCATCGCTATCGACCGGTGCGTTTTGATCGGCCGCTTGAGCGCGAATTTTTTGGCTAAGCACTGCGGCGTCGTACCAGGTGAAGCTCAGCTCCGGATTACTCGCGTATCGGCCCAGCGTGCGGAGGGCTTCGGCCCGTCGCTGATCGCTGAACAAAAATACGTAGCGTTCTTCACCCTTGACCAGTGCTAGTACGTTGATCTCTTCCGTCACGTGAGGCAGCCTCCCAGACAATTCCAAAACTCATCCGTGGTAAAGAACGTTATCGGCTTTCGCCCCACCGGATCGCCAGTTGAGATTCACCGGCACCGCCACGAAGAGAGAGCATTTCTGTGATATGCGAGTAGCAACAGAAACGAATGAAATCGTTGCTACGATCGAGAAAACCCTGCCAACCCCCATTACGCGCATCGTCGAGAAAAAAGTAATACTGCTCGGCACGTTCTGTGAAGTCGGAATCATTTTCGCTATAGCTTCGAATCTGCGAGATGATCGGGCTGTCCTGCGCCATCATCATCGGGCGATTCGCTTTCGGTGCATCGGGGATGAAGCCGCTTGGATCGGGCCAGTCTGGTGGCAAACCATCGGAGTCAACACGGGCGTTTTTCTCGGGAGTTTCGCCGAAATCAGGCTGAACAGGCGTTTGTGTTTCGAGCTGGGCTCGTGCCAGTGCGAACTCTGCTTCCCACAAGTGCGACTCTGGAATGAACTCTTCATCCGCGGTGCCCCACGGCAGTCCATAGCCAGGCGGAATTGGATGGAAACCAGGGTTCGTCGCGTACCAGTTGACGGCGAGCGTCATTCGCTTGGGATAGTAAGGCGAGTAGTCGGTAACCGAACCCACCACGATGGCGTCGACACCCAGCATTTTTCCGAGTGCTCGCAGTTGTTCGATATCGGTGCCATTGTTGCCGCTTGCTTGCATCGCCCGCATCGTCACACCAATCGGTACGACTTCAAAGCCGCGGATGGTTTGCAGTTCGCCGTAGTAGGCCAACGTCACGTCATCCATATCGAGCGTAGGGATGTCGCTCTGGTTATTGAATGGAATCACCGCGACCCGTGCCAATTGCGGGAACGGGTTGTGAAAGATCGGCTTCTCGCGCATCTCGGGGATGGCGGCGCAGCCGCTGCACAACAGAGTTAAACAGGCGATGACAAACCAGTAGCGCACGAAAATGACAATCGTAGCAATTCAGGTAGCCCCCCCGAGCTGCTTGGTGCGCCAAACGAATCTTTCGCGGCGCACTTTGTCCGATGGGTCAGTCATCGGCCTGGCGAAGAAGATCGCTTCAGAGGAATCGTGCCGATTTCGCGATTTGGATAAACTTTGCGGCCGCTAGCAATGCTGCTAAAGTGCTACTGTCAGGCGATCAAACCAGCGAACCCATGCTGCTTAGTCCGATTGGCTCGCGCGAGGTGAACGGTTCGCCGTAACGAGTTCCGATCACTTTGCCCCAGTACGAGGCCTCGTCGTGAAGCTTATCGAGGAAGGTGGGATACTCGGTGGGCCGACCTTCGATGAATTGACTGTGATAGCATCGAATCGACGCCAGCTTCTCTTCCCAGTGCTCGCTGATGTCGAGCACAAATGCCGGCTGGGCTGCCATTTTTAAATGAACACAGTAGTAGTTGTAGATACGCTGCGGGTGAAATGGCTCGCCGGGCATCTCGGTCTTGCTGAGCTTCGACCAGAAGCGGGCCGCGTCGACAAGTTGCGTCGCTGCCAAATGATCGGGATGGGCATCTTCCCAGTAAGGTGCAAACAGCCAATTCGGCCGCAGCAAGCGAAAGACCGATGCCAGCTTCTCGCGGGCAGCTAGCGTAGGCTCAAGGCTTCGATTCGGCAGGCCCAGGTTATCTCGCCAGTCGACTTTCAAGATGTCGGTGGCAGCGGCTGTCTCGGCAGCTCGTTTCTCGAGACTACCGTAGGGCGTGGGCTCGCCGGACGTCAGATCGAGAATGCCGACCTTCTTCCCTTCCGCTTTGAATTTCAGAATCGCGCCTCCCATGCCAAGTTCGGCGTCGTCGGGATGGGGGGCGATCACCAAGATATCAAGCGGAGTGGGCGTTTTCATTTGCTCTAGTACCGACATTGAATTTCAGGTATTTAGCGACGTGATTCGACTCTCATTTTCTTGGTCCCGGCTTGAACTCCGCTGATGTCCACCCGCACAACAATTGCTTTGCTGATCTTGCTTTTGGTTGCCCCTGGTTGTCGTACCTGGGGATGGGGACGTCATCGGGAAGAGCCAGAACCTAGTCATCATGTCGTCGACAACTTCTCTGATACGAAGCCAAAGGCAGAGGATGAAGAGGAAGACGACATGACCGATACCGGATCGTTCGCCAAGAAGAACGGCCGAAGCACCGACCTGGGGTCAGGGTGGTCGGATCGTTCTCGTGAAATCGAACGTAGTCTGGGGTATCGCTAAGATCGAGCGAGCCGCCGGGGCGACTCGCTATCGAGACCTTCTTTAATGTTCGATGCCGTAAAGCGGCCCAAGTTTCGAACGCAGATAGCGAATCAGCGGAGCCGAGTCGATCGGATCGCCGCAAACACGTTCCACCAATTGATCGCCGGGGTAGCACTGTCCCAGTTGATGGACGTTCTCTCGCAGCCAATCCAGCAGTGGCATGAACTCGCCCGACGCGAACATGGCATCGAGATCGCCCAGGTCTTCGCGCGCTTGTTCGATCAATTGCGCCGAGTAGATGTTGCCGAGGCTGTAGGTGGGGAAGTACCCCATCAGTCCAGCGCTCCAGTGGACATCCTGCAGGCAGCCATCGGCATCGCTCGTGGGCGTGATCCCCAACTGCTGGGTGTACTTCTCATTCCAGGCGCCCGGCAGGTCTTTGACTTGCAGGTCGCCGGACAGCAGAGCTTGTTCCAACTCGAAGCGAATGATGATGTGCAAGTTGTACGTTGCTTCATCTGCTTCCACGCGAATTAACGAAGGCGTAACTTCGTTGATGGCGAAATGGAAGTCGCCGATCGGGACATCGGACAACGCCTCAGGGAACAGCTTCTTCGCTTCAGGATAGAAATGACTCCAGAAGGCATAGCTGCGGCCAACGATGTTTTCCCACAGACGGGACTGCGACTCATGCACGCCGAGCGAAGCCGCCGCACCTGGTGGCAGGCCGAACCATTGATGCGGCAGGCCTTGTTCGTAGATGCCGTGGCCAGCTTCGTGCAGGGTCGAGAAAAATGCTGACGGGAAGAAGTTCTCGTCGTAACGCGTCGTGATACGAATGTCGTAGGGGCCGATGGTCGTACAGAACGGATGATGCGTCACGTCGAGTCGACCAGCCGAGAAGTCGAAACCGATCTTGGATGCGGCGGACATGCCAAGCTGTTCCTGCTGAGCGAGCGGATAGTTTCGCTTCAGCACTTCCATGTTCGGAACGCGGCCACTGTCTTTGATCTCTGCGACCAGAGGCACCAATTGATCTTTCAGTGTTTTCAGGACCTGACGAACCTGAGCGGTCTTGGCTTCTGGTTCGTAGAAGTCGAGCAGGGCGTCGTATTGTTCCCCTTCGTAGCCAATTGCTTCGGCCATTTCGCGGCTGAGGCTCACCAGTTTGTCGAGGATCGGCTCAAACGTAGCGAACTTATCCTCGGCTCGTGCTTTGACCCAGGTTTGCTGTCCGATGATCCGCGAGTGGCTGAACTCCTCCACCAGTCGCTTCGGCAACTTCACCTGCTTCAAGTAGTCACGCTTGAGGCGACGAATGGTGGCCTCGGCAGGGCTGTTGGCTTCTTCGGTGAGAGGGGAATCATGAAGTTGTTCCAGCCAATCACCGACCCTGGGATCGGTATTGCGATCGTGAATGATCCCCGACAGAAGGGTGACCTGATCAGCACGATAGGCTCCGGCATTTTCTGGCAGCAGAACCCGTTCGTCCCAGCCCAACAACGCGCTGATGTTTTCCAGCTTGGCCGTTTCTCGATAGTGGTCGCAAAGTTGATCGAAGATTTGTTGGTGGTCGGCCATAGGTCTCGCTAATCAGAGAAAGGAATTGCGGTTGTTGATCGAGTGGGCCTGCCATCGGCCAAACTAAGCTAGTAGCTTGGCTCCCGTTTCCTTACCACAGGCAGCCAGGATTTGCGAAATCGTGGCGTCGGCTTCTTCGCCGGTCAGGGTACGATCGTAAGCTTGCAGCGTGATCGTGAAGAGGACACGTTTCTTGCCAGGACCATCCTTCTTCGGATCGCGGAAGATCTCTTGGAAAGTGACCTCTTGAACCAGTTCACCACCAGCCGTCGTGCTGATATCTTGCAGACGCGACCAGCTGACTTCTTCGTCGACGACCAGGTTCAAGTCGCGATTCATGGCTGGATGCGTGCTGAACTCTTGATGTTGTGGAATGAGCACGGCTAATTTCATCAACGCTGTCAGATCGAGTTCGGCAACGGTCGCCTTCTGCTGCAGACCGAACGCCTTGCTGGCCGACTTGCTGACCAGGCCCAGATAACCGAGCGTGGTGCCATTGATGGTCAGGTGACTCCCCTGCCCTTCTTCGAACAACGGGTCGGTGTACGGAATGGTTGTGATCATCGCTCGCGGATTGAGTGAAACAACCAATGCTTCGACGACCCCCTTCAGTTCGTAGAAGCCACGCCCGCTGGTAATACCCACCATGTAGCGTTCGTCTGGCAAAGCCTTCGACTTCGGCAGATAGACCTTGGCGATCTCATACAGATCGATTTCGGGATAGCTGAACTTTTCGTTGTTGCGACGTGCCCCGAGCAAGCTTGGGATCAGGCTCACTCGCAGACGATCTTCCCCCTTCACCATCGGCATGCTGGTGGTCAACGGTTCCGAGAGCGACCAACCCTGGAACGCCTTCGACCAGACATCGCTCACGATACTGCGGGTCAAGGTCTCGTCGAAGCCCATGCCGAGCATCGCCGTGCGAACCTTATTGCGAATCCGATCGAGATCGCTCTGGTGCGAGGCACTCAGCGAAACGCCCGCTCGTTCAGGAATCTTGTCGTAGCCATGGATACGGGCGACTTCTTCGATCAGATCGACTTCACGATCAAGGTCGCGTCGCCAACTGGCTGGGGTAATCGTGATCGAGCCGGCCGACTGGTCGACGACTTCATTCCCCAGTTTTTCGAGGATGCGATGCACTTCCGCTTCGGGAACTTCGATACCCAGGATGCGGGGCAACTGCGATAGCCGAAGCGTCACGCTCGAGCGAGAATGTGGCTGCGAACCAGCGTAGACTCGGCCTTCGCACACTTCGCCGCCAGCGGTTTCCACAATCAGTTCACAGCAGCGACGGCTTGCCCAATCGATCATTTCTGGATCGACGCCACGTTCAAAGCGGTACGACGAATCGCTCTTCAGCTTTAACCGACGCGAGGTTGTGCGGACTGGAAGCGCCGCGAACTGGGCCGCTTCGATTAACAGGTCGGTCGTTAAATCGCTGACTTCGGTTTCTTTGCCACCCATCACGCCGGCCAGGGCAATTACCCCACGGCCATCGGCAATGACGTAGTCGTCCGAACTGAGAAGGTACTCGCGATGGTCGATCGCCATGAACTTCTCTTCGGCGGCAGCCTTCCGCACCGAGATGACGTCCCCTTCGATCTTTGCCAGATCGAAGGCGTGCAGCGGCTGACCAATTTCCATCAGTACATAATTGGTCACGTCGACCACATTGTTGATCGATGGGAGGCCGATCGTGTTCAAACGATTGGTGAGCCAGGCCGGGCTGGCACCGACCGTGACGCCGGTGATGCTGCGGGCAATGTAACGCGGACAGAACTTCTCGTCTTCGATCTGAACGATCTTTGAACAGGCTCCTCCTGTCGAGATATCCGAGATATCCGCCGCCGGAACCTTCAGGTCGAGATCGAACAGCACACCCACTTCGCGGGCGATGCCCACGTGACCGAGCCAGTCGGGACGGTTGCTGGTGACTTCCAGATCGAGGCAGCGATCGTTATTAACCGTCGAAGCGCCGTCGAAGTTCAACCCGGCCAGGGTCAAACGATCGCAGACTTCCGCTTCGCTGATGTTCAGGTCGAGGTACTGCTTCAGCCAATCCCAGGAAACGAGCATGATTCAATTATTCTGTGCGAGTACGTGGATTCGGATTTCGTAACGATGCAAAGGGAAGCGACGTGGCAATGCGGTTTAGAACTGTGCCAGGAACTTCGTATTGCTGTCGTACAAGTAGCGAATGTCGTTGATGCCATGGCGACGCATGCAAAGCCGTTCGACACCCAGCCCGAAGGCAAACCCGGTTACTTCTTCGGGATCGTAGCCAACCGCTTTGAGGACGTTCGGGTCGACCATGCCGGCTCCGCCGAACTCAAGCCAGGTATCTTGCCAACGCATGTCGACTTCCACGCTCGGTTCGGTGAACGGGAAGAACGAAGGACGGAAGCGAATCTCGACGTCGCCACCAAGGTAGCTCGAAGCGAACAATCGCAGCACGTATTTCAGGTCGGCCATGGTCACGTTGGTATCGACCAGCAGGCCTTCGATCTGATGGAACATGGCATAGTGCGTGGCGTCGATTTCGTCAGGACGATAAACGCGTCCGAGCGAAACGATGCGGATCGGAGGCTTGGTATTCTCCATCACGCGGATCTGCACGGTCGAGGTCTGGCTTCGCAGCAGTTGGTTGCCACCTCCGGTGCCAGCCGCGGCAACGTTCAGGTAGAAGTTGTCCAGCGGATCGCGGGCAGGGTGTTCGAGCGGAATGTTGAGCGCTTCGAAGTTGTGCCAGTCGTCTTCGATTTCAGGGCCTTCCACAGCCGAGAAACCGAGTCGGCCCATGATGTCTTTCAGCTCGTCGATCGTCTGGGTGATCGGGTGAATATGCCCCAGGCGCGGCCGCTTGCCAGGCAGGGTCACGTCAATCGCTTCCGACTTCCCCTTACTGCTGCTGCCACCGGTGATGGTGTCGGCGGCCGATTGGAAGAGCTCTTCCAGGCGGGTCTTCACTTCATTGAAGCGTTTGCCGGCGACTGGCTTGTCTTCTTTCGAGACCTTGCCGAGCCCCTTCTGCGCTTCTTTGAGCTTTCCGCTCTTCGCCCCGAGGTACTCGACGCGGGTGTCTTCCAGAATCTGGGAGTCGACCTGTTTGATGGCTTCTTCGAAGCGATGCGAAGCGGCTTCGACCAGATCGTCCAACTGTTTGATGAAATCGTTGAGTGACATGATGCCTGTTGATTACGTGCGTTCATGAAACAAGCCGCCGAGTTAATACTCGGCGGCTTGTATTATTGCATCTGGGTTGCGGGCTGCCCATCCACGGTGGGCAAGCCGACTTAGGCGGCGAGGGCAGCCTTGACTTCTTCGGTCACCGCATCGAACGCGCCTGGATCGTGAATCGCCATTTCGGACAGAACCTTGCGATCCAGGGTGATGCCAGCCTTCTTCAGGCCGTTGATGAATTCGCTGTAACGCAGACCGCGTTCGCGAGCAGCTGCATTGAGACGGATAATCCAAAGCTTGCGGAATTCACGCTTACGGACCTTACGGTCGCGATAAGCATAGACGCCGGCTCGGACCAGCGTTTCCTTGACGGTACGCAGCAAATTGCCACGACCA
Organism: Bremerella sp. JC817; assembly: GCF_040718835.1. Taxonomy (NCBI): domain Bacteria; kingdom Pseudomonadati; phylum Planctomycetota; class Planctomycetia; order Pirellulales; family Pirellulaceae; genus Bremerella; species Bremerella sp. JC817. The sequence goes on along the minus strand of NZ_JBFEFG010000267.1, from coordinate 217,571 downwards.
CCGCGATTACCACGTGCCTTCTTAAAAAGACGCTTCTTGGAACGGTGGCGAGCCTTGCCGTAAGTAGTTCTCATCGTATTACCTTAAACCTTCGTCCACTGGGCCCCCGTTTCGTAGGAAACGGATGTTTGGTACCCGCGTACAGAAAATCGCACTCGGTTGCCTGCTTACCCAATGTGAAGCAGATCGGAGTGCTGTCAGAAATTTACCGCTTTAGTAGCTGTACTTGCCCAAAGCCAAACGCAGAGCCACCGATTCGGCTTCCGCCAGAACGGTCGTACCGCGGAGTTTACGCTTCCGCTTGTGGCTCATGCGGTTTGCCAAGTGGCTCGTTCCGCACTGACGGTGCTTGATTTTGCCGTTTCCGGTGATGCGGAAACGCTTTTTTGTACCCTTGTGGGTCTTCATCTTAGGCATAATGCCAATCCCCAATGAGTATGTGGGACACGTTGTCCTATACGGACCTGGTTCTTATCCGTGGAAACCCAATATTCTAGGGACAATCCCTGAAGAGCGGTAGGGGGAAGCATGTGGATTTAGGGAAACTGGCTAGTCCGTTGTGGTATCGGCGTAACCTATTGCACTAATTGGTTTTACCGATACAGTTTTCGGCCTCTTCCACCCTGGCCACGGTCGAATTGCTGAGCGCCCCCATCTAAAATAGCGACAGTCATCGCCGAATGCTTCCCCGTTACCCCCAAGACACTGGATGGATGGTCCCCTGATCACGGCCTGGACGATACGTCTGGCACTAATCGCCTTGGCGTCGAGTCTGGTGCTCAGGATGGTTCATCCCTGGTGCCGTTTGTCCGAAGGCGTTCGCAGGGCAATCTGGACCGCTGGGTGTGCCCTATTTCTGGCACACATTGCGGCCGGAATGCAGTTCTATCACCATTGGAATCATCAGCACGCCTACGCCGAGACCGCTCGGCAGACCTATGAAGTACTGGGTGTCCATTTCGGAGGCGGCATCTATGTCAATCACCTGATGGCGATTGTCTGGCTGGCCGACACCGTCTGGTGGTGGGCGGCTCCGCGGGCCTATCGCCAGCGAAGTCCCTGGTGGGAACGGGGGATGATCGGCTTCTTCCTGTTTATTGCCTTCAATGGATTGGTGGTATTCAAGTCCGGAGGACTAAGAATCGCTGGAATCCTTGGCTTCGTGCTACTCGCGGTAGTGTGGGGCATGACTCGCCATCGAAGTCCAGTCGTTGTTCCGCATGCCGAGCCTGCGGATCGCTAGGTTGCTATGTCGCAAACACCAAGTTCCACCGATCGCCTGACGATCGCCTATATCACTGCCGGCGGAGCAGGCATGTTCTGCGGTAGTTGCATGCGCGACAATACCGTGGCTCGAGCGATGCACCATCTGGGGCAAGATGTGCATCTGATTCCGATGTATACACCCATTCGCGTCGACGAAGAAGACGTCAGCGAGAAAACGCTCTTCTATGGCGGCATCAATGTCTATATGGAGCAAACCGTTCCAGGCTATCGCTTTCTGCCTGCCTGGCTGACCCGCTGGCTCGATCAGGAATGGATCATTCGCTGGGCGACGTCGCGTGGTATCGAGACCGACGCCAAGCAACTCGGAGCTTTGACGCTCTCGGTTCTCAAGGGGAAAGACGGTAACCAGCGAAAGGAAGCCCAGCGGCTGGCGAAGTGGGTGGCCAACGACCTGAAGCCGCAGATCATCAACTTCAGCAACATGATGATCGCTGGGACCGCTCCGCTGCTGAAGGAAAAGGTCGGCTGCCCGATCGTGGCGACCCTGCAGGGGGATGACATCTTTATGGACGAGCTGCCTGAACCGTATCGAACCCAATGTTTCCAGCAGATTCGCGAGCTGGTTCCGCATATCGACCGGTTTATCGTCTTCAGCGAGTACTACGCCGATTACATGGCCGAGTATTTCGGCATCCCGCGCGAAAAGTTCTGCCTGGTACCGCTTGGGATCGATCTGTCTGACCTCCCCACCCCTTCCTCAGGGAAAGATTACACAAAGCGGCCCCCGACGATTGGCTATCTGGCCCGGATGGCTCCCGAGAAAGGACTGCATCTATTGATCGATGCGTTTCTGCATTTGCGGACCATCGAAGGCATGCAAGATGTGCAATTGAAGGTCGCTGGTTGGGCCGGCAAGCAGCAAGAGGCCTATGTCAACGAGCAGATGGAGAAGTTGGAACAGGCCGGCCATCGTGATGGCTGCGAGTACCTCGGCACCGTCGACCGAGCGAGCAAGTTGACGTTCCTGCAGTCGATCGATGTTCTGTCGGTGCCGACAACTTATCGTGATCCGAAAGGTTTGTTCGTCTTGGAAGCACTCGCCGCCGGGGTTCCGGTGGTTCAGCCAGAGCACGGGGCATTTCCCGAATTGATTCGAGCCACCGGAGGGGGACACCTGGTTCCACCTCATGATCCGATTGCCTTAGCCGAGAAGCTAGCACACGTCCTTACAGATCGCGAGGCAGCTCGGCAGTTGGGAGCAGACGCAGCGGAATCAGTCCGCACGCGATTTAATTCAGAGCAGGCGGCGCGAGAGACCGTCGAGATCTATCGCTCGCTAGTGAGCTAAGCCGCTTTGGCTTGGCTCTTAGCCTGAGGCTGCTGCAACGAGATGGCAGTCGGCCGAGGGGGCGGCATCATCCCTTTTTCGATAAAGACGGGACCTATCTTCGAGGCTTCCCATAAAGCGTTGTTGCGATCGAAGTCGGCTTCGATGAAGAACTTCTCGTGTTCCATGTGGAAAACTACCGCCGAGTAAACCGCGTTCAGGCGTTTCACGCCGCTTCGCATCAGCCGTGTCACGAACTCGCTATCTTCTCGCCAGAACCCCACGAATGCTTCGTTCCAGCCGTTGATGTTGGCCACATCGCTCTTCCAGACCGCCAGGTTGCACGATCGCACGCCGTGAGTGGTGTTGCTTCGCGTGGCAAAGCCTGGGATGCGAATCGTGAGATGTAGCTTGGTCAGGTGACCCTTCATCCAGGCCCTTGCCAGCTCCCAGCTTGTTTCCGTTCCCTTGAAGGTATCGAAGCCTTTGTACTGCAGGAAGTTTCGGCGACCTTGGACGAAGTGCCCAGGGCGAGCGATCCGCTGATGATCGGCCACGAATTGTGGGCCGGGGATGCAGTCGCCATCGGTATAGATCAGATAGTCGCCGGTTGCTGCGCGCGTGGCGTTGTTGCGGGACTTGCTGATTTGAGGCACGCCGCCAAAGGGATGCCAGGCATGCAGGATCGGGAAATCGGCTTGCTGCCGGTACTTCTCGATGATCTCAGGCGTATTGTCGGACGAGCCATCATCGGCAATGACAACTTCATGCGGCTTCTCAGTTTGGTGCATGAAGCCGTACAGGACCTTATCGAGATAATAGGGCCGATTGTGAGTGGTGATGATGACCGAAGATCGCATGGGTTCGCTTTCTGGGGTTTTCTGGGTCCGTCTCACAGGAGCCAGTGCCGCGAGACGATAACAGAGGTCCTCTTGAGCCAACAAGGTCATTTCGCGGGATGTCGCGGTGCTAGCACGACTCCGCAGCGCATTAAAAAAGCCATCCCAGAATTGGAATGGCTTTTGAGTTGATGGCTGCTTTAGGGATCGTCTCTCGATCTTGGCCGAACCTATCCTGCTTTCGGCGAAACGGTCGCCATGATGCGGCGACCCATTTGCTTCGGAGGCGATTCAAGCTTCCCCACTTCGGACAGCAGTTCAATCACTTGGGCCATTACGCGATGACCTTCTTCGACGTGGGCCATTTCACGACCCTTGAACTGCACCGAGACTTGGACTTTATCTTTGTGCTTCAGAAAGCCAATCGCTTGCTTGACCTTGAACTCGATATCGTGATCGCCCGTCTTCGGACGGAGACGAATTTCTTTGGTCTTGGTGTGGTGCGACTGATTCTTATGTTGTTTCTTGCTTTGCTGGTACTTGTACTTGCCGTAGTCCATGATGCGGCAGACCGGCGGTTTGGCTCCGGGCGCAACTTCGACTAGATCCAGGCCCGCCTCTCGGGCAATGGACATGGCTTCGTCGGTGGGCAGAACGCCCAACTGTTCACCTTCAGCAGAAATGACTCGAATTGGGCTGACGCGGATTCGTTCGTTGATTCGAGTCTGGTCGCGATTCTGATCGCGTTCCCGTTCGCGAGACGTATTACGCAGGGCGATGGCTAGTGATCCTTTAAATGCTAGGAAACGGGTAAGGTGTCTTTAATGATTCAACCATGTGGACAACCCGTAAAATCGTACCACATCGTCAATATTTTATCGTCAAGTTTCCGCTTCGTTAACGCTCGAAAATTGGAATCGGTAAATTTTGCCACCTTTCCGGGTGGTAATGGCGGCTAAGATTCCATCAGGAGGGTTGGTGACGATCAGGCGGAAACAGGTCACTTGGTAGGCCGTGGCTCGCCTGCCCCCTTGTAAGGTGGGCAGGCAATGCCATTATACCGGGCCGACTAGTATTCGTCGCTACTCGACGCGGCGGAGGTCCCCAGGCCGGCCGAACCCTTGAACACTTGTCGCACGACACGGTTCTTGACTTCTTCTTTTAGCTTATCAATTGCCTCTTGGATCTTCATGGAACCCAAGTCGCCATCGATTCGGTCACGAACCGCCACCGATTCTTCTTCCATTTCGCGTCCCCCGATGATGAACATGTAGGGGATCAGCTCCAATTGGGCGGCTCGGATCTTGGCTCCGATCTTTTCCGGGCGATAGTCGCCACTGACGCGGAAGCCGGCCAGTTGCAGTTCTTTTTCGACCTTGCGGGCATACTCTTCGAACTTCTGGCTGACCACCAGGATACGAACCTGTTCCGGAGCTAACCACAGTGGGAAGGCGCCGGCGAAGTGCTCGATCAGCACGCCCATGAAGCGTTCCAGCGATCCAAACGGAGCGCGATGGATCATCACCGGGCGATGCGGCTGGTTGTCGGGGCCGATGTATTCCAGATCGAAACGTTCGGCACTCGGCAGGTTGTAGTCGAGCTGAACGGTACCCAGTTGCCATTCACGTCCCAGGCAGTCGTTCACCACGAAGTCGGCTTTCGGGCCGTAAAACGCGGCTTCGCCTGCTTCCGCAGTGGCGGTGATGCCCATGTTCTTGCAAACACGAACCAGAGCCGCTTCGGCCGCATCCCAGACTGCCTGTTTGCCGACGTACTTCGAGTTGTCTGGGTCACGGAAACCGAGACGAACACGATAGTCGGTCAGACCCAAGCTGCTGAGAACGTACTGGGTCATCTGGATGCACTTGCGGAACTCGTCTTCGACTTGCTCGTCGGTGCAGAAGATGTGGGCGTCGTCCTGGGTAAAGCCACGCACGCGGGTCATGCCGTTCAATTCGCCTGATTGCTCGTAGCGATAAACGGTCCCGAATTCCGACAAGCGGTACGGCAACTCACGATAGCTGCGAGGCCGCGACTTGTAGATCATGATGTGGTGCGGGCAGTTCATCGGCTTGAGAAGGTATTCTTCATCCTCGGCCTGATGAATCGGCGCGAACTGGCTGTCTTTGTAGTACGGGTAATGTCCCGAGATCTTATACAGATCGACCTTGCCAATATTGGGGGTCACGACCGGGAGGTACTCGAACTTCTTCAACTGCTCGCCGACGAACTCGGTCAGCAGGTTCCGGATGATGGTTCCCTTGGGGGACCATAAAATCAGACCCTGCCCCACGAGCGGATTAATCGAGAACAGATCGAGCTGCTTACCCAGGACGCGATGATCGCGCCGTTTGGCTTCTTCGATTTTAGTAAGGTGCGCTTCCAGGTCTTCTTTGCTGAAGAAGGCGGTTGCGTACAAACGCTGGAGCTGACGATTGTTAGAATCGCCTTTCCAGTAAGCGCCGGCAACCGACAAGATCTTGTAAGCACCAATCGCCTTCGGCCGCGGAATATGCGGGCCACGGCAAAGGTCAATGAACTCGCCCTGCTGATAGAACGACATCGAGTCGTGATCTTTCAGGCCAGTTTCAATATGTTCGATCTTGTATTTCTGGCCCAGATCTTTGACCACTTGCAGCGAACTTTCGCGATCGCGTTCGATCCGTTCAAAAGGTTCGTCCTGCTTGATGATCTTCTTCATCTCGGCTTCGATCGCCGGGAAGTCTTCTTCGGAGAGCTTATGCTCGAGATCGAAGTCGTAGTAGAAGCCGCCGTCGATGGTTGGTCCGAATGCCAACTGAACGCCATCGAACAGTCGCATCACGGCGCGGGCCATGATATGGGCACAGCTGTGACGCATCACCCCGAGGGCCTCTTCGTCCTTCTTGGTTAGCAGTCGCAGATTGACACTGCCTTCTTCAGGCAGCTTGGTATCGAAGCCGACGACCTTGCCGTCGATTTCCCCTGCCAGGGTCGCTTTGGCCAGGCCTGGTCCAATATCAGCGGCGACCTCCATGGGGGTAACAGCGTGATCGAATTCTTTTTTAGATCCGTCGGGAAGAATGACCTCGAGCATGATGTGTTTGTATTCTCATCCAGATGGCGATTTCCAATTTCGCGAGGACATCGAAACAAAGGATGTCGCTGAATCCGCAAAATTGGGCGGGGTGATGCTGCTTCCTCGGAAACCGCAAGCACCCAGGGCGAACCTTGCGAGACTTCCGCGGCTCTCCCTGATTGGTATGGTGGAAGACGCCTGATTCGGTGTCGGGGTTCGCAGCTAGAAGGGTATAGATTGACGGAAGTTACGACTTGAGGAAAGTCCAGGTTAGCCTGAATTAAGGGATCGTAAGAGATTCGCCTGGCGGTGGCGTAACGAAACAGACAGTCAAAATCCTGTTTTTCGTTGCAGCCACTTGACGAGATAGGCGTCTCGATGGCAAACTACGCCTTTGGTTAATCCTTCCGGGAATCAACCACTGATAAATGCTTGCAGAAAAGCATCTTTCGGGCGATTGGCTCAGTTGGTTAGAGCACTACCTTGACATGGTAGGGGTCACAGGTTCGAATCCTGTATCGCCCACTCTAAAAGGAAAGCGGAACCCAGTTTGGGTTCCGCTTTTTTATGCGCTGATGGCAGGGACTAGCCGGCCAGCTTGGCGACTTCTTCCAGGACCTTGGCATCGTGGCCGTCAACGCTGACGCGTTTCCAGACCTTGGCCACCTTCCCTTCCGTGTCGATCAGGAAGGTGCTGCGTTGAATACCCATTGTCACCTTCCCGTACATGTTCTTTTCTCGCCAGGCACCATACTTCTCGGCCAACTTGTGGTCTTTGTCGACCAACAAGGGGAAGTTGAGCTGATACTTGTCGCGGAATTTGCCGTGGCTTTCCTTGTCGTCGGGGCTTACCCCAAGCAGCTTAACGCCGTACTTTGCCAGCTCGATCTTTTGGTCCCGAAACGCGCAGGCTTCTTTGGTGCAGCCTGGGGTATCGTCCTTGGGATAGAAATAGAGCACGACGATCGATCCCTTCAGGTCCGCTAATTTAACCTTGCTGCCGTCGTCAGCTGTCAATGTAAAAGCGGGGGCTTTTTCACCTGCTTCAACCCAGTCTGCCATAAAGTCTTCTCCTTGGGTGTGTTATGGGGCAAACGGCCCCGTCTCTGGGTGGTTGGAAATGTAAAATAAGGCGCCGGTTCAACCGCAAAACATGCCGAGGGCTCAACAGGCTCCCGCTAAGTCAAATGCGATGTCGGGATTTGCGACAAAAATCTTGAGGGAATCTGACACCAATTGGTTTTTTCGGGGTTGTACCTTGTATATAACAGGTAAAGCGATGGTTCGGCAGTTACCCATCGTGCGGGCTTCGTTGGACAAAAGCTGTCGGTGAGCCACCAAGGGCGGATTGGTTGGCGGCTTATCACCTCTGCTTATCCTAGATGGATGGGCTCCAATCCCCTCCAGGGCTTGATTACCCGTGTTCAAGTCCCCACATTCCAACACATTTTTCCGATGGCGGTTGTCTGGTAGCCAATTACCAGAGCAATTCGGATCTCCGCCATCAGGATTTGAAATCACCCCATATGAGGCGGATGAAATCTCAGTATCGCAGTCTGAATGGCCTCGCTCGTCGAGTTGCCAATCTTCAGCATTTGGAACGCCGCGATCTCTTCGCCGGCGACTCTGCGATCGTCATTGAGTACTCCGTTCTGACCGAAGACTCTCGGCCCAATGATCAAGGGTTCGATCGAGCCTTCGATCTGCCTGAGAGCATGCATCAGACACACGAATGGGATCATTTCGTCGTGGAAGTCTGGGTGCGAGCTGAAGGTGACCAGCCTATCGAGATGCAAGATCTCACACTCGATCTTGGCTATCGCACCGATCTCACTTCGGCCGTGGCAGTCGATTTCGGCCGCTCCTTCGAGGGCGATTCGTCGTTCATGCTGAGCGACGCCACCGGCGAAGTTCAAGGCATTCATGGCTCCACCGAAGGTGTTGAGCTGGTTGCCGGCGACCGGGTGCTGTTCGCTCGCGTTCGATTTCAGGCCGTCGCCGAGCAGGGTGATAACGTTCTGCTAGATCCCGCAACTGGCCTCGTCGGCCCTTATTCGCTGGAGTTGGTCACCCAGAACGTGGCCGCGACGCTGACCGATTCTTCGATCGGTTTGCGAGAAGCGCCGATGCCTGAAATGGGCATTTTTCCGGTGATTTACGATTTCGACGACGACCAAAAGATCGGCCTGACCGATTTTGCTGTCTTCACGCAGCAGATGGGGCGGACGCCCGATTCGCCGGAAGATGGTATGGCTTGGCTGGCCGACTTTGACAAATCGTCGAAGGTAGGCGTTTCCGACTTCGCTTACCTGGTCCAGAACATGGGTAAGCGATCGACCGACGAGCACGTCACCTTCCCGGCTGGCTATCCCGATCTGTGGCAGATTCCGGACACCGACGGCGGTGAAGGGAACGAAGGTGGCACGACCGGCGGAGAGGGTTCGTCGGGCAATGGTGGCAAAGACACGAACAACGGTGGCCAGCAGCCAGCACCGATTTTCAATCTGAACATGTTCCAGGTCGGCATCGTTTTGCCGGGCACGATGGACGTTTTCCAGATGATGCTGCCGGCCGTGAACTGGATGAATGGTTTCCAGATCGACCGTCTGACCGGCAATGCTTCGATGAGTGAAGATGTCGAAGACGAAGCAGGCGACGTGATTCTGTCGATCGTCCTTGAAGACGACGAAGTCTACGAAACCGAGATCGAAGTGCTTCTCGATGGCGACTTGATCGATACGATCGAGGAATTCAACGAATACTCGTCACTGATCACGGTCTACGTCACGGAAGTCATGGCTTCCATTCGAGGAATGCTTTCCGACGCCCTCGATTCTGAATAAGCCTTCGTGATCCGCGTTTTCAGCCCTTTTGTTAGTCGGCTGCCGGCGTCATCCTCGATCTTTCGACGCCATCACGATTAATAATGGGGCGGGCGTTCTTCCGAAGCCGAGCGTGGCGTATCGAGGGCTGCATGTAGATGATCGATACGCTCGACCGTCCGCGACATGTACGCTTCCATTCGTTCCAGTCGCCGCTGTTGATCGAGGATAACCTCGTTCAAGTCGGCCACGACCCGCTCGAGATGGGCATGTTTTTCTTCAAGCGTCGTAATTCTTTCGACAAGTCTTTCTTCTGGCATCTCACGCACCCTTTCAGCATGGGGGCATTTTGCTACTTAAGCAGGTGTTTTGGGGATCGGGATATCCGCCTGGGCAATTTGTGCTCATGTAAACTTCATTCAAGTCGATTTTAGTCCAGCAGGTAAGGGGGAGCCGAGCTTTCGCAACTCCAACGCTCCGTAACTGTTGCGTTGACTTCTGAGTTCTTTTGGACTTAAAATGCTTGACTTAATGTGTCCACGCCGCGACAGGTTCGTCTGGGGAAAGTGCTTTTCCGGGAACTGAATCTTCGCTTCCGCTGGGAGTCGTCCCTGAAGCCGCGGCCACTGTATGTAATGTTGGCAAGAGAGTTCTGAACGAAATATGTCTATCTCCACAAGCAGTATCGAGCAATTGTCCATCAACGCCATCCGTACGTTGTCCATGGACGCCGTCCAGCAGGCGAACAGCGGGCACCCTGGCACGCCGATGGCCCTGGCACCAGTCGTCTACACCTTGTGGAACAAGCACCTGAAATACGATCCTGCCAATCCACACTGGCAGTCGCGTGACCGTTTCGTTCTTTCGTGCGGCCATGCTTCGATGCTGCTGTATAGCACCCTGCATGTCGCCGGCGTGAAGAAGGCGGACGGCGCGAGCGAACCTTCGATCACCATCGACAACATCCGTAACTTCCGTCAGTTGCACAGCCCATGTGCTGGTCACCCAGAAGTTCACGAAGCAGCCGGTATCGAAACCACCACGGGGCCTCTCGGTCAGGGCGTTGCCACGAGCGTTGGTATGGCGATCGCCGCCAAGTGGCAGGCCGCTCGTTTCGACGAAATGTTCGACTACGACGTCTACGCTTTGTGTAGCGACGGCGACCTGATGGAAGGAATCTCGTCGGAAGCTGCTTCGGTGGCTGGTCACTTGAAGCTGTCGAACCTGTGCTGGGTCTATGACGACAACAAGATCACCATCGAAGGCGACACTGACCTCGCTTTCACCGAAGACATCCCAGGCCGCTTCCGTGCCATGGGCTGGCACGTGATCGAAGTCGCCGATGCCAACGACATTGAAGCATTGGATGCGGCGTTCACCGAATTCAAGACAATCACCGACAAGCCAACCTTGATCGTCGTTCACAGCATCATCGCTTGGGGTGCTCCGACCAAAGCCAATACCCACGGTGCTCACGGGGCCCCACTGGGTGATTCCGAAATCGAAGGTACCAAGGCTGCTTACGGTTGGACCTATGGCAAGTTTGAAGTTCCTGCGGAAGTGTACGAACACTTCAATGCGAACCTCGGTGCCCGCGGTGCGGAAGCCAAGTCGCAGTGGGATGCCAGCTTTGCCAAGTACAGCAAAGACAACGCCGAAAAGGCCGCGACCTGGTCGTCGATCATCAGTGGCGAACTGCCAGCCGGTTGGGATGCCGAACTTCCAGTCTTCCCAGCGGATGCCAAGGGAATCGCGACCCGCGCATCGGGCGGTAAGGTTTTGAACGCCATTGCCGCAAAGGTTCCCGGCCTGTTGGGCGGTTCGGCCGACCTCGAGCCATCGACGAAGACGGGCCTCACCTTCGAGGGCGCAGGTGATTTTGAAGCTGGGACCTACTGCGGTCGTAACTTCCACTTCGGTATCCGCGAACATACCATGGCTGCCATCGGCAACGGCATGGCTCTGAGCGGTCTACGTCCTTACGTTTCGACCTTCTTCGTGTTCAGCGACTACCTGCGTCCATCGCTCCGTTTGTCGGCGATCATGAAGGCTCCGGTCATCTACATCTTCACGCACGACTCGATCGGTGTTGGTGAAGATGGTCCGACCCACCAACCAGTCGAGCACCTGTCGGCGATCCGTGCAATTCCAAATGTGGCCGTCTTCCGCCCTGGCGACTCGAACGAAGTGTCGCAGTGTTACAAGACCGTCATGGAACTGACCGATCGTCCTTCGGTATTGGTTCTGACTCGTCAGAATCTGCCGACTCTCGATCGCGAGAAGTACGCTTGTGCCAGTGGCTCGGCCCGTGGTGCCTATGTTCTGGCCGATTGCGATGGCACTCCGGAAGTGCTGCTGATGGGTACCGGTAGCGAATTGTCGCTGGTGGTCGAAGCTTACGAAAAGCTGACCGCAGAAGGCGTTAAGGCTCGTGCGATCAGCGTCCCTTGCTTGGAGCTGTTCTACGAGCAAGACGCCGCCTACCAGAAAGAAGTCATGCCTTGTGATGTGACTGCCCGTGTTGCTGTTGAAGCGGGAATTCGTCAGTCGTGGGATCGCCTGTTGGGCCTGAAGGGCGAGTTCGTCGGAATGAGCAGCTTTGGTGCCAGTGCTCCGGCTGAAGAGCTGTTCCCATACTTCGGTATCACCGCGGATCACGTGGTCGAAGCCGCGAAGAAGTCGATCGGCAACTAAGCTTAGTCGCTACAATCGGAATAAACCGCAAGCCCCTCTCTGGCCGTAGAGAGGGGTTTTTCATGCGCCGACACAATCGTTGCAATCGTCATAGGACGGACGATCCCAGGCAGTTGGCCCCTGCACTTTGCCGCAGACTCTCAGCCACTTTTGACCCGTCCCAGGTCCTAACCTATAGAACAGTAGGCCATTCCGCGCAACAGATTATGGCAGCAGCGGATTAGCCGTGAGAAACGCATGAAGTAGTGGACACGTCTCATTTAGTGAAATCGACCGGACATGGACGGCGTAAATTCCCAATCTCACGACATCGCGAACTTGGAAGAGATTGCGAGTAAAGCGTCATTGCAGCGGGAACGTGCACGAGATTTCCTGGAGCGACATCGCCAGGGAATCAACGAAATCGAGCAGCGAATCAGCGCGCAATTGAAGCAGATCTCGCAAGGACTTGTAGAGAAGCAAGGGCAACTCCACAACCGTTCTTCTGAAATTGAGGCGTCGGCTGAACAACTGGAAAGCCAGGCTTCCGAGCTGGCTGCTTCGATCGATGCGCTGCATGCTCGAGAAGCAGCCATCGAGTCCGAGTTCCAGCGTTTCGAGCAGGAAAAAGGGAATCGACTGCAGTGGGAAGCAGAACGACAAAGCCTGGTAGAAGCCCAGCAGTCGCTGCAGGCCCAGATCAATGCGGTACAGAACGAAAAGGTATCGCTGCAACAAGAGCTTGCCCGGCAGCAAGCCAGCCATAGCGAAGCCCTGCAAAATCTTCAGGCCGCCCAAGCAGGCGATCAGGCCGCTCAAGAAATACAGAATCAACTCAACGCTCGCATCGGCGAGTTGCAGTCGCAGCTCAACCAGACCTTGGAAGAGCGTTCTCGCCTCCAGTCCGAGTTGAGCGACTCACGCCAGGCCCAGCAATGCGATCAGGGGCAACTGGCTCAGATTCAGCAGCAACTTGCCAGCCAGCAAGAGCTCGCGGCTGGTCTGCAAAAACAAATCAGCGACTTCCAGGCTGCCAAAGCAGAAGTCGATCAGCAGTTGGCTTCGGCCCAGTCGCGATCGAGCGAACTGGAAGGCACCCTGCAACAGCAACAGCAACGAGCTACCGACCTGGAGGCTCGTCTGAAGGCGGCCGAACAGCAGCGCGATCAGGCGAACGCTCAGCTGACCAATGTTGGTGCGGAACAGTCGGAGCAGGTTGCACGTCTTCAATCGGAACTGCAAACCGCCCAGGCCTCGGTCCAAAGGCTGGAAGGAGAGCGGCAAGGTCTTAGTGGCCAGATCGCGACCCTACAGAATCAACTTCAGCAGCTGCAATCGTCAACCGTCAGTAAGTCGGAAGTCGATGCCCGTCAGGCCGAGTACCAGAACACGCTTTCGGCCAAAGATCAGGAACTCGAGGCACTACGCCAGCAGTTGACACTTGCCAATCACCAGCGGGATGAAGCGCAATCGCAGCTATCGAGTGGCGATGCCGAGCAGGCCGCACGCACGGCGGAACTGCAAAACCAGCTGCAGAACACGCAAGCTTCAATTCAGCAATTGCAAGGCGAACGCCAGCAACTCAACGATCAGGTCACTCAGCTGAAGGGCGAATGCGAACAGCTGAAGGCGAACTCGATCGAAAAGTCAGTGCTCGACTCGCAGCAGGCCGAACACCAGGCCGCTCTGGCAGCCAAGCAACAAGAGCTCGCCTCGCTTCAACAGCAACTGCATTCGATCAGCCAGGAACGGGATCAGGCACGGCAGCAGCTGGAAAACGCCAGCCAGGGCTCGGAAGCTTTGGAAGAGTTAAGCCAAGAGCTGGAAAGCCTGAAGCAAGAACGCGACGAACTTGCCGCGAAGCTGGAACGTCGTCAGGCCGAACATGGCGACTTGAGCGATGCTCAAGAAAAGCTGCGTGTCGAAAACGAGTCGTTGAAGAAACAAATCGAAGACGCCCAGGGAGAGCTTGAAAGCCAGTTGGCTGCTTCCCAGGTCGCTTTGCATCAGGCTCGGTCTGATCACGAACAAAGCCGCGAACAGGTCAGCAACCTCCGTCGCCAGGTCGATTCGCTGCAGGAAGAAGCGGAACAGCTGCGTCAGGAAAACGAAACGCTCAAGACCTCAGGCGGTGGCGAAGGTGCCGATGACGAAGCGTTCCATCAGCTTCGTCAGGAACGCGACACGCTGCTGGAGAAGATCGAAGATCTCAAGCAACAGGTCGAATCAGGCGGAATCCCTGACGACGAACGCGTCGAATCGCTGGAAGGTCGCTTGCGGATGACGCTCGACGACCTGAAAGAACTCAAGAGGGAGAACGCCAAGCTGGCTCGCGATTTGGAGAATGCGAAGAAGTCTTCCAGTAGTGCAGTCGACGATTCCGGCAGCGACTGGGAGGCAACCAAACGACGCATGTTGGCCCAGCTCGAGGCCGAGTTCAGCGATGACGACGCAGAGGAGATGGCCGAGAAGCTGTCGATTCAGGAAGCGATTGATAGCAGCAACAAAGCCATCGAAGCCAAGCAACGGGAAATCGACGCCCTGCAAGATCAGCTTGAGCAAATGGAATCAAACGCCAACGAGTTCGGAGTTGCCCATGGTGCCAATGCGATTGCTCAGATGTTGGACCAGGACGAATTGATCGCCCAGGAGCGTGAGAACCTGAAGACACTGCAGGAGCAGTGGAAAGAAAAGCTGCGTAAGGCTGAGGTCGATATTTCAGTCGAACGCGCCAAGATCGCCCGCGATCGAGCCGAGCTGGAAGAGAAGATCGCTCAACTCGAATCAGATAAGGCTAAATTCTCCAAGGCGTCACCAGCGAAGCCTGGCAACGAGAAACAAGCCAAGGGTAACTGGCTGTCGCGGCTCGGATTAAAAGAAGGTGATTCGTAGTGGCGTCTCTGCCCCCGTAGATATCGTGTTAGCGGTGAACGGGTGGCAATCGGGGCTGGCATCCTCGTATTGAAACCGTAGGATGGTAAGCTTTCCGCTGCTGAAAAGTACCGGCAGCGTCAGAGTGACTTCCCGTAGAGCTCTATGTCCAAGTTTACCCATCACATCTTTGTTTGTGGCAAATGCAAGCCTCCCAAGCATCTTCGAGACGGCAAGCACGATCCTGGCAAATTACGTGCAGCCCTGAAGAAGGAAATCAAACAGCTTGGTTTGAAGGCGGATGTCCGGGCCAACGACTCGGGCTGTCTCGATCAATGTGATGACGGTCAGGTCATCGTCATCTATCCCCAGGCCATCTGGTACGGCGGCGTGACCGAAGCCGATGTCGACCGAATCATCCACGAAACGATCCTGGGTGGAAAGATTCTGGAAGATTTGGTCATCCCGAGCGAACGACTTAGATGTGGCAAGAAAGCCAAGGCGTCTGATTCGGCTTCCTCTGAATCATCCCCTTCGAGCTAAAGGCGGACTTCCATGCGAATCGTGATTCTAGGTGCCGGGACCGTGGGAACTTGGATTGCGGACCTGCTCTGTCGCAACAACCACAGCGTGACGGTCGTCGAGTCAAACTCCGACCATGTCCGCGCGATCAACGCCGAGCTTGATGTGCGTGCCATTCATGGCTCGGCCTCTGAATCGGCGATATTGTTTCAGGGAGGTATTATTGGTTGCGACTTGTGCCTCGCTGTGACCGGTGACGACGAAGTGAACATTGTCGCCGCGAGTATGGCCAAAGCGATGGGAGCACGTCGAGCGGTGGCCCGCGTGTATGGCCGCGTCTTCCGCGACCTGAGTACGTTCGATTACCAGCGGCACTTTCGTATCGATCGCTTTCTGAGCCTCGAACATCTTTCGGCAGTCGAGTTCGTGCGCGCGATTCGTTCGCCTGGCAGTGCCGTGCTCGAGAACTTTGCACGCGGCGAGCTCGAAGTCCAAGAGATCATTTGCGATGATCCCGCGCCTGCGATCGGCAAACCTCTGAAAGAAGTGAAGCTGCCCAAAGGAGTGCGTGTCGGAACGATCCAGCGGCAAGGGAAGACTTGGATCGCCGGAGCGGGCGACTCCATCGAAATCGGCGACCACATCACGTTGATCGGAACGCGTGATGAAATCGACGCGGTCAAAGCAAAATTCCAGGTCAAAGCGACGCCGATTCGTTCGGTGGTGATTGCCGGTGGCGGTGAAACTGGTTTGGCCCTGGCACGTATGCTGGAAGGTCAGCGGTACCATGTCACGCTGATGGAAGAGAATCTGCAGCGCTGCGAGTTTCTAGCGAGACTTCTGGAGCACACCACGGTGGTGCATGCCGACGCGACGCGCCGCGCGATCCTGGAAGAAGAACGTGTCGGCACGACCGATGTATTTGTGGCTTGCACCGGTGAGGATGAAAACAACATTATGGCCTGCGTCGAGGCTCGGGAAATCGGGGCTCGCGAGTGCATGGCGATCGTTCAGCGGCCCGACTACGCCAACGTGGTCGAAAAGCTGGGTATCAACCTGACGGTTAGCCCGCGAAACGTGGTCGCCCGGCAGGTGCTTGGTTTGCTGAACAGCGGACCGATCATCTCGAAGAAGAGTTTGCCTGGCGGTGGGATTTCGATTGTCGAATTCGAGGTCATGCCAGGCGTGATCGCGACTGAACATGTGATCGCAAACTTGAAACTTCCGCCCCACTGTTTAATTGCGGCGATTATGAGTTCCGATTACGTCCGCGTGGCATCGGCCGACGACCGCTTGACCCCGGGCGACACGGTCGTTGTGCTGGTCGACGAAGCGGCACTCGATGCCGTGGTCAAGTTGTTCGAAGAACCTTCGTAGTTACAATCGCGTCGTTTCGTTTTCTTCCCTGTGGCAACACCTTTCAAGTAGCATCATGAACTATCGCCTGGTGTGCCGACTTCTTTCGATCGTCTGCCTGATCATTGGCGTGACGATGGTCTTCAGTCTCCCTTGGGCCTGGCCTGCGATCGGGCACCGCACCGACGAGAACTTCCAGCAGTTTGAAACGCATGGATTTCTGGGACTCGTTTATTCGATCCTCTTGAGCATTATTTGTTGGGCCATTCTTTGGCGAATCGGTCGCAAGGCGAAGGGGGAACTTTATCGCCGCGAAGCGATGGCGATCGTGGGGTTAAGCTGGATCGTCGCGACCGTACTGGGGGCCCTGCCTTACGTACTGAGTGGTTCCAGCAATAAGATCGCCGTTCGGCTCTTTGAACATCAAGACCACGCGCCGCAAGTCTATGGAGATGAAGTCAGTCCGTTAACGACGGCCGAGTACGCCGTGGTGAAGCCGCTGGTTCGTGCCGGGGCGAAAGGTCTATCGCGCGAGGCGTTAAAGGAGCAGTACCAGGCCACCTACGCCGTGATCACCAAGGGGGAAGTACCGAAGCAAAACTATGGCGAAGTCTTCGAGGAACTGCGCGAGCTGCCCCATTGGCGAAGCGCCCTGATCGCACCGGGCGAAGATCCGCATGCTCCGCTTGACCGTTCCGAGCACTATCGCATTCGACCGGTGCCGATGAATATCGCCGACGCGATCTTCGAATCGCAATCCGGCTTCAGCACGACTGGGGCCACTGTGATTGCCGACCTGGAAGATCCGATCTCGTTGCCACACTGTGTTTTGTTCTGGCGAAGTAGTACGCACTTCCTTGGTGGCTTAGGCATTATCGTGCTGTTTGTGGTGATCCTGGGACAAGGCTCGGCTGGTAAAGCGCTGATGCGCAACGAAATCCCTGGGCCGAGCAAAGAAGGTTCGCACTCGCGCATGCAGCACACGGCGTGGACCTTCGCCGGTTTGTACTGCGGTTTGAACCTGGTACTGACGATCTTGCTGTGGATCTTGGGAATGAACGTCTTCGACGCCATCTGTCACGCGTTCGGTACGTTGGCCACCGGAGGCTTCAGCACGTATAACTCAAGCCTGGGGCATTTTTATCAGGTCGATCCGGTTAGTGGTGCCTGGATCGAATATGTCGTGATCCTGTTCATGACCGTTGCCGGGACGAACTTCACGCTGCTGTTCTTCTTGATGATCGGTCAGGCCCATCGCCTGGTGGCCGATATCGAATGGCGCTATTACATGGGAATCATCGTCGGAGTGACCATCATCGTGATGGCTTTCGGCATGGTGTACGACGACTTTATCGTCGATCCCGAAACGTCGGCGGTTTCTGAGTTCTTCTTTGCCCTGCGGTATGGTTTATTCCAGGTTGTTTCGATCATCACGACAACCGGCTACGGGACGCATGACTTCGATCAGTGGAACAGCTTCGGGCGTGGTGTGTTGTTCCTGCTGATGTTTGTCGGTGGATGTGCAGGCAGTACGGGCGGTGGCGTGAAAGTGATTCGCCACATCCTGTTTCACAAGATTCTGTTCCTGCAGCTGGAAAAGTCGTACCATCCTTCGGTCGTGCGTCCGTTGCGGCTAGGTGGCAAGCCGGTCGACGACCCTGATCTGCAGAACAACATATTGATTTACTTCAGTTTGATCCTGGTGCTGTTTGTGTTTGGCTGGATGGCGGTGGTGACTCTCGAACCCGATTTGACTTGGGGAACGACGGAAGAGCATATCGAACACAAGCTGATCGATAGCGCCACCGCTGTGGCCGCCACGCTCAACAATGTGGGCCCAGGCCTTGGCATCATTGGCGCAACGCAGAACTACGCCAACTTTACCTGGTGGACGAAGTTGCTGTTTACTGCCCTGATGATGATCGGACGACTGGAAATCTTCGCGGTCCTGGTCCTCTTTATGCCCCGATTCTGGCGATCGCGCTAGTTAGAGAACGAAAGTTCGCACCAAACCTGCCTGCGTTCATCCAAGTGCTTGCATGGGATTCGTGCTAGAACTTTAATAGTGACTGACCTCCCATGCGCTTCTCTCGGAGAATCCTTTCATGCGATATGCCCCCCTCATATTCTTGCTTGGCCTGGCCTTGCTACCGGCTGAAGCATTTGCCCAGCGCCGACCTCAACAGCCGGAAAAAGAAGAACCGCTCGCGCTGCCTGCCGATCCGCGCCTGGTGGAACTACATCGCGAGTTCGTCACGAAGGCTGAGAAGCTGGGAGACGAGTATGCTCGCAAAAAGGATTGGGAAAAGGCTCGTATCGTTTTCGGTGAAGTGCTGAAGCTGGTTCCCAACTATCGACCGGCCGTCGAAAAGTTGAAGGTCATCAACGGCGAACTATCGAACGCCAACAAAAAGATCGTCACCGTCGAGGCCAAAGACAGCTGGGTTGATACCGGGATCGATCTGACCGAAGGAAGCCCGATCGCATTTCGTGCGGAAGGGGAATGGATGCTGGTCCACATTGGCGATGCCAACGGGCTGGAAATCCCTCGCGAAATGCGCGACTACAAGCTTGGTTCGTTGATAGGTGTCATTGCTCAGTCGACGACCCCGGACAAGGACACCGTGCCGTTCACGATTGGCGCCCAGCGTCAGATGAACGCACCTCGTTCTGGTCGCTTGTTGCTGAAGATGCACGACATCAACAATGAAGATAATCGTGGTCAGATGCGCGTCGAAATCTCCGGCAACTTCTAGTCAACCGAAAAGGCATTCCATTGACGGAAGCAGAATCTTCGCAGCCAACCCTGGCCGCCAGGGTCGGGCTATGGCTTGGTCCTGGCTTGGCCATCGTGCTATGGGTATGTGGTTACTACGGTTACCATTTAGATCCCGAGCAGCCGCAGCTGAACGAGATGGCGGGGGCCTTCGTATGGATGGGCGTTTGGTGGCTAACGGAAGCGATTCCGCTGGCGGCAACGTCTCTCTTGCCATTGGCCTTGTTTCCCATGCTGGGGCTGCAGTCGGTGAAGCAAGTGGCCGCGGCGTATGGCGACCACAACATCTTTTTATTCCTCGGTGGGTTCTTGATCGCGCTGGCGATTGAACAATCCGGTCTGCATCGACGTTTGGCGCTATCCATCGTCTACGTGATGGGAGACAACCCAGGCCGAATCTTGCTGGGGTTCATGGTGGCGACCGGACTGATGTCGATGTGGATCTCGAACACCGCGACGGCGCTATTGATGTTGCCAATCGCAGGCAGCATCTTGAATGTCGCCGATAGTCGATTAGGTAATGAAAAGGCCCGCCGAAATATGGGAATCGGTCTGATGCTGGGGATCGCCTACTCGGCCAGCATCGGTGGCGTCGCAACCTTGGTGGGAACACCACCAAATATCGCGTTCGCGTCGTACTATCGCGAGAACTTTCCTGACTCGCCGGAAGTCTCGTTCCTGGCGTGGATGGTGATGGCCCTCCCCTTCTCCGTGGTCTTCATGTTGATCACGTGGGGCGTGCTGGGTTATCTGCTGTTCCCGGTTCGAGGTACCGATTCACTGGGTGGTCGCGATCTTATGGCGGAAGAGCTTCGCAAGCTTGGCAAGATGAACTCGGCCGAGTGGCGTGCGGGGCTTATCTTCCTTGCGACCGCGCTCTTATGGATCCTGCGTGAACCGATCGATGGCTGGGGCTGGGGGATGTTCTTTGTCGACGAAAAAGGGAACACGCTCGTCAGCGACGCGACCACGGCGATGGCAATGGCCGTTCTCTGCTTCATTGTTCCCAAAGGCAAACCAGGCCTCGGACCGCTTTTAACCTGGGATGCCAGTGTGAAAGTTCCTTGGGGTGTGCTGCTGCTGTTTGGTGGTGGTACCGCCTTGGCCCGAGCGGTCAACAGCTCGCATTTCGATTTGTTCCTCGGATCGCATATGGCCAGCGTCATGAGCAACATGTCGGAGTCGATGATGGTCATCGTCACCGCGACCGGTATGGTTTGGCTGACCGAGTTCACGTCGAACCTGGCCAGCGTGCAGACCTTCAACCCGGTGCTGGGAAGTGCCTCGAAAGAATTGGGGGTCCCTCCCCTGCTCTTGCTGGTTCCGGCTACGTTGGCAGCAAGTTGTGCGTTCATGATGCCGGTGGCGACGCCTCCTAACGCCATTGTGTATGGCTCCGGCCGGGTACCGATCGGAAGTATGATCCGCGCAGGAGTCGTGCTGAATATCCTCTCGATCATCCTGGTCTCGATCACCGTGCTGGTGCTTGGGCGGATCTTGATTTGATCGAGCGCATGAAAAAAGGAGGCCCATATTGAGGCCTCCTTTTCGCGTAATGTTCGCGGCTCTTTCTAACGCGAGCCGAACGGGAACGAGCTCATCACTGGTGGCAGGTAGCTGGAAATGTAGTAGGCCTTGGGAGCCGACAGTTCCAGCATCTTGTCCCAGTTCATCGCTTTGCCTTGGGCCAGGCCCAGATCGAACAACGCGGTTGGTTGCTCGTAGGTGACGACGCGCGAGGTCTTCGGATCGATACTGGCCAACTCGGCAGCTCGGGCGACCGCTTCTTCGACGAAACCAATCTTGTCGACCAATCCATTGTCGAGAGCCTGGTTGGCGGTAAAGATCTCGCCGGTGGCCAGGACGTCAAGCTTTTCAGGATTCGCAGCGAAGTCTGGACGCCCTTCTTTGACGATGTCTTTGAAGCGGCCGAATGCCTGATTGACGTATTCCTGCAAGATCTCGCGATGTTCTTCCGGCATCTCACGAGTCATGGTCAGCATCTGCTTGCGAGGATGGCTCATAATCGAGTCGTCTTCGACGTTGTACTCTTTCATCAGGCCCGAGATGTTGTAGTGAGGAATGATCACACCGATCGATCCCGTGGTGGTGGTCGGTTCGGCAAAGATCGCATCCTTTTCGTTTTCGACCGCCATGGCAACGTAGTAGCCACCCGAAGTTGCCATCGATCCCATGCTGACCACCAGCGGAATGTCGCGTTCTTTCTTCAGCTCCTTCAGGTGGTGAAGGATGTAGTCCGATCCGGTGACCGTCCCGCCGGGGGAATCGACCCGGACGACAACCGCTTTCACGTCCTTGTCTTCCTTTACCAGGTCGATCTGCTTCCGGATGTAGCCCTCCCCTTCCATGATCACCCCTTTGACGTTGATGATCGCGATCTTGTCGTCCGCAGACTTGCTGCCTGAGACATACTTCTCGGAAACGCCCTCGGTGGTGTCGTAGTAACTAGCCGAACTGATGGCCTGCCCCAGGATGATCGGAATGCACAGGAAAACGCCCATCCAGCCCATGGCAGCCAGAATCCGCCAGCCGAGACTGCTGGATGGATAGTTCTGAATGACGATTGGCTGAGGAGCCGTAGGAGATTGTTGGGAGATCGGTTGTACGATGTCCGAGGGGTCCGATTGGGCCATAGCTTGCAATTCCTGCCGGGTAGAAGGGAGAGAATAAGATTTTAGGATCTGCCCGAACGGATCGCGCAGTTGCTGATATTTTACGTTTCGCCGCGCATGGGGCAATTTGGACGAGGCAAACCCTCGGTAATTGTGGCAAATTGGGTTCCGGTTGTACTCTGGTGTTGTCAAATCAGGGCAAATCTCGGTAAGCTACGCCCGATTGTCCGCCGGACCTTCTGATTCAATTTGTGAACACCCTAAGGCATGTGAAGGAGTCGAGCCGTGTTCGTTTCCGCTTCGACCGAGTGTTTTCCCGACTTACCCTTGCGTGATTGCATGGAAAAGCTGGTCGACTTGGAGTTTAGCGCCGTCGATATGACGCTGGACGAGAATTCACACCACCTGCGTCCATCCGACGTGGTAAACAACCTGCAACATGCGATCGACATTTGTCACGATACGCAGCGGTTGGTGATCTCGAACTTCCGTCTGCTGTCCAACGCCCAAGGTAACGACCGCTATCACGAATACGAAGCGATCTGCAAGCTTGCCAAGGCGGTGAAGGTTTCGTCCATCACCATCCCCAGCGGCGAGTTCGGCACCCCCTTCAACGAAGAAGTCGAACACCTGCGCGAGATGGTCGCCATTTCGGCAACGGAAGGCATTGTCACCAGCATGCACACGCATGTCGGCTGCCTCTCACAAGACTGCGACACGATCCAGGTCCTTTGCGACAACGTCAAAGGCCTGGGCATCACGCTCGACCCAAGTCACTTCATCTGCCGTGAAGATGGACCAAAGAGCTACGACAAAGTGTTGAAGTACGTTCGGCACGCCTATCTTCGCGACACGCGAAAAGACGCGATGCACGTCCGTGTTGGTCAGGGCGAAGTCGAATATGGCCGCCTGATCCAGCAGTTCGAGCAGATCGGCTACAACCGCGCTCTGACGGTGCACATGCCACCTCTGCCCGATACCGACCAGATGGCCGAAATGCGAAAGATCCGCCTGCTGCTGGAAAGCTTGCTCTAAAGAGCAGCATCCATCGCGGCGAGGGCTTCGCCGCAACTGCCCGGGATGGTCATATCGGCAATCGAATCCAGGCCGGTCTCGTCGCGATTGACGACGATCAGCTTGGCTCCGTTTTGCTTGCCTGCTTCCGGCAAGCCTGCCGCTGGATAGACAACCAGCGACGAGCCAATCGTCAGGATGACATCAGCTTCCAGGCACCAGCGATGCGCCCGATGCAAAACAAGCTCGGGCAACGACTGCCCAAACGAAACGGTCGCATGCTTCAGCCGCCCTCCGCAATCAGGACAAGGCGGAACCTCGTTCGTTTCCAAGAACTGATCCACGAACGGATCGACCGGGAAGCGAGCCTGGCAATCGAGGCAGCCAACCTCCCGCGCGGTTCCATGCAGTTCTAGCACGTCGCGGCTTCCGGCAATCTGATGAAGCCCGTCGATGTTCTGGGTGATGACGCCTCGAATGGTCCCCTGCTCTTCCCACTTCGCGATGATTTGATGGCCGATGTTGGGATCGGCCGCGGCGAATTGCTTGTGGGACTCGGCCTTCTGCGTCCAGTACTCGTGCCGGGCCTCGGCGGACTGGCAGAACTCGTCGAAATAGACCGTGCGGTACTTCGTCCACACGCCCCCTGGCGATCGGAAATCGGGGATGCCGCTTTCGGTGCTGATCCCGGCGCCAGTGAAGACAACCGCCGATTTCGCCTTGCGAAGCCATAGTGCTGCGAGCTGAATTCCAGAAGTCATGCAGGAAGTCCTTTAAAAGTTGGCCATATTGCGATCATCGTACCACCGAAATGCAGGGGAAGACTTGTTTTTGCCATCGAGTTATGGCATCTTCAACCCAACTCTTTCTTGTAGAAAAGAAAGCTTTTCGTGTGACTCCCCTCCCCTGCCCCGCGATTTGAGCCCTCCGGAATGATTCCGTTTGATATCTGCTTTTTCGGTCAGTCGGTGATTACCGCCGATCAGTATTCGCTTCTTTGCCTGCTGGTGGGCATGGTCACGGTGTTGGGCCTGATCATTTTCTGCAAGGCAAACGCCTTCCTCGCGCTGATTACCGCTGCGATGGTCGTCAGTCTAATGGCCGACGGCGCGATTCAAGACAAGTTCTCGCGTGTCGCCTCTACGTTCGGTGGAACGGCTGGCGGCGTGGGGATCGTGATCGCATTGGCTGCGATCATTGGGAAATGCATGTTAGATAGTGGCGCTGCCGACCGAGTGGTTCGCACCTTCATGGCGATATTCGGCGAAAAGCGTTCGCCAGTCGCGCTGATGGGCAGCGGTTTTGTTCTGGCGGTTCCCGTCTTCTTTGACACGGTTTTTTATCTGCTCGTGCCGCTGGGCCGATCGATGTTTCGCAAGACCAAGAAGAACTATCTGCTGTACATCATGGCGATCGCCACTGGTGGTTGCATCACGCATACCTTGGTTCCACCAACCCCAGGCCCGCTGGTCGTGGCGGATCAATTGAACGTCGACAAAGGATTGATGATCCTGGTCGGTGCGGCGATCGCTTTTCCAGCAGCTTGTGCTGGGCTGTGGTTTTCGTCGCTGATGAATCGTTTGATGCCGCTGGAAATGCGTCCCTTGGGGAACGAGCCAGAACCAGAAGCAATTCCTGACGACAAGCTTCCTTCGCTTTGGCTTTCGCTCGCTCCGGTTCTACTACCGGTGCTGCTGATCTCGACCAATACGGTCTTAACAACCATGGCTGATGCCGAGCGGGCAGCCCAGCTTCGGCCGGGCGACATCGTGGACTGGGGAACGTTCCGCGATCGCATCCAGCAAGACATGGCCGCGGAAGATGAAACCAACTTCGGCAAGCATGTCATCGCAACGATTCAAGGCGATGGCGTCGATGCCGAACGAGCACGCATCGCGGAACTGATGCTTCAGTCCGGCGATCTCAATGGAGAAGAACAGGAAGAAGTCCGTGCCGGGCTGAATCGCTACTTGCTGCTTGATAAAGGCTTCCCGAAGAATCCCGATGCGTTCCTGGGGATCAAGCTCTCAGGCACGGCAAGCTCGCTGGCTCGCTCGAACCCCGCGCGAATGGCCCCGGTGACTGCCGAACGCATGAACCGAGAAGTGTTGGAATCGGCCTATGAACCAGAAACTCTCGCTCGCTACGAATGGGAAACGGCAACAAGGAAAGCAGCGAATGTCACGTCGATGCTGGGCGATCCGAACTTCGCCCTGTTGATCTCGGCCGTAATTGCCATGTGGACGCTCGCGATGCAGCGTTCGTTGTCACTCAAAGAATTGGCTTCGTCGGTGGAAGTCTCGCTGATGAGTGGTGGCTTGATCATCTTGATCACCGCGGCTGGTGGTGCGTTTGGTGCCATGCTGACGGTGGCTAACGTGGGAGAAGCAATTCAGCACCTCTTCCCGATCGGCTCGGAAGCTTCGTCGGCGAAGCTGTTGATTCTGTTCCTTGGCTTCGGTATCTCGGCCGTTTTGAAGATCGCTCAGGGCTCGAGCACCGTCGCGATGATCACTTCCAGCGGCATGCTGGTCAGCCTCGCTTCGCCAGACGTGCTCGGGTATCACCCGGTTTACCTGGCGGTCAGCGTCGGGGCTGGATCGCTGATCGGTTCGTGGATGAACGACAGCGGTTTCTGGATCTTCGCCAAGATGGGCGGGCTGACCGAGGTCGAAGCGTTGAAGAGCTGGACGCCCCTTTTGCTCGTTCTAGGGACCACCAGTTTCCTTTGTGCTGTACTGATGGCTTTGGTCCTGCCATTGGTTTAAAGGTGACCATTACCTTGGCTGAATCGCCATCAGTGCTGGCACGTTTTCGGCAATTCGCACGGTTTTTGGTTCCGATATGAACCAATTCGGGACATTCTGCATACAATACAGTGCGATAGGAAGCCCGATGTAGGATCGGTTCAGGAAGTACCGCAGCGCCAGGAAGCGCGATCGACGTAATCTTCGAGACTAGGCTTAACCCGATTCACCGGAACCGTGAGGTCGGGCTGTAGCGTTTCTAGGGAAGATATCCCGCCAAAAACGGCCGTCGAATTTTTGACCAGGGCATTTTCGTGATCTATAGTGGACTGGGTCGAATTAGTGGCCCGTCCTTCACGAGATTCACTCCCCCCAGTTGCCGGTACTTCGACCCTTGCTTGGCGCCATGCCATCTCTTTTGGCGCTGAAATTGCTGTGTCATTTCCGGCAACCACGGACACTGGACGCTGCGACGGATTATGCACACAGTAAACAAACCATATAAGTTGGCGATCGCTCTTCTGCTCGCCCTCGTGACGCTCGCTCCGGCAACCGTTTTCGGTCAGATCCGGATCCCCGACGAAGCTCGCATTGATGAAACGGCCGTGCGTGAAGTGCTGGCCAACGGCGAGCAACTGGAACGCCAGGGTCGTTGGGGCGAAGCGTTGACCTTCTATGAAGATGCTTTGCGACTGCACGGCTTCGATTCTAGCGTCCAACGAAAAGCGAATCTGGCTCGTCTGCATTACGACGTTGGCCGTCGCTATACCGATCAAAGCTTCGTTCGCTCGGTCCAGACGATGACCCGCGACGACGCCTTACGTCTTTACGACGAAGTTCTTAAGAAGATTCAGGCCAGCTATGTTGATTCGCCACGCTGGAATGAAGTTAGCCGCGAAGGTGTGAAGCAGTTGGACGTGGCCTTGAAGGAAGAGATCTTCAGCCGCAAGAATCTGCAGAACGTTGATCGCAATCGCATTGAACAAGTTCGTCGCCTGTTGAATGAAAACGTCAACTGGCAGGGCGTCACCACGCCGCAGCAGGCGGTTGAAACGGCCAACTACGCTGCCGAACTGATGTGGCAGAATCTGGGAGTTTCGCCAACCGCGACTATCCTGGAATTCGCTTGTGGAACGGCCGCGTCGCTCGATCCTTATACCAGCTTCCTGACTCAGGATCAGTTGACTGAAGTTTACTCGCAGATCGAAGGCAACTTCGTCGGTCTGGGTGTGGAACTGAAGGCTGACGAAGGCAACCTGTTGATTGTGCACGCCATCGACGGCAGTCCAGCCCACCAGGCCGGAATTCGTTCAGGCGATCGCATCGTGGCTGTCGACGGTCAGCAGACCGAAATCATCTCGACTGAGAAAGCCGCCGATATGCTGAAGGGCCCGATCGGCTCGTCCGTTCGCGTCACGATCCTCAGTCCGGGCCAGCCACCTCGCGACCTGCAAGTTCGCCGTGATCGTGTCGAAGTGCCTAGCGTCGACAACATCCACATCATGGACCAAGAATCGAAGATCGGTTATCTGAAGATCACCAGCTTCCAGAAGAACACACCAGCCGACCTGAGCTCGGCACTGTGGAAACTGCACCGCGATGGGATGCGAGCCCTTGTCATCGACCTGCGAGGCAACCCAGGCGGTCTGCTGACAGCTTCGGTCGACATGGTTGACCTGTTCGTCGAACAAGGAACGATCGTTTCGACTCGCGGTCGCAACGCTCGCGAAGACTTTGACTATACCGCTCACATGCCAGGTACCTGGCGAGTGCCCCTGGTCGTGCTGATCGACTCGAACTCGGCCAGTGCCAGCGAGATCTTCGCCGGTGCGATCCGAGACCATCGTCGCGGCACGGTTGTCGGCCAACGCAGCTACGGTAAGGGTTCGGTGCAGGGGATCTTCCCACTGGCTACCGGCGGCACCGGGCTTCGCCTGACGACGGCCAAGTTCTTCTCGCCAAGTGGTCGGGCCATCAGCCGTAACGGCGTGACGCCGGACGTCAATGTTCGCATTGCTGCCAAGCCAGACCTGGACGAGATGAAGCAAGCATTCGAGGCTGCTCCGAAAGGAGACCCGGTGATGGAAGCAGGCGTTGTCGCCGCTCGCCAGTTGCTGGGTGTGCCTGGGCTTTCGACCCGTACTCAAGATCAACGATAAGCTACGTCACTCCCGGTTTCGACGTAAGTTTGCCGAGGCTCGAGCAGTTCGCCTGATCGAGCCTCGGCTTTTTTTGTCTCCCCCAACAGCGGGAAACAGACTGGTTGGCGACCTGTGGGCCAAGCGTTACGATGAATCGGTTTAGGCGGTCTGTATCGATGAAGACTGCTGTCCGTTGTTCTCTTGCCCATGGCCAAGGCACCACGTTTTGTTTTTCGAACAGCTAGGGAAGTTCGTTGTTCGCTTCTCGCTGGTAATCATCGTTTTCTGGACGGTGTTTACCCTGGTGGCTGCCGTGACGCCCCCACATTGGGACGATGTTACCCTGGATGGCGATCTGGCGTTTCTTCCGGCGAACATGCCTAGCTCGATCGCAGAAAAGCTTTATCGCGACGCATTCCCACAGCGCCAGGCCAAAAGCCAAATCGTGTTTGCGATCTCACGCGAGGACGAGCCCCTGGATGAAGAAGATCTGCGGCTTGCAGATCGAATGGCGTCGCCACTGCAAAACGCCCAGGGAATGTTTCTCTTTCGCGATGTGAAGCCAGCCAGCGAAGAGAAATCGGACGATGCAGGGGAGGATGAAAGTCCTTATGTCGGAGCCATTGCGGCCTGGGAAGAAGCGGCGCTGTTGGACTCGAAAAGCTGGCATCCGCTGTGGAACCTCGCGTTGGCCAGCAAAGCGATGGGGAACGAAGCAGGGGAGCAGCAGTTTCTGGAGCAAGCCACGACGCTGAACCCTGAGTTAAAAGAGAAGTCACCGCAGCTTGTGCCGGACGATCCATTCAACTGGAACCAGTTCGACGTGCTGACGCGTCACACGCCGGTCCGTGGAGATATGCTGACCAGCAAAGATGGCCACGCGGTGCTCGTCGTTGTCGAGTCGCGGAATGAGTTCATGGCGACCGATAACATTCGCGTCCTGCAAGAGGCCAGCCAATACGTCGAGACGTGGCGAAAGAAGGCGGACGAGGCAGGGCTCAAGCATTTGCAGATCGGCGTGACCGGCAATGCAGCAATCGGCGGCGAGATGCTGCTGGCTGCGAAGGAGAGTATCGCCAACACCGAGCTCTATACGATCCTGCTGGTCATCGTCATTCTGCTGGTCATCTATCGCACGCCGATGATGCTGACGGTGCCGCTGCTTTCGATTGCGGTGTCATTCATCATTTCGTCCTGGCTGGTCGCCTTACTTACACAAGTCCATTTACTGCCAGGGATGGACTGGTTCGATTTCAAGGTCTTCAAAACATCACGCATCTTTATCGTCGTGATCTTATTCGGGGCAGGGACGGACTTCTGTCTATTTCTTATCGGACGTTACCGCGAAGAACTGGCCGCTTGCCGTGATCATCAACTTGCGATCAGCAAGGCATTGGCAGGGGTCGGCGAAGCGTTAACAGCGAGCGCCATGACCACGGTCGTTGGACTTGGCATGATGTTCTTCGCCGATTTCGAGAAGTACCGTAACAGTGGTCCGGCGATCGGCCTGTGTTTGCTGGTGACGCTCCTGACCTGTTTGACCTTGGCACCGGCGATCATGAAGTTTCTCGGGCCGCTACTGTTCTGGCCGTGGGGAGACACCGACCAATTCGTCGAGAAAAGCCGTCCCGTGTCGGCAGCCTGGTGGGATCAGATTTCGCACTGGGTTTGTTACCGACCTGGGCTTACGCTGACGGTTGTTGTGCTGCTGCTGGGGATTGTCGGCGTGCCGAGTATCTATCGCCGAATCACCACGGGGGATGCGATCCCCGTCTCGTACGATTTGTTCGGCGATCTCGGAAACGATCGTATGGCCAAGCAGACCGCGCTGCAGATCCGCAAACATTTTCCTCTCGGCGAAAGCGGCCCGATGACCATCCTGCTGGTCAATCCGACCGGGCAGTTCAGCACCTGGGAAGGGAAGAAGTTTATTTCCGACATCGCGACAACCATTCATGGATCGGACGAAGATATCGAGCGGGTCTTCACCAGCGAGCAGCCGCTGGGCGACGCTCCGACTCGCTATTCATTTTCATCGCGTGGTATCGGCAAACTGATGCGAAAGAGCCACCGCGGGACGAAGGATTTCTTTCTGGCGGAGAACGAGCAGTTAGGGGGGCAGATTGCTCTCGTTCGGGTCCTGTTCGACTGCAATCCATTCTCGAACGAAGCGATCGATTTGCTGCAGAAGGTTCAGCAAGACATCACCGCGAAGATCGAAACGATGCCGCCGCCATGGAACGAAACGAAGATCTTCGTCCAAGGAACGACGCCATCAATTCGGGACCTGATGATTGTCACGCGGCGCGATCAAAAACGAATCGAGATTGGCGTCATCGTAGCTGTGTTTCTGGTGCTCCTGGTGATTCTGCGAAGACCGATGGTTTGTGCCTACATGATCCTGTCGGTGTTGTTCAGTTATTACGTGACGCTGGGCATAACCGAAACGTTCTTCCGTTTTGTTTATGCCGACACCTATCAGGCACTCGACTGGAAGGTGCCGTTGTTCCTGTTTGTGATTCTGGCAGCCATTGGCCAGGACTATAACGTCTACCTGGCGACGCGGGTGTTTGAAGAACAAAAGCGGCTTGGCTTGCGGCAGGGGCTCTTACGCGGGATTTCAACGACCGGTGGCATCATCACAAGCTGCGGCCTGGTCATGGCAGGTACGTTTGCTTCGATGTGCATGGGAACCTTGCTGGGCGTGATTGAAATCGGATTCGCCCTGACGGTGGGGGTTCTTCTCGATACGTTTGTTGTGCGAACCGTGATGCTACCTTGCTTCCTGGCGCTGATGAATCGGTACACGAAAGAGCCTGAATTGGAATCGATCGCGACCGAGTGATGCTAAGAAATTCGCTGGGGCCAATTGAATAGCCTGACTGAAAGCGCCATATTGTGAATTCGCTCAGGAATCGAAACACCACTTGAGTTCTTGTAGCGTCAGGTGGTTTCTCGGTTCCCTCTATCAGACTGCCCCGCGTCCACATCGAACAGAAAGAGAGCCCCCACATGACGCCAAAAGAAGTCTTGGCTCTGTGCCGAGAAAACGACGTGAAAGCCGTGGATTTTCGATTCATGGACTTTCCCGGCCTCTGGCAGCATTTTACGATCCCGGTAAGCCATCTCAGTGAAGACACGTTCGAGGATGGCCTCGGTTTCGACGGCTCGAGCATTCGCGGTTGGCAAGCCATCAACGAGAGCGACATGCTGGTTGTTCCACAGCCTGATACCGCGTTCGTCGATCCTTTCACGCAGTTGCCAACGCTGGTCTTGATCTGCAACATCCAAGACCCGATCACCCGTGAAGATTATTCGCGTGATCCTCGTAACGTTTGCCGCAAAGCAGCGAACTACTTGAAGAGCACCGGCATCGCCGATACCTGCTTCATCGGCCCGGAAGCCGAGTTCTTTGTGTTCGATGACGTGCGTTTCGATCAACGGGCCCAGCACGGGTTCTATTACGTCGACAGCGTGGAAGGGGAGTGGAACCGTGGTCGCGACGAAGGTCCAAACCTTGGTTACAAGCTGCGTCATAAGGAAGGCTACTTTCCGGTGCCTCCGGCCGACTCGTTGATGGATCTGCGGAATGAGATGATGCAGACCATGATTGAGTGTGGTCTGAATGTTGAAGCCCAGCATCACGAAGTCTCGACGGCAGGGCAGTGCGAAATCGACATGCGGTTCAACGAAATGGTCCGTATGGCCGACGATCTGTTGATCTACAAGTACGTGATCAAGAACGTCGCCAAACGCAACAATCGCACCGCGACCTTCATGCCGAAGCCGATCTTCGGCGACAACGGCAGCGGGATGCATACCCACTTCTCGTTCTGGAAAGACAACGAGCCTCTCTTCGCAGGCAACGGTTACGCAGGTCTCAGCGAAACGGCTTTGCATGCGATCGGTGGTTTGCTGAAGCATGCTCCGGCGGTCTTGGCGTTCACCAATCCGACGACCAACAGCTATAAGCGATTGGTCCCTGGCTACGAGGCCCCAGTGAACTTGGCTTACTCGCAGCGGAATCGTTCGGCTTCGTGCCGCATTCCAATGTACAGCCCAAGTCCAAAGGCGAAACGAGTCGAGTTCCGTTGTCCCGATCCGACCTGTAATCCTTACCTAGCGTTTGCCGCGATCACGATGGCCGCTATCGACGGGATTCAGAACAAGATCGATCCTGGTCAGCCGCTCGACAAAGATATCTACGACTTGCCACCGGAAGAAGCGGCCGCCGTGCCGAAGACACCAGGCTCGCTCGATGAAGCCCTTGATGCGTTGGCGGCCGACCACGACTTCCTGCTGCGAGGGGACGTGTTCACCAAGGACGTCATCGAAACCTGGATCGAATACAAGCGAAAGAACGAAGCCGACGCCATCCGTTTGCGTCCGCATCCGTACGAGTTCTGCTTATACTACGACATCTAATTCAAGTCGTAGCCGAAAGACAAAAAAGGCCCACGTTCGGTTCCGAACGTGGGCCTTTTTCATGGTTTGATGTTCGCAAAGAAGCCGCTTAACTCGCGACGACCTGGGCCACGTTTTCAGGCGTGACGGGCGAGATCACACCTTTCTCGGTGATGATGCCTGCAATCAACTCAGCAGGCGTGACGTCGAAGGCCGGGTTGTAGACATGAACGTTGGCCGGAGCCGTTTGCTTGCCCATGCCATGGATGATTTCCACGGCATCACGTTGTTCGATCGGGATTCCTTCGCCGGTTGGCAATGTGAGATCGAACGTGCTGATCGGAGCGGCAATGTAGAACGGAATTCCGTGGGCTTTGGCCAGCAAAGCGACGCCGTAAGTTCCGATCTTGTTGGCCGAGTCGCCATTGGCGGCGATACGATCGGCACCGGTGATCACCGCGTTGACGCGACCTTCTTTCATGACCTGGGCGGCCATGTTATCGCAGATCAGCGTGGCGGGAATCTCACGCTGGACCAGTTCCCAGGCCGTCAAACGCGATCCCTGCAGAAGCGGACGTGTTTCGTCGACATAGACATGAATGCCTTTGTCTTGGTCGTGACACGTGAACATCACGGCCAGCGCGGTACCATAGTCGGCCGTTGCCAGACCGCCTGCATTGCAGTGGGTGAGAATACCGAACCCTGGTTCGATCAGCTCGGCACCATGACGACCGATCGCGCGGCAAACCTGGCGATCGTCTTCATGGATGAAGCGAGCTTCGGCGAGCAAGGCCGAGTGAATGTCGGAAACCGACTTGCCTGCTTCCTTCTCAGCGGCGAAGGTCGCCTTCAAGCGATCGAGTGCCCAGAACAAGTTGACCGCCGTTGGGCGGCTACCGGCCAAGTACTCGACCACTTCGTGAAAGCGAGCCTCGAAATCTTCCAGCGACTTCTCGGTGGCGGTCTGCATTCCGACCACCACGCCATAAGCCGCGGCAATGCCAATCGCCGGTGCTCCTCGAACACGCAGCATTTTGATCGCCTCCCATACGGTCTCGACATCGCGACAGTCGATGTAGATCAGGTCGACCGGTAGCTGGGTCT
Source organism: Bremerella sp. JC817 (assembly GCF_040718835.1). Lineage (NCBI taxonomy): Bacteria > Pseudomonadati > Planctomycetota > Planctomycetia > Pirellulales > Pirellulaceae > Bremerella > Bremerella sp. JC817. The sequence goes on along the minus strand of NZ_JBFEFG010000267.1, from coordinate 184,057 downwards.
GGTCAATCAAAACAAGGTGACCATCGGTTTCGCCAACGAAACGGATCGGATCAGGAGCAGCAGTCTGGGGATTGGCAGTTGTCATCAGTTCAGATCGAGAGTGGTTCGAATGGAAGGTCGAACGTGTCTGCGACCGGCTTGTTGGTTACGCGACCGGTATGAACATTCAAAGCCGTTTGAAGTTCCGGCGATTGGGCCAGCGACTTCTCGATACCTTGATTCGCGACACGCAGTGCCCATGGCAACGTCACATTGCACAGGGCGAACGTACTGGTTCGGCCGACTGCACCAGGCATGTTGGCCACGCAGTAGTGTAACACATCATCAATCATATAGGTCGGGCTGCTGTGCGAAGTTGGCTTCGAGGTTTCGATGCAGCCACCCTGGTCGACGGCGACGTCGATGATCACGCTACCAGGCTTCATCAGCGAGAGATCTTCCCGCGAAACCAGCATCGGAGCCTTGGCTCCGGGGATCAGCACGGCACCAATCACGAGGTCAGCCAGCTGCAACTGATGACGAATCACGTGGCGATCGCTGAATAGAACGTTCACGTTCGGCGGCATCACGTCATCCAGGTACCGCAGGCGGTCCATGTTGATATCAAGAATGTTCACGTCGGCGTTGAAACCAGCAGCGATCTTGGCGGCGTTCGCACCGACGATACCGCCACCCAGGATCGTGATATGAGCTGGAGCCACCCCTGGAACACCACCTAGCAGAATTCCTTGACCCATCTGCGGCTTTTCCAGGTACTTGGCACCTTCCTGAATGCTCATGCGACCAGCGACTTCGCTCATCGGCGTCAGCAGCGGAAGCGTTCCCCTGGCATCTCGCAAGGTTTCATACGCCAGGCAGATCGCACCTGAGTCGATCATGCCCTGGGTCAGTTCCAGGCTCGCGGCAAAGTGGAAGTAAGTGAAGACGATCTGACCCTTGCGAATCAGCGGAAACTCTTCTGGCTGAGGTTCTTTGACCTTCAAGATCATGTCGGCCTGCGAGAAGACTTCTTCCGCCGTATCGACCAGGATCGCGCCAGCTTCGATGTATTGTTCGTTGGTCAGCCCTGATCCAATTCCGGCGTCCTTCTCGATAATCACTTTATGGCCAGCGAGGACCAATTCTTCAGCCCCGACCGGCAAGAGGGCGATGCGGTATTCATCCCGCTTCACTTCTTTAGGAACACCAACGATCATTAGTCAGCCTTTTCAACTTCACGAACCTGTGGAAAGTAAAATGCACGGTGATGGGGGCAGTTCGTATTGAAACATTTCCGCGTGAATTAGGACATGGGCTCACCGCGCGAAATTGTTCATATTTCGCGCACCTTTTGGCCGAGAAAGACGGGAAATTGACTAGACCGTTCGTGCCGTCTTGTGGACCGAATCTATATCCACGGAAAGCAATTTCTTTCCTCTGGTTCGGCGGGACCGCAATCAGGGATAGGGCAACTTACCCATGCGGTTGAAGGAAGATATCTGCGCAAAAAGAAAGGCTGCCGGGATTCGGCAGCCTTGGATGGTTATGCTTCTTCGTTGACGTCGTCGAGATGGTCTTCCGATGCTTCGTCGCCCTGGTCGATCACTTGCGAGTCGAAGTCATCTTCGTGTGGGTCTAGCGGAGCGGAAGAAGAGCCTCGCCGCGATCCGAAGTCGTCGCGTTCGTCTGCGGATTCCCGCTTCTTGAGGTAGATCTTGATCGGCACCTCAGGGAAGGGGACCGCGTCGCGGAACGACGAGATCAAATAACGCTGATACGAAGGGGAGAACGCCTTCGGCATATTCACCATCAGCACGAACGTTGGAGGCTGCACACCGACCTGTGTGGCGTAGTAAACCTTCGGCTTGCGGTTCTTGTACAACGGTGGCGGATGTCGCTCGATGATCTCTTTCAAGATGCGGTTCAGCTCGCCGGTACCGATACGCGAAAGCGACTGCTTATACAGCATCTGGGCGTGATTCAGCAGCGTCTTCACATTCTTGCCGGTCTGACCGGTGATGAACGCGATTGGGACGTGCGACATCATCGGGAACGTCTCGTGCAAGTACGTTGCCCAGCGGTCGGTTGGCATCTGCGTGTGATACAGATCCCATTTGTTGACCACGAAGATACATGGCTTGAATTCGTCGCTGATGTAACGAACAAGTTGCTTGTCGACTTTGCTGATTTGCTGCGACGCATCGAAGAACATCAGCGTCATGTCGGCGTGACGAATACTTCGCTCAGCACGGTGGGTGCTGTAGTAGTCGATGTCGGTCTTCACGCTCACGCGGCGACGCAAACCAGGTGTGTCGATCGCGACGAACGACTTGCCATCAAGCTCGAACCGAACGTCGACACTGTCGCGAGTCGTACCGGCGACTTCGCTGACGATCATACGCTCTGCCTGGGCCAATGTATTGACGAAGGTGCTTTTGCCGACATTTCTTCGTCCGACGATCGCTACCTTCATCTCTGGATCGGACCCGTCAGTCGCTGTCAGATCGCTTTCTGGCAGGCGATCGACAATCACATCTAACAGGTCGCTCTTATTTCGATTCTGCAGGGTACTGACGGCGACTAGCTTGCCACGACCAAGGCGATAGAACTGGTCGGCCTCGGCGTCCATCTGCGGAGCGTCCGACTTGTTGGCGACCAGCACGACTGGCTTGTCGATCTTGCGGAGACGCTGGGCCACCTTCTGATCGAGAGGAAGCATGCCGCTACGTACGTCGACAACGAACAAGATCACGTCCGCCGAATCGATGGCGATTTGAATTTGCCGTTCGATTTCTTCGGTCAGGTTATCGACGTCATTTACGCCAATACCCCCGGTGTCGACGATTTCAAAAAAGCGTTCGTTCCACTTTTGAAGGTGGACCATACGATCGCGGGTCACGCCTGCGACGTCGTCAACGATGGCCAAGCGACGCCCGGCCAGCCAATTGAAGATGCTGGATTTACCGACGTTCGGTCGACCGATGATTACTACTTGGGGTACCGCCATTGGGGCAGAATTCACTCAGGGTGCGTGTGTGGATGACAGGAAAGCATGAATTACTTACCCTAATATGCTTGAACTTCATTTTACGTGCCAGGGCACGCTTGAGTAAGGGAAAACTTCCTCGCCTTGCCCAAGCGACGTGATTTCTCGGCACGATTCCGACTTTCTCACTACAAATCGACTGGCATGGATCAGCCCGAAATTCGCCGAGCATTGCTACAACAGGCCCAAGCCTGGCAGGCCTCGGGTGTTTCTTTCCTAGCCAAACAGGCTGGACTGGCGTTGCCCAAGGCACCCCCTGAATCGCCAGTCGTAGCGTCGGAAACTCCTGCCCCGCAAGGATTGAGCGAGATGCCGAAGCCTAAAAAGGTCGCCGAAGCCCCGGCTTCCAAGCCAGCGCCACGGACGGCGGCACCGATGCCTGCCAAGCCAAGTTCGCCCGGCGAGCCATGGCCCAAAGAATTTGCCACTTTGTCGGTCGAAGAACGCCAGGAGCGGCTCGATACCCTCCGAGCGACTGTGGCAGGCTGTACGCTTTGTGCGGAATTGGCAAAAACGCGAACTCAAACCGTGTTCGGTGTAGGCAGCGCGAAAGCTCGTATTGCCTTCTTTGGCGAAGCCCCTGGTGCGGACGAGGATCGACTGGGCGAACCGTTTGTCGGTCGCGCAGGGAAGCTGCTGACGCAGATTATCGAGGCTTGCTCGTTCCAGAGGAGTGATGTTTACATCCTCAACACGCTGAAATGCCGTCCCCCTGGCAATCGCAATCCCACGACGGAAGAAAACGAGAACTGCCGCCCCTATTTCGAACGACAGTTGGAAATCATTCAGCCGGAATACATTGTCTGCCTCGGGCGGTTCGCGATTACCAATCTGTTGGAGTCGGCTGCACCAATCGGCAAGCTGCGGGGGCAGTTCCATCCCTACCGGGGAAGCAAGGTTGTGGTGACCTATCACCCGGCTTACCTTCTGCGGAATCCTTCCGCCAAGAAGGATGTGTGGGAAGATATGAAGATGATGCTCAAGGATATGGGCATTCCGATCCCGCGCCCCTCGAAGTAACACCGAACTGATATGAAAAAAGCCACTCGAATTGGAGCGGCTTTTTTTAAGTGGTTCGATCGCCAATGCCTTAGGTGGCACTGGCCCCTGTTTCGGCATCTTCTTCTTCAGGATCGAGCGGATCTTTCAATAGCTCGTGGATCAGCTTGCGAAGTTCACGAACCTTGATCGGCATGGTCATCATGGCTCGGTTCTCGCCCAGTTGGGCAGCTTCCCGAATCGACTTCTGACGTTCCTTCACGATCAGCACCGCAGGCTTGTCCTTGGTGTGCGTTCCTTCGGCGAACTGATTGAAGCCTTCCAAAGCTGCCGCCCCCATATCGATCGCACTGAAGACGATAATATCGGCCGGGTTCGAGTCTTCTGCGAAACGGGCGAGTGCCCGTTGCGGATCGCTGATCACCAGGACGCGGTAACCATACTTCTTCAAGCGGTCGCGAAGCATGTCCTGCATGTCCATGTTCGATTCGACGATCATGATCGTCTTGTTGTAACCCTCGAACTGTTTCGCGATGCGAGCTTCGTTCTGAGCTTCGAGCTTGCCGCGGATCTCGCCTGCGGCGGACTCATCCCCCATCTCCAGGCGTTTCGCAGCCATTTTCAGGTCCATCAGCATATGGCCGGTGGACTGATAACGTCGATCCGGATTCGTATCCATCGCCTTCATCACCACGCTGGCGACCGAACGAGGGAGATCCGGTGCAACCTTGGCGATCGGTTCGATGTTTAAGTAACGAGCCGCTGCCAAACGCTTCTGACGATCACGAGTTTCGTAGAGTGGAATCTCGCCGGTCAGCATGTGGTAATAGATCGCGCCAGCGAAATAGATATCGCTGCGAGGATCGTCTCGCGGAGCGCCTGTCGCGATTTCGAGACCGGCGTAGTCGACCGTTCGAGGGTTGGTCGCCTGGCCATCTTCGCTGACTTGTTCTGCGAATGCCGCCAGACCAAAGTCGACCAGCTTGGCACGTCCCTTCGACGAAATCAGCACGTTCGAGGTCTTCAAGTCGCGGTGCGTCAAACCACGTTCGGCAGCGTAAGCCAGACCCGATGTAATGTCGATCATCAACTGCGTCGCTTCCTTGGGGTTAAACTTCCCACGGATCCGCAACAGGTCGCGAAGGTTTTGCCCTTCGATGAATTCAATGATCAGAAAGTAATTGGTGCCCTGCTGGTACATCGAAGTCTCGGAGTGGACTTCATAGATCGGGCAGATGTTCGGGTGACGAAGCCCCTTGCCGAGTTCTCCTTCGGTCATGAACTGGGAAGCACGTTTCGGGTCTTCACTGAACCGACGTCGAAGCACTTTGGCTGCCACGACTTTTCCGGTGTCTTTATGAACGGTTCGGAACACGCGCGCGAACGTACCGGTTCCGATCATGTAGAGAGCCTTGTAGTCACCATAGAAATAACCGGTCCGAAGGCCTTTGATGACACGTTCGACCTGGTAGTTGGTGAGGAGCTCTTTACGGAGCATTAAGTTCTGGAATTCACCCAGCGATACTTCTCGAGTTCCAAGCTCGCTCCAGACCTGTTCGACCTGGCGATGTTCTAAGAGATTGAAATCGATTACGCGCTGCGCAAATTCTTCAGCGGTGAGATCAGCCATATAACTTCCGGGCCTGACCGTCCAGCAGCGACCAGGGCACCTCTTCCGTCTGATTGAGAATGCAAGGATGAGACGATTCTGTTCCGCCCCTCATGGTATTCGACTTCGCAGTCGAAAGCAAATTGCGAAAACGGGAATTATTTCACTTGAAAGGGCTCTTTGGAGGGGGTGGGTGTGTCTTGGGTTGATCGCTCCCCAAATTTCTTGTCGATCTCGTAAGTGATTTCCAGGTCAATGATTCCGTCCGCTTCAATGGTCGAACCTGGTTTCGAAGCCCCTGGAAACTGCTGGCGAAAAATGCCAAGATACGACCGTTTACGGACGGCATTCAGCCCTGTCCGGTGGTGGTTGCGAGCTTCATGGCCTCGAGCGAGTAGGCAAAATGGGAAAACGGATTGCGGTTGTTCTGGCTGCCGGTAAGGGAACCAGAATGCAATCGGAGATGCCGAAGGTGCTGTTCCCAGTCCTGGGACGTCCCATGATTGAGTTTGTGCTCGATGCGCTGCGTGAAGTCGGGGTTGAGAAGATAATCTGTGTCGTCGGGTACCGGGCGGACGACGTTCGCCAAGCGTTGGCAGGGCATTCTGATATCGTTTTCGTAGAACAAACCGAGCAGTTAGGCACCGGCCACGCCGTTCAAATGTGCGTCGACGAACTGAAGTCGGTCGATGGCAATGTGGTGGTCCTGGCAGGCGATTCGCCGCTGGTTCAACCATCTTCTTTGAAAGAACTATTCGAGGCGTTCGAGTCTGGCGGACATACTTGCCTTCTCGGGACCCTTAAACGTGAAGACCCCACGGGATTGGGGCGAATCGTGCGTGATGCTGACGGAATCTTCGAGGGGATTGTGGAAGAGAAAGATGCCACCCCTGAGCAGCGTGCGATCAACGAAGTCAACATGAGCACCTACGTGTTCGCCGCTCCGCGCCTGGTCGAGGCACTGGGCCGCTTGAGCAACGAAAACGCTCAGGGCGAGTACTACCTGACTGACTGCCCGAAGATCCTCAAAGGTTTGGGGGATAAGGTCGACGCGTTACCGGTGCTCAAAGCGTGTGAAGCATATAGCATCAACTCTCGCGAGCAATTGGCCGAAGTAGAGCGTGTGATGAGCGAAATTGGTTACAATGCTTCGTGATGAAGTCATTTGAGGGGCAGGTTGCCCCTTTCTTTGTTCGTGGCGTCTTTTTTCGATAACTTCCAGCCGGTTGCCCAATTTACGTCATGCGTGAGATCAAAATCTTTAGCGGTCGCGCCAATCCCAAACTTGCCGAAGATGTTTGCAACTTCTTGCATCTGAAGCTGGGTCGTGTGACGCTGGGTGAGTTTCCGGACGGAGAAATCCAGTGCAAGATCGAGGAAGACGTGCGTGGCCGCGATGTCTTTCTGGTTCAGCCGACTTGCCCACCGGTGAACAACAACCTGATTGAGCTGCTGGTCATGATCGACAGTTGTCGACGGGCCAGTGCCGAGCGAATCACCGCGGTGATCCCTTACTACGGTTATGCACGCCAGGACCGTAAAGACGAAGGCCGCGTGCCGATTACCGCCAAACTGGTGGCCGACTTGATCACCAGTGCCGGTGCCGATCGCGTACTGACGATGGATTTGCATGCCGCCCAGATTCAGGGCTTCTTTAATGTTCCGGTCGACCACCTGAATGCTTCGCCGGTGCTCAATCATTATTTCCTGAGTCTTGGGATTCCAACGGAAGAGCTTGTCGTCGTGAGCCCTGATGCGGGGAGTATCAAGCGAGCGGTCAACCATCATCGACGCCTTAACGGCGAGCTGGCAATCGTCGATAAACGCCGTACAAGTGCTCATGAAACCACCACCAAAAACATCATCGGTGGTCCGGTCGAAGGCAAGACAGCCGTGATCTTCGACGACATGATCAGCACGGCCGGTTCGATCTGTGGTGCGGCGAAAGTGGTGCACAAGGCCGGGGCGCGTGAGATCTACCTGGCCGCGACCCATGGTGTGCTGTGTGGACCTGCGGTGGCTCGGCTCCAAGCGGCTCCGATCAAAGAGATCATCCTGACCGACACCATTCCCCAGAAGTCGCAGGAACTGCTCGGCAACATGCGGGTCTTGTCGGTCGCACCGCTGCTCGGCGAAGCAATCAAACGTATCCACAACGACGAGTCGATTAGCGCGTTGTTCCGCGAGAACATCGGCTAGAAGCCGTTGCCAGCACGGAAGGTGTGTACCTGGAAGGGCTTAGTCTTCCGACTTACTCTTTTTGGTGGTACCCGTTTCGCGGCGGAACACAGCGACGACATCGTCGACAGGGACCACGAACAACTGGTTGTCGGTCTCGAAATCGACCGGGATCGCGTCCTTGGGGTGGAACAAGATCTTGTCGTACTGACGAAGTGGGAAGTCTTCGTTGTTTTCGATCTGGGCGGAAATCGCCACGATTCGACCGGTGATCGTTGGGATCTCGGCCTGATCCGGCAGCGCAATGCCCCCTTTGGTGGTCCGTTTCGGTTCGTCCTTGCGGACGAGGACACGGGCACCGATCGGTTCGACATATTCAATCGCTTTGCTGCGGGTCGATTTTGCCATGAGCTTTGAAAATTCAGGGATTCCAAGAGACAAGAAAGGACATTCTGCTCAATTGTTCTTAAAGAATGAGGATTAGCAATCCCCCGCAAAGTTCGCAGCTAGTGCGATGGAGCGACTACCGGGCAGGTTATGTCGATCACAAAGGGAATACGAATAAATCGTAGCCTTGTTTGGGCTTAGGGTGACTCGCTGCTCGAAAATTGCGGAAAACTGCTCGAGCGAAGTTCTCCCGAATTCCCTGAGCATTTTCGCCCTCGTTGAATTCCGCTTGACACGAAATCACGCCAGAGCCTTGGTTTGGACTTGTCAACGGCGAAGACTTTGGCAAAATAACCAGTTTCCAAAATTACGAAGCTGGTCGTCAGGGAGCATTTGCTCTTTGGCTGGTCTGCTATCGATAAATACGAACCGACCTAAAGCAGATTTTGCCCGGTCGTCCCAAGACAACACTTACTGACTGCGGAACTAGTTTTCATGGCCGAAACACTCAAAGCCACGAAGCGAGAAAAGACCGGCAAGCTCGCCAACCGTAACCTCCGCCGCGAAGGACAAATTCCTGCGGTGCTTTATGGTGCGGGCCAGGACGTGATTCACTTGGCGCTTTGTGCCGAACAGTTCGATGCAATTGTTCGCCACGGCGTGAAGAACATCACCCTGGAAGGAGACGTTTCCGAAAGCGTCGTCATGCGAGAGGTCCAGTGGGACACTTTCGGTGTCGAAGTGCTGCACGTCGACTTTTTCCGACCAGGTAACTAAGTCGGTTTGGTCGCCGCGGTTGTGCTGATTGACTGGATGTGATGAAACTCGTCGTCGGGCTCGGAAATCCAGGAAGCAAGTACGACGGAACACGGCATAACGTCGGGTTCGACGTGCTGGACACACTTGCCAAGCGGCACAGTGCTCCGGTTCCCAAAGCCAAGTTCAACGGTCAGTTAACTGAAATAGGTGTCGGCGGCGAGAAGCTTTTCCTTCTCTGGCCCCACACCTTTATGAATAAAAGTGGAAACAGCGTTCGTCCTGCGTTCGATTTTTATAAATTGACGCTGGAAGACGTTTTGATTGTCTGCGATGATTTTAATCTTCCTCTGGCCAAATTACGGCTCAAAGGAAAGGGATCGGCAGGCGGACAAAACGGACTGGCCGATGTGATTCAAAAACTCGGCTCGGATGAGGTGCCCCGGCTTCGCGTCGGAATCGGGCCACCACGAGAAGGAGCCGACGTTGCCGGCTATGTCCTGAGCAGCTTTGCGAAGGTCGAAAAGCCGGAAATCGATTTGTGCGTGGAACGTGCCGCTTCGGCGGTCGAAGACTGGGTTACCCAGGGAATCACGCACACGATGAATCACTACAACGGATAGCAATTCAATTACCAACGTGGTTGGTCGCATGCCCCAGCAAAGCGGCGACTGCCACCCACCGACCATTTTGACGTCGACATTCGAGGAGTAGAAACCTTGGCGGCTTACGTTTACGAGGGGATGTTCATTCTGGACTCCAACCGGTATGGAAAGGATCCCAGTGGGGTCTCCGGTAAAATCAACGCCCTGGTTGAAAAGCTGGGTGGCGAAATCCTGGTTAGCCGTATGTGGGCCGAACAGCGCCTGGCGTACCCGATCAACGGGCAACGTCGTGGCACTTACTGGCTGACCTACTTCCGCCTGGACAGCCTGAAGATGGACGAGTTGAACTACGCATGTAACATCAATGATGACATGCTGCGGTTCCTCTTCATCAAGCAAGATCCACGTCTGGTCGATATGCTGATCGCTCACGCCGAAGGGCATGAGTTCGCTGGCGACGAAGACTCGGACGACAGCGGATCGGACGACTCGGACGAAGAAGAATCGTCGGAAGAAGAACCAGTCGAAGCTGCAGAGTAACTTCTGCACCGACTTGCGTCAGCAATTAACCAGTCGATTTCGATCTAGCCCTGTAGGAGCGTCACGATGGCAAGTTTCAACCGAGTTATTCTGGTCGGGAACCTGACACGGGACATCGATTTACGATATGTCTCCGGGGGCGGAACGGCCGTCACTGAGCTGGGCCTGGCGGTCAATGATCGACGAAAGACTCAATCGGGCGAATGGGTCGATGAAACGACCTTCGTGGATGTCACCCTCTGGGGCCGCACCGCGGAAATCGCCAGTGAATACCTGAGCAAGGGTTCGTCCGTTCTGATTGAGGGACGACTCAAGCTCGATACGTGGGAAACGGACGGCCAAAAGCGGTCCAAGCTCCGTGTCGTTGGTGAAAAGATGCAGATGCTGGGTGGACGTGAAGGACAAGGCGGCGGCGGACCAAGCCGTGGCCCTTCGCGACCTCAGCGTCAGTCGCAGCCTCAAGGAGGCGGCGGCGGTGGTTACAACCAGGCACCGGCCAACGATTACGACTCCTACGACGACGGCAGCTTCGGCGGACCTGGGTCCCAACAAGGTGCTGACGACGACATCCCATTTTAGTGGCTGGCGGTCGACACAAACGTCGACGTCACCCCCGAAGTAAGAAACGATCGCCAAACCACTGGCAATTACTGGAAATAGCAACACCATGCCAACTCGATCTGAAAAGCACCTAGCACGTCCCTGGAAGCGTTTGCCGAAAGGTAAGCACGGCGGTATCGAACTGCTGTTGATTCAATCGGTCGATCACCTCGGCAAGCCAGGTGATGTTGTCGAAGTCCGTCCTGGATACGCCAACAACTACCTGATTCCGCAGGGCCTCGCCACCGTCGCCACCACCCATCACAAGCGGATGGTTGATAAGCACAAGGCGAAACTGGCCGAGATTGAGAAGTCGCGTTTGGCTGGTCTGCGTGCGATCGCCGATCTGCTCAACCGCCAGAGCGTTACCATCGAAGCTAATGCCAATGACGAAGGTCACCTGTACGGCAGTGTCGGTCAGGTTGAAATCGTTCACGCGTTGAAAGAACAGAACTTCACCATCACCCCAGATCAGGTTCGCCTGCAGGGTCCGCTGAAGGAACTCGGTTTGTATACCGTCAAGATTCACCTTCATGCCGAAATCGAATCGGAATTGAAGGTTTGGGTTGTTCCGACCGTCTCGGGCGATTAAGTTCTGCCCCTGAGGTCTCTGTGCGTTTCACGCACTGAGTTAATCGTGCCTCCACGACCGATCCGTTCGGGAACGTATAGCACGCTACGACATGCCTCTTGAGCCTACCTTCCTTGGCTCGAGGCTTGTTGGTCTTAGTAAGTCGCACTCCCTTTTTTTTCCGCCGGTGACGGAGCTCGGTCTGCTCTTTCGATCCAGAGCCGACCTGAAGACATATCCCCCGCGGACATCGATAAAAACTCCTCGGCCTCCCCGAGGAGTTTTTTTGTAGCTGGACTTGGCTATCTTGTGATTTCCGCACCTTTTGGCCGCGATATCTGGCGAGTGACTGGGAAGGCTCGCCCGGTGCGGTACGATGGTAATCGCGACTCGTCAACCTTCTCGCAAATTAATCGACGGAGCATACCCTTTGGCCACTGGCGGCAATAAATCCAAGAAGCGTCGGTTCGACGATCGAGAAGAAGTCACCACGAACATTCTCGATAAGCAACCGCCGTGTAGCATCGAGGCCGAGCAGTGTGTCTTGGGCAGTATCATTCTTCTGCCCGACTGCCTCGACGACGTGATTCTGATTCTGCGTCCGGAAGACTTCTACGACGACGCGAATAAGAAGCTCTTCGAGCACATGATCGATCTGCATAACAGTGGTCGGAAGATCGACGTCACGCTGCTCAGCGAACATCTGCGCGACGCTGGTGACTGGGAGTTCGTTGGCGGTGCGGCTTACCTGGCCAAAGTGGCACGAAGTGTTCCGCATGCCGCCCATGCTGCCAGTTACGCCGAGATCGTTCGTAAGAAGGCAACCAGTCGGAACCTGATCATTGCTGCGACCGATATTCTGCAAGATGCCTACCAGGAAGCAGGCAAGCCGGAAGAACTGATTGGTCGTGCGGAACAGAAAATCTTCTCGATTCTCGACGGTCGCGACAGTCGCAGCATGGCCAGCATGCGAGAAATCGTCACCGAGGCGATGGAACGCATCGATGCGCGATTGCGGGGTGAGGCCAATGAAGATGGCGTGCTCACCGGATTTGCCGACCTGGACGAAATGACCAGCGGGTTTCATGGCAGTCAGCTTCTAATTCTGGCGGCTCGACCGGCGATGGGTAAAACGGCCTTCGCCATGAACATCGCCGAAAACATCGCCGTGCACGACAAAGTGCCGGTGCTGTTCGTCAGTCTCGAAATGGGTTCGGTCGAACTTTGCGATCGTTTGCTTTGTAGCGTGGCTCGCGTCAACGGTCATCGACTTCGTAACGGTACCCTCAGTCACGAAGACCGTGCTCGTTTGATCGAAAAGTCTTCACTGGTGGGTGAAGCGCCTTTGTTTGTGGACGACTCGCCGAGCCGAACGGTGGCAGAAATCGCGGCCTCAGCCCGGCGAATCATTCGTAGCGAACGCCGTCTCGGCTTGATCGTGATCGACTATTTGCAGCTGATCGAACCTGACAATGCCGACGATCCGCGTCAGGAACAGGTCGCCAAAATCGCGCGACGTTTGAAGGGTTTGGCTCGCGAAATGAACGTGCCGATCCTTTGTCTGGCACAGCTCAATCGCCAGGCGGAAGCGTCGAAAGACAATAAGCCGAAGCTGAGCCACTTGCGTGAATCAGGCGCTATCGAGCAGGACGCCGACGTCGTAATGTTTGTGCACCGGGAAGAATACTATCACCACGGCGAAGAACGCGAGCAGCACGCCGGTCAGGCCGAAATTATCATCGGTAAGCAGCGTGCAGGCCCCGTGGGCGAAGTGAAATTGACCTGGCTCAAAGACTTCACCCGATTCGAGAATGCCTTCGATCGCGAGCCCGACGATTTCTCGGCGTTCAACCAAGGCGAAGGTGGCTTCTAGCCACATGGCCAATCCATCAACGCCCGTCTGTCTAACTGCAGCCGGGCGTTTTTTTTATCTCGATCGCTGCGGAATTCATCACCAGCCCTGCCCGGCACTCAGGCACTCGCCGTCGTTTTAAAGGGCATCGTTTGTTCTTGCCAATTTCGGGCGAAATCTTCTTTCAGAATTATTGAACGCAAAGTCCAAAACTGGGTTTTACCTAAATTGTTTTGTCCCTTGACTTGCGACGACTGACAGACGGCGTTGGGGGATAAGGTTATCGGCAAATCTAAAGATGCCCCATTCGAGGCCTCCTGGTTACGCTTTTTGGACCAGAAATTGCTTGTAATCGCGAGATATCGTCCGATATCATCGGGCTATCCGGAATTATCAGTCCTTTTCTGTTTCGAGAACGGAGTTGTCAGACTATGCCGCATTTCAATCGTCGTCCCAAGGCTTTCACGCTGGTCGAGTTGCTGGTGGTGATTGCGATCATTGGCGTGCTGATCGCGTTGCTTTTACCTGCTGTCCAACAGGCCCGCGAAGCTGCCCGGCGAATGCAGTGCTCCAACAACTTGAAGCAGCTTGGTCTGGCCATTCACAACTACCACGATACGCACGGTTGTTTCCCGATCTCGCATTATCCAACGCCGACGAACCGCAAGCCCGCCAGCTGGATGGTTCGTGTTCTGGCCTTCATGGATCAAGGGGCTGCCGCCGGTCAGATTACCTACGACGACACCGATTTCGCGGCCGATTCGCTCGATCGAAACTGGCAGATCACCCAAAACTTGTACATGGAATCGGTCCGCTGTCCTTCGAACCCGATGGATGCGATGCATACCCAGGCGGTTTCCAGTGAAACGCAGAACCTGGGTGCCCCCGCAACGGCCGAATATCAAATTGCCGACTACACCGGCCTGAGCGGTGCCTACAACGCTTCTTCACCAACCTTCTGGAATGGATACCGCGGTCGCAAGGACTACAACGGCATCTTTGTTGCGGTCGACGACGTGAACGGGGATACCTGTTCGTTCCGTCATGTCGCCGACGGCACCAGTAACACACTAGCCATTGGCGAGCAATCGAACTATTTCCGGTACCTCGATAGTAACGGCGAAATCCAACAGGCCGATCATCGTTCGTGGTTGAGCGATGCCGGTTTGTTCGGCGGCGGTGGCGGTGGATCGAAGTCCGAGGCACGAAGCTATTGGAAAGGTGTTTCCACGATTCGTGCTGGGATCAATGTCGTTGCTCCTGGCGTCAACAATCCATTCGGCGTCGGGCTGATGTACAACCGTCCGCGTCACAACACGCCGTTTGTTTCCGCACATCCTGGTGGAGCAATGTTCACAATGACTGATGGCTCGGTGCGGTTTGTTAGCGAACATATCGTATTCAACACCCTGATGGATCTCGCCAATCGACAAGATGGCCGCGTCCTAGGCGAGTATTAATTCGCTAAAGGCGCGTCATTTCTGTCTTCCTGTTGGATATGGAGTTCAAAATAACCATGGAACGAATCGCCAGTTGCCTCGTCCTTGTCGCGGCAATCGGTTTTGCCGGTTGCGGTGCCCACGATGGCCCGGCCCTTGCGCCGGTCTCCGGAAAAATTACCGTCGATGGCCAACCGCTAGTCGGAGCGACGATGGAGTTCTATCCACAGCAGGTGGGGGCTCCTTCGTATGGTCGCTCCAACGAGGATGGAGAGTTCACGCTTCGTTACTCCAACGGTCAGATGGGGGCCGTACCAGGGGAGCATCGCGTCAACGTGCTCGGCGGCCACGTGAAGGGAAAGGCCGAGAAGAAAAAGAATAACGATCCCAATTTCCAAGAAAATCCGGATCGTCCTCGTAAGGGCAAGCCTTCACGCAATGATATCCCGATTACCATCGAGCCCAACGCGAAAGAACCCATTGAAATCGCGTTGTAGGCAGTTAATCAGACCACAACTTGTTCGGCAGCTTTGTAAAAAGAGCCCTGCGCAATCCCGATTGTGCGGGCTCTTTTTTTGTGGCTTCCCACGTCGAAGGGTGCCCGCACTGGATTTGAGGCGTAATGCAATAGGATTGGCCCGAAATACGCCCTACAATTATGTAGAGACGATATACGGTTTAAGTCGTCGATCCTTGTCGGGTGGACAGGGGCAAGCTTGGTTTTCGGTCGCCGCGATTCAGCGGAGCCTGGGCAATGAGGACCCAATGGGCGAAGAGTATGGGGCAAAATTTATTGACGTCGAAGAGACGTGTCCCTACCTGCCTGACCGGCTGGCTGTGCTCCCGTTTTATCTAAGCGACTTCCGCTCCGAGCCTGAGGCCTTCGACCTGGTGCTTTCCGAAGGCGTTCGTCGTTCGGGCATTTTTATCTACCATACCGAGTGCCCCGACTGCACGGCTTGCGAACCGATTCGCATTCCTGTCGACGATTTTCAGCCTCGCCGCCGCCATCGCCGCGTGCTGAAAAAAGGGGACGAGAATCTGCGGGTCGAGATCGGTGAGCCACGGGTCGACTTGGAAAGGCTCAATCTCTACAACCAACACAAAGTCGGTCGTGGTCTTGGTGAGCCTGGTAGCGAGATCGATATCAAGAGCCTGAAAGAGTTCCTGGGAATTACTTGCTGCGACAGTCGCGAGTTCCGCTACTTTCATCAAGATAAGTTGGTGGGGATTTCGATTGCCGATGTCGGTAAAGAAGCGATGTCGGCCGTCTATTGCTATTTCGATTCGAAGCTGGCTCACCTTAGCATCGGTACCTTTTCGGTGCTCAAGCAAATCGAAGCGTGCCGGGCCTGGGGCCTGAAGTATCTGTACCTCGGCTTCTATGTCGCCGGGAACGATCACATGCGTTACAAGGCATCGTACGTTCCACACGAACGTCGCATTCGAGGCGTTTGGACGCGGTTTGACGAGCAGGACTAAAAGCGCAGGCCGCTTGCACAATAGTGGCATCTCGTGAGTCACTTCTCTATCCTGGTCGAAGTTGCAAGTTGCCGGGCATACCTTTGGCAACACCTTCTCACGCACATGCAAGTGTGGTGATCGCAGGTTTCTTCGGCTGAGCATCGATGATGGAAGAGCATTCAACAGAGCTCACTTCGCGGCAGTTTTCGCTAGGAGGCTTCTGGCTTTGGCTGACCCTGGTACTGTTGGCGTTGGGCATGAACGTTGCGTTCGTGCGCATGGTGCCTGAGAATCAAGATGTGAACGAAGTCTGGTACTGGATTGGCTCGCTCGGGCAGGCATGGCTGACGGGCTCGTTCTTGTTCTGCCTGGTCGTCTTAGGGATCGGTATCGTCAAGCATCGCCCTATCGTGATCGAGCCAGGGACCATCATTCTCTTGGCAGTTGGCATCGCACAACTGCCTAACACTTTAATGGTGACCTACAGCTTGCTCTTTGACGCGTCTGATGTTTCGGAGATGCGCGAGCTGGCGATGAACTATCTGATTTGGGGAGTCCGGATAGCCAACTACCTGAAAACGATCCTGTTCGTATGGGCGTGTTGGAAGTTCCGAAAAGACTGGCATTGGCTGGCGTGGTTCGGTTGGATGGTTGCTTTTCGATTGCTTACATACATGGGGCTATCGGTAGTGCGGTTGGCTAGTTTTGGGCTTGCTCTGGATGGTATCTCTCGCCTGGTGAATTGGGACCTTCCTGCCGTGATCCTGGTGGTCGCGGTATGTGTGGACATCAGCAAGAAACGAGAACGCACGTGGCTGCATCGTCTGGGGGTGGCAAGTTGGTTCTTGACGCTGCTAATGGCGATCGCGATCAGATTCATCGTTCTTTAGTCGCCTTATTGCCAACTGTTTGAAACCAGAGCCCTGGTCAGGCTAAAATAGAGCCCTACCTACCTGCCCGTTCCCTTCTTGCTTGGCCCCACCTCGATGAAAACGCTTGCTTCGTTTGCCATTTGTGCTGCAATCTTCTCGCTTCAGTTGATCAAGGTGGAGGCCGTTCACGCCGAGACGCGTTCCGCCGATGTCATTGTCTATGGAGCGACGCCAGGTGGGTTCTGTGCCGCGATCGCCGCGGCCCGCGAAGGGGCTTCGGTCATGTTAATCGAGCCGACATCGCATGTCGGCGGTGTGAATACCGGCGGGCTCAGTTTCAGTGACTCGAACCAGACGGTGCGTTCGACCGTGATGGGGTTATTCGACGAATGGCATCGTCGCATCGAGGCCGACTACAAGACTCGTGGTGTGCAGCTTCCGTACGACGTCGGCGTGAAGAATAACGCCACGTGGACCTATGAACCTCACGTGGCGATGCGCGTCACGATGGCGATGCTGAAGGAAGCCAACGTCGAAGTCCTTCCCCGTCACATCCTACAGTCGGTCAAGAAAGATGGACCGACGATCGTCGAGATCAAGACTGATCAAGGTCGCTTCACGGCGAAGACTTTCGTCGACGCAACTTACGAAGGCGATCTGTTGGCGGCCGCTGGCGTCGCTTGGACGATCGGCCGGGAAGGCCAAGCGGAATATGGCGAATCGCTCGCCGGGAAACGCTATCCCAAGCAGACGATGAAGTTCTCTGGCTACGACGACGCCGGAAATCTGTTGCCGTTGGTAACGACTGATCAGCCAGGCAATGAAGCGGACGGCGACGATCTGGTGATGGTCTATAGCTTCCGGCTGTGTCTGACAGAAGACGCGAACAACCGTGTCGAGATTCCCAAGCCAAAGCAGTACGATCCGGCCCGGTTCGAGGCCCTCCGCCGCTACATTCAATCAGGCGGAACCCAGTACGGGATCGACTTGTATCCGCTGCCAGGCAACAAGTTCGACGGCAACAACTCAATTGGCGGGCAGTTCTCTTTGGGGCTGGTCGGGGCCTGCAATGGCTGGAGCGAAGCCGATCAGGCGGGGCGTGACAAGATTTTTGAAGCCCATAAACAGTACACCCTCGAGTTCTATCATTTTCTGACGACCGACCCAGTGGTTCCCGATTCCGTACGTGATCGGTATGCCCGACTTGGTCTATGTGCGGACGAGTTTCCGGAAACGGATCACTGGCCGCCGCAACTTTACGTTCGCGAAGGTCGCCGGATGGAAGGGATGTACGTCGTGAGTCAGAACGACATTCTGGAAGCCCCTGAGAAAGTGGATCCAATCGCCGTCTCTTCTTTTCCGATCGACTCGCACGACTGCCAACGCGTGGCGTTCGCCGATGGAACGGTCAAAGATGAAGGAACGATTTTCCCGGTTCGCATGCCAGGGCGTCGCCATGGTTACGCGTACCATATTCCGTATCGCTCGATTCTGCCGAAGGCAACAGAGTGCGACAATCTGCTGGTGCCGGTTGCTATGTCGTGCACCCACGTGGGGATCTCGTCCATTCGGGTTGAGCCGACCTGGATGATCATCGGACAAAGTGCTGGCATTGCTGCTGCGATGGCGGCCCAGCAACAAAAGCCCGTTCAAGATCTCGACTATCCACAACTCCGTGAGCAGTTGCTGGCACAAGGTCAGGTGTTGGATCTGCCGAAGGTGGAAGACCTGCCGTCACCGCCGATGGCGAAGGTCAATGTTTCTTCAAAGACGCTCGCGGGCGTGGTGCTCGATGACACCTCGGCCAAGCTGAAAGGGAGCTGGCTGCGGTCGACCAACTTCAAGCCGCATATCGACACCGGCTACCTGCACGATGGTGGCGAGAATAAAGGGACCGCCCAGGCCACGTTTCACTGCAAGGTTCCCAATAGTGGAAAGTATGCCGTCCGGATGGCTTATTCGCCGCATCCAACCCGAGCCAAGAATGTCCCTCTGATGGTGACCCAGTCGGGTCGCACCACCCAGTTGATGGTCGATCAAACGAGGCCGCTCGCCAGTGGGGAAGCATTTCGCACGGTTGGCGAAGTCGAGCTTTCCGCCGAGGCAGAAGTGACGATTGTCGTCGGAACCGAAGGGACCGAGGGCTTCGTAATTCTCGACGCGATCCAGTTGCTGCCAGCAACCTAGGGGTGGCTTCTCCTAATCGGAAATCTGCGGACAACGGCAGCATCGCTAGCGTGCCGTTTCGCCTGAACCTTCAACTTTTCCGATGCGTATCCCTAAACAGCGCAACTCAAGGGCAATATTCGTCTTGTCAGGAGCAGTGCGTTTCAGTATTTCTCCACATTGCGTTCCAAAAGCTCGCCCGAGTTAGGGATGCGATGGTAGGCACGGAAGCCAGCCAGCTTGTTGATAAAGGGATTTACCAAATGCAGTGGACTTGCCACGGGCTATCGAGCACCGTCGTCACGACCGCGCTATTGTGCCTGGGATTGGCCGTAACGCCGTCAAACGCACAAGACATCATGCCGGAATTGGTTGCACCTGCGCCCATTTCGCCATCGAACCCGACGCGCCCTCTGGTGACCGGGATTCGATTACAGGGGAACAACCAGACGGAAGAAACCCGTATCCGGTCGATGGTCAAGACACGTGTTGGCCGTGAATTCGACCCGGAACAGATCCAATCGGACGTGCGTCGATTGGCCGCCTCGGGACTCTTCCGTGACGTGCAAATTCTGACCGATAAAACGGCGGAAGGAATTGCCGTTACCTTCGTGCTGGAAGAACGTCCTCGCATTGCCTACATCAAGTTTCTGGGCAACGAATCGGTTCGCGATAAAACGCTGCTGAAGAAGTCGGAAATGAAGGTCGAAGGGACCCTCAATAAGTACGTCATCGAAGAAGCGCGTCTGAAACTGGAAGACTACTACCACACGCGCGGTCACGGAAAAGCGACCGTCGAGGTTGTTGAAGGGCTCGAGGCCAACGACAAGGGTGTGGTGTTCATGATCCATGAAGGTCCGCTGGCTCGAATCGGTAGCACGACGTTTGTTGGCAATTCGATTGCCTCCGACGGCCGTTTGAAAACCCAAATCAAAAGCAAGCCCGGCTGGTTCTACATTCTGCAGGGGCAGCTCGATAAGTCGCAGGTCGAACAAGACGTCGATAGCCTGACCGCCTATTACCGAAGCCTCGGCTTCTTTAAGGCGAACGTCAATCGCATGATCAAGTACAGCGACAGCGGCCAATGGGCTTACATCACCTTCGTGATCGACGAAGGCCCTCGCTACGAAGTGCGAAACATCTCGTTCGTCGGTCATACCCGCTTCGAGACCGAGCAGCTCTTCACCCAAATCAACATGGAACGTGGCGAGTTCTTCGATCAAAAGAAGATGAACGCCGACATTCGTTCGATCTCGGACCTCTATGGTTCGCAGGGCTACATTCACGCTGACGTGAAAGCGGAACCACGCTTCCTGGAAACCCCAGGCACGCTCGACCTCGTTTACGACATTCGTGAAGGGGATCAGTACCGCGTCGGGAACATCAACATTGAAATCTCCGGCGACATGCCACACACGAAGCACGCCGTGATTATGAACCGCATGTCGCTGCAGCCTGGTGACATTATCGACATCACCAAGATTCGCGACGACGAACGACGTATCAAAGCGTCGCAGTTGTTTGTGAACGAACCGCATCGAGGCGTGACGCCATCGATCACGGTGGCTCCGCCGGAGTTGAGTGAAGTCGAGACGCAGATCGCCGAGCGTGGTCGCCAGACCTACCGCGGTCAGAGCCCAGTCGCTGGCGATCCTCAGTACCGTCAGGTTCAGATGCAGCAGCCACCGGCGCAACAACCGCAGTATCAACAGGCTCAAATGCAGCCTTATGGGCAGCAGCAACAGCCTGTCTATCAGCAGGTTCAGTATCAGCAGCCGCAGGCCTACCAGCCGCAGCCGCAATACCAGGTCCAACCGCAACCGTCGTACTACGAGCAGCAACAAGGCTATTCCCAGCCACAAGCTGCCCCAGCAACGACTCAGCGGACAAGCCGCTATTCGCAGCCGACGTACCGGGAAGCTTCAGCAGCGATGCCGCAGCAACACCCGACTTCCGTTTATTCATCCATGCCGAACAACTAAGAAGCCCTGGTTCAGCTCGATTTCCCCCCCGAGCACCAACGCTGAATGAGGACCACTAGGTGGACAGAAGCGGACAACTGCTGAATATAACCCTGGCGTTAGGGTTCATCGCGTGTGTTTGCACCAGTTGGACGACCGTCTCGGCTCAAACGATGAGTGGCGGTTATGGCCAACAGCAAATGCCCGGATGGGAAAGCCAAAACAACGCCTCGGGATATCCCCAAAGCACACAGAACTGGGATTCATACGGCCGGTCTGCCTATCAGGCGTCCCCCGGCAATCCGAATCAGTATCGCAATGGCATGCCAGCCTCGGGTGCTCCGATTGGCACGGTCGATCCGTATCAACAGCAGTACCCCGGCCAACAGGTGCAGTATCAGCAAGGTTTTCCTTCGCCTGATAACCCGGAAACCGGGATGTACAACGTTGACCCGTCGGGCAATCCGTACGACTCGCCGCCGCTACCAGCACCGGTTGGTGGTGGCCCTGGCTATGCTTATCCTCCCGTAAATGGCCGTCCCCTGGGTGGTGCTCGAATCTACGATCCACCGCTGGGCCCCGATGCGATCATCACGCCGAATCCTTACTATGATCCCGGCCGTACGGCTGACTTGACCATCCGAGCTGAAGAAGCCCAGACTGGTCGTTTCCAGTTTGGTGTCGGTATCAACTCGGATGCGGGTGTGAACGGTTCGATTGTCATCGACGAACGTAACTTCGACTGGCGCCGGTTTCCGACCAGCGTCGACGATATTTGGAATGGCCGCGCCTGGCGAGGTGCAGGGCAGGGCTTTCGTATTGAAGCGATGCCAGGTAGCCAGGTCCAGCGTTATATGGTCAGCTTCAGCGAACCGTACTTGTTCAATACCCGCGTCAGCATGAACATGAGCGGTTACTTGTTCAATCGAATCTATCGCGACTGGGACGAACAGCGTATCGGCGGTCGTCTCGGTCTCGGCTATCGTTTGACGCCTGACCTTTCGACGGCGGTCAGTCTGCGAATGGAAGACGTGGGGATCAGCGATCCGCGCGTGAACAACGTTCAAGAGCTGAACGAAGCGGTCGGACATCATGACTTGTACACGGCCAGTTGGAGCATCACCCACGATACGCGTGACATGGCGTTCTCGCCAACTGAAGGGCACTTGTTCGAGATCAACCTGGAACAAGCCTTTGGCGAATACGATTACTCCCGTGCCGAAGTCGACTTCCGGCAGTACTTCCTGCTGGGTGAACGTCCCGACGGTTCCGGTCGTCATACGCTCGGTTTTTCGACCCGAGCGGGCTTCTCTGGTGCGGAAACGCCAATCTTCGAGAACTTCTACGCGGGTGGTTTCTCGACCTTGCGTGGTTTCGACTTCCGTCGCGTCGGTCCGAAGTCGGGCGACGTGTACGTCGGTGGTCCGTTCCGAGTTCTCGGTTCGGTCGAATACATGTTCCCGATCACTGCCGACGATATGGTCAAAGGCGTGATCTTCACCGACGTTGGTGCGGTGGAAGAGTCGACCAAGATCGTCTGGGATGACTTCGACGTCGCCCCAGGTTTCGGTCTCCGAATTTCGGTTCCGGCCCTGGGGCAGGCACCAATCGCGTTGGACTTTGCCTTCCCAGTCAATCGTGCCGATACCGACCAGACTCAGGTCTTCAGCTTCTTCGTCGGTGCCGCTCGTTAATCGAGCAACGCCTGACGGTGTGACTTAGCGGAAGGTCCAGTCGACGTAGGTGTTGAAATAGCCGTGATGGAACCCGGCTTGGCGGTAAGGATCTTGAACACCAAACCAGCCATAAGAATAGCGAGTCTTCTGGCGCGGAATTTGAACCGGGGCCGCCGTCGATTCTGGGGCGATGATCCAGTACTGAGCAGGTCCGGCGGCTTGCGCGGATGAACCAGCCAGCGAGCTTGCCAGCAGAGTCAATGCGAATAGCCAGTTACGCATGCTATCACTCCCTCGTTGAGATCTTTCGTGTCGACAATATCGTTGTCGACCATCTACCAGTGATAGCACGCAGCGAAAATCAGCCTTCCAGGTCCATTCCCAGGGCATAGATCTCTTCCGCGTTCAAAACCAGGTCGTTGCGACTAAAGAGACACTCGATCGCGGCCCGGTGGATGGCCATTTTCGTCACGCCGACGCCAATCGCGCCGTAGCAGATTTGGCTTCCTTGTTCAGCCGCTTTGTCCTGCGAACCGATCCCTTCCAGTCCGACTGGGGGAACCGCATTCAAATCGATGGCCACTTTCAGATCGGCTGCCTGGCGACGGACTTCTTCGGGCACTAAGGTAACGCCAGCCGCTCCTGCGGCGATCAGCAGTTGAACCCCTTCCAGCGCCGAAGCGACCGATGCGTCGTCGCTGGCTGCCAAAGGTTCTGGCGAGCCGATTTGAACATCGTCGGCGATCTGCTTACAGATCGCGGTGGCCTTTTCCAGTGATCGGGAAGCGAGCCGAACGTTGGCTCCTGCCCGAATCAACAGTCGCGCGGCACGCTGACCGACGGGGCCTGTTCCGCCCAGGACCAAGGCGTTGGCCCCTTCCAGATTCAAGTGACGTCCACCACAGATTACGGCGGCCGAAGCGGTAGTGTTGGCACCGTTGGCATCCAACATGACCGAGACCCGCATTGGGCCATAGAAGCTTTGGGTAACCGATTTCAAGAGTTTCTCGGCTCCGTCGACGTTGGATCCGCCGACATAGATTGCCGAGTGGTTCAACTTGCTAGGGGCACGGGTGAAGATCAGCCCATGCACCAGTCCGGCTGCTTGATCTGGCGTGACGCCACCATGACGAAACATAACCTCCGCTCCAGAATCGATCGCCACCACGGAATCGAACGTGCTGGGTTGAACATCGGTATCGAGTTGCAGAAGAATGTTTTTCATGGCGAAGTGCTTTCGAGAATAAGGAGATATCTGACGCGAATTTTCTTCTATCGAAATTCAGCCCGCAAGCGTGTTCGCTAATGAGCAGCTGCAGGCATAAAAAATCCCGCGAGTGCCCAATTCAGGCAAGCACGCGGGACTTGATTTTCAGCGTCAATCGAAGACGTTCGACTAGAAGCCGCGGAACGGGTGAGCAGCTTGTTCTTTGCCTGCGATTACTTCGTCGGCGGTTGGCTTGCCCGACATGGCGTTCTTGATCGACTGCAGGGTCGCTTCGTAGTTGTAGTCGTAGATCTTCTTATCGTCCTGGGCTTCCCAGTGGATGAAGACACCACACACGATGACCAGGTCTTCGCACTGATCCTTTGGAATCACGCCTTGTTCGACAGCGTCAGCAACAGCCTTGGCGACGGCGGCCTGGGCTGGACCGAACATCTGGACGGCTTGCTTCGAGTTCTTGATCGTAACCTTGGTGATGGTCACGGTGGCTGGCTTCACTGCCAGATTTGGGGTCAACACAGCCAACAGGTTGGAGTGACCGGCAGTTTGATTGACCAGGGCGGAAGCAAACGCATGGCCAACCGGGCCATCCTTCGAACCGATCATCAGATCGATATGAGCGATTTCGTTGCCATCCCCAGCCAGGGCTTCTCCGATATACATCGACATCCGGGTTTCTCCGCTTGTGAACTATGGAAGATTCGGGGTGATACCTGTGTGACAGATGGTTGCAATACTGCGTCGCACAGGCGATTTCAATCCGTTCAATGTAACGGGGCGTAAGGGCACTCGAAAGCCCCCGAAAATCCCGACAAAACAGGACTTTACGCACGCTACAAGCGAAAACGATAGCAGACTCCGCCCGAATTGCAAGTAGATAAACGGCCCGATGAATCTGGTTGGTCCAGCCCCTGGCGAAGGAGGGGAGACGTCGAGTCAGCCGGGCTGTTGATAGGCAAGAAAGGAGAAGAGGCCGTCGCGCGGGCAGCGATGCACGACGGCCTCTGGCGGGAAGAATTGTTATCCCACGTGCGACTTATTGAACCAGTCGCAGGGGGCGGTATCCGGCGATCTGCTGGAAGACTTCGGTCAGTTCTTCCGCATACTCTTCCCCGGTCTTTCCACCGGGAATGTTAAAGTGAGATCCCTTGGTGATGTCGGCGACCTGTTGCATCAGGTTCTTATCCGCACCGGCACCCATGCTGATCGTCACGATCACATAGCCACGGTCGGCAGCGAGGTGCGCTTCTTCGAGCACCGCATTGCGTGCCGCCGAAGAATTCACACCACCGTTGTTCCAGTTGGCCTGACCGTCGGTCATCAGCACGATCATCTTGTAAGCCCCGGCCCGAGCCCTGACGTCGAGTTCTTCTCGAGCGACGGTCATACCACCGGCGATGTTTGTGTAGTTGTGGTAGTGACCTGCCTGACGCTGATTGGCTTGAGCAATGATGAAGCCATAGTCATCCGCCAGAATCGATTCGAGCACCCCTTCGCCATCGGGACCGTTGTAGACCGCCAGCCCCATTTGGTCGTCCGAGTCGGCCTGTTGGATGAAGTTGACGAACATGGTGACCGACGACTTCAAGGCGGTGATCGGCTGAGCACTTGCCTTCCACATGTCAGGCATCTGGCTATTCAGCGAACGCTGCTCCAACCAGAAGACGATCAAATTCTGGTAGCCGAACTTATAACGAAAGCCTTTGGAGTTGTTCTGATTATTACCGGACATGCAGTAATCGAGATACGAATTCCAGTTTCCATCGTAGGGATAGTTGACTGTGTCCAGTCCCAACGCAGCTTCGAAGGTCGCACGCTGGGTGAAGTTGAAGTAATGAATCTGGTCCGAACCGTCGGCGTTCTTACCGCTGTAAACCCAAACTTCGCGTACCTGGCTCCCTGGGGAAAGGGTTGCTTCGCCGCTGCTTGGGTAATAGGTCACGATGTTGTTGTCACCCCGGCGGACTCGCACGCGGTCGTATGATTTGGTCGAGTTGACGACGATCTTGTTGTACTGGTATTCGACAGAAACCTGGGCGTGCGAATCACGCGTGGGGGCTGCTCCTTTGGCGACAGCCCACTGTGGCGTAAACTCGAGGTTGCCATAGATAGGCGAACCGAGTTCCTCGTACATCTGATACTGGTTGGCCGTTACGTGGGCGGCACCTAACGTATTGAATGCGTTGAACTCGCTGTCGTCGTTCATCGAACCCGACAGGTCAAGCACCACCATGATGTCACGTGGCTGATAAGCGGCCGCGCTTTCGGCCTGGATGCTGAAAGATTTGCGCCCCAGCAAATGTCCAAAGAAAAAGGGCATGTTGTCATATCGCATGCTAACTTTAACCGTCGACGCAGGACGGTTGGAAGGCACGATTTGCTTCGTGGTATCATCCCAGTCGCCGTAGCTGACATCCAAGCCTTGCGAGTAGTTGGTCAGGAAGTGTTGCACACTTTCGCTGACGGGCTGGTTGTCGTATTGTTTCCACTGCGTGCCAACCGGGTTGCGAACGAGATATTCGTGAATGGCGTCGGTCGAAGCGTCTTCGCCATCAATCAGACTTCCGGCACCGGCCAGTGTGGCGGCGTCGACACTACGTTGAAGCTGCGACTGCATGGTATACATGTAGCCGACGTCGATACTGAAGGCGAGCATGGCCATCATAACAATCATCATCACAGCGGCGAGAACGACGATGATGCCTGGCTTGCGGCCGAAACGTACCTGAGACATTTCCTCATCCGGCGAAGCAGATCGGCGAAGCATAAACTCTCTCCTGACAAGTGTGAGAAACTTGGATGGGATCGCGGTGTACCGAAAGGTTCCCGAGCTGGCCGACTCAGGGGGCGACGCCAGTATTCAAAAGGGTCCGAAACGAGATTTAGGGAGTTCGCTTTGACCCAGTCATGTTGCGTTTTTTCAACAACAGCACCAACGGGTTTCTGCGGCAAACCTCTCTTCAGAAGAGAGTGACGAGTGTCCTTGCTAATTGAAAACGTAGGTCATACGGCATTAGGAGGCTGGGATTTTCTTCCAGTTTGCGCGGAATAGGGCGTTGCCATGGAGAGAGGCCAGCGAAGAACGATTGGAGTGGTCGGCGCCAGTTGCCGCGCGATGGCAGCTTCGCTGATCCGTGCCGGATATCAAGTCACTGCCGGCGACCTGTTCGCGGACTACGACACGCAGCAATTAGCCAACGCGACGACGCTCTCGAAATATCCCTGGTCGGCACCTGCTTGGCTGAGCAAGACGACGGTTGATGCGTGGTGCTTCACCGGAGGAATCGAGAACTATCCGCGGCTTGCTGATCGCATGTCGCGGCATGCTCCGCTACTAGGGCCAACGCCAGATTCGCTACGCAAAGTCCGAGATCCTTTCTGGCTGGCGGACCTGGCGAAGCGACATCGATTCCACTTCCCCGAATCAAAACGTCTCGACGAAGCATTGTCTTCAACAGTCTTCAACGAGCCATGGTTGAAGAAGCCATTTCGATCGGCCGGAGGACTCCGAATCGAAACCGTGTCGGAGCCGCCAGCGTGTTCTTCACAGTTCTTTCTGCAACGCCAACTGTCAGGGACACCGATGTCGATGGCGTTGCTTTCCACAAAAAAGAAAGTGCATGTCGTCGGGTTGTGTCGGTTGCAGATTGGTTTTAACTTCGGTGCACCTGGGGAGTTTCTTTTCGCAGGCGGAGTCACCTCGCTCCAGCAGGCATCGAGTGAATTGCAAGTGATCGCGAAAGCGATCCATGCCGAAGCGAAGATGCTTGGCTTGTGGGGAATTGATTTTCTGAAAATCGACAGGTCAACGCTCCTGGAAGTGAATCCACGTTGGACGGCATCGATGGCCCTGCACGATCGCCGAAGTGCGATCAGCTTGATGGGTATGCACGTGGCGGCGTGCGAAGGAAAAGAAGTCGACGAGTTTTCGTTGTCAGATAACTCGGCCGCTGCTTTTCGGATTTTATATGCGCGGCAGCCGATCAATTTCCGGGAGGAAGTCTTCGAGCAGATTGCCGTAGCGTTTGGTCTCTCGCGCGAGGCGACCATCGCCGGACCAGAGTTCGCAGATGTCCCTTTCCCAGGCAGTCGGATCGAAACGGGCTTCCCGGTGTGTACGCTCTATGCAGATGGAGCCACCGAAGAAGAAGCAGAAGCCGCATTGGCCGCCAAGATCGCGCGAGTTGAATCGCTGCTCTACTAAGCATCGTTAGTCAGCGGAATCAGCAGGATTTGTTTCGCTGTTCGCGGGAGTGTCCACTTCAGGGCCGCCTGTTTTCCACTGCTTGCCAGCCAGCTTCGGCTCGAACTCTGGGTGACCAGCCAAGCGAGCGATTTCTTTCGCCGCGGCCACTATCATCGCTTGATCGCTGTCGAACGCTTCGGGATAGATCAATTCGCCCAGGTAGATGTCGACGGTGGCTCGCATAAAGAATGGACTGGTCACCGTGCGATCGAAGGGAGCTCCTTCGATATAGACCGGCAAAATCGGTACGCCTGCCTTGCGAGCCAGGAGCGCCGCGCCTGGTCGAACCGGCAATAAAACTTCGTCGGTCTGATTGATTCGACCTTCGGGTAAAACACCAACCCAACAACCAGATTGCAGCAGGCGAACTGCTTCGCGGACTGATGCGTTATCGATGCCGCCACGACGTGTTGGGATCGCTCCGGTCTCATGCAAGAACCAGCCGAACCATTTGTTTTCGCAATACTCGCGGGCTACCATCCAACGTACGCGGCGTTTGGCGGCTCGGTGGATAAAAAACGGGTCGACGCTGCTACGATGGTTGGCGACGATCACGG
Source organism: Bremerella sp. JC817 (assembly GCF_040718835.1). NCBI lineage: Bacteria > Pseudomonadati > Planctomycetota > Planctomycetia > Pirellulales > Pirellulaceae > Bremerella > Bremerella sp. JC817. The sequence goes on along the minus strand of NZ_JBFEFG010000267.1, from coordinate 155,329 downwards.
CGCCGTCGGCTCGCGATAGCGGAAGTCCGCAAGGGGTCTTAGTCTTCCACAGAAATCGCAATAAGATAAAGGCCAGTCGATCCAAAAGATACTGAACCATCGTGTACTCGGTCCGTCGGGCCAGCAGCCAAATCGCGGCGAATGCTGCCAGGCCAATCAAGGCAACGATTCCGAGTACGAGTAGAGCGTTCAAGATGCGAAGTTTTAGAGGGTAGAACGAGTGCAGATTGGAGTAGTCAGCGACACGCACGGGCACAGCGATTTTGCCCAAGCGGCTGCATACATGCTAGAGACGTTTTCAGTAGAACAAGTTTTGCACTGCGGCGATATCGGGAGCACCGGTGTCGTGCAGGTTTTTTCCAAGTGGCCAACGCATTACGTATTTGGCAATACGGACGATGCCCGCGATGTTCTGCGTGATGAAATCATGGCGTGTGGTGGCACCTGTCACGAGACGTTCGGCGATTTCCGCATCGATAATTGTCGTATCGGAATGACGCATGGTGACGACGCCGCCTTGCTGATGCGGATGATTCGTTCGCACGACTTCGATTTGATTTGCTCGGGCCACACTCATCAGATGCTGGTACGGCAGGAAGGCCCCACGCTGGTGTTGAACCCAGGGGCCCTGTATCGAGCACGACGTCATACCATTGCCATCGTCGATCTAAAGACGATGGAGCATGAGATCGTCGAAGTCTAGCTCAAATAGCCGAACTGCTTAGCTGGCCAGACGAGCGATACGATTGACGGGGGTGAATCCGCCTGCTTCCTGCTGCTGCTTGTACTGCATCAGGTAGGCATCTTCGGTCGTGTCCTCGTAGAAGTCCTTCAGAAGCGAGATCGCTTTGAAGTCGAGGCTGCGGAAGAACTTTTGCGCGTTGAGGTTCGTCTCACGAACTTCCAGCAGAATCTGGCGGCGACGACGGTGGGTCAATTTCGAGACCAGCTTGCCGATCATCTGACGACCAACGCCAAAGCGTCGCATCGAAGGAGCCACTGCCAGGTTCAATAGATGCAGCCGAGTGTTCAGAATCTCGTAGATCATGTAGCCTGCGATGCGATCTTCATGCTCGGCAACCATGCCGATGCAGTTTCGCTCGCGAAGGCACTTCACGAACTCTTCTTCGCTCCAGGCATATTCGAAGCTGAGACTTTCAATATCGAGAACCTCTTGCATATCGCGGCGAATCATCCAACGGATATGAACAGGTAAGGTTCGTTGACTGACTTGACTCATGCCGGACTCCTTCCGAAATAGCCAAAGCTGAAAATAGCCGAGAGCGTTTATCGCTGATTGCTTGGCTGCCTTCTACTTCTTCGTTGATAGGCATCCTCCTCGCAACCAGCTCGGATTGTCTGTCTGAGGAAGCGGTAACCTATCAGAATTGCGGAAATGTGCCAAGTCGAAAGAGGCCCCGAATCGCGTGAGGAAATCCGCGAAAGGACGCTAGCTGGTAAGTGGCGCAAACTGCCACGACCATGCCGTTAGTTTCGGCCCAAGACAGCAGCCGATCGCATCGGCAGTGAGGCCCATAAAACCGCAGCAATCAGCAGCAAACCAATAAAATGGGGTGGTAAGAACAACCACCAGAACAGTCCGGCCAAAACTCCGCAAACTTGTGGATTGCGAACCATCCAATGGCTCGCTCGCTGACCCAGACGATTCAAAATTGGATGCCGGAAGAAGATCAGTCCTATCCCCAGCAATGCGAGTACGCTTGTGGCGATGGGTGGCCAGTACGAATAGCTGCGCGAAGAAGCGACGCGAATCGAAAGCGTTCCGAAAGGATTGGTCTCGCGGAAGTAGTGGAATCGCTCTGACGGAACTTCATCGGTCGCATCGGTTAGCGAGATCGGCATGGCACTCGTATTGCTCCGATCCGAGACTTCCCAGGTTTCGACATCACTTGCGTTGTCACCCAATAGCGAAGCAATTTGCTCGCGGGTATTCTCCGGCGATTCGCCTCGCTTGCGAAGCAGTTCCTGATAGTTGAACAACGCAGCGAATGCTTGTTCCATTCGCAACTGATTCCAGCGTTGGATTTCGGCTGAGCTAATGCCTGATTGCGTATCGCGAGAAGCATCCTTCAAACGAAACGCCGAGGTGACTTGTTGTCGGCTCCAGGCCATGCGATCGAGATGTGGCACGTTTTCAATTGTCCACTGCATCGGCAAGCTGACGCGGAGCAGTTCTTCGGTGCCGTTAGCGTCGGTGAGTCGCGGACGATCGAGCTTGAAGTGCAAGTCTTTGTCCGGAACCAAACGAGATCGGAACGCCAGTTCGACCATCTGCGGCAAACTGCTTGACTTTAGGGGAATCGTCACGACACGATCGGGCTTAGGTTCAACGTTCCAAAGCCGGGTGTAGTCGACCGATGCCCCCATCACATCAACGGTTGGTGGCAACGTGAATTCAACGCTGCCGTTGCCTTGCGGCAAGATTGCGGCACGTATCACGCCGAGAGCATTTCCCTGGCGGTCGACGTGGATCGTCGTTTCCAGTGAATCGACCAATGGGTTCCCTGTGGGATTGGCTCGTTGAATCAATTCGCAGGTATAGTCAGGCCGCGTTGCGATCAGCAGTTGATGCGTATCAGGCGTGTTCGCCGTCAGCCAGCGTTCCGAGGGCGTCGTCGCTCGCAGCACTAACGAAGACCAAAGGATCTCTTGCTGGTCCACTTCGCGCGGTATCGCAGCCAGTTGTCGTAAATGTGGCTGGCCAATCAGTAGCAGCGGAGCGAACTGCACACGACGACCTGGCGAGGTCTTCAGCTTGCCATTCCAATCAAACGAGAGGTAACTGCCCAGCTGCTTTTGTGGAACCAATGTGTAAACATCCGCCGACTTGTCGGGCAGTTCGCGAACATGAACCTCGAAGTCTTCGATCGAGTCAACGTCGAGTTCCACCTCGTTCGGGACGAGCCACTGGAGATAGCCAATGCTGCCGCTGCGAATCTCGAGCTTACCGACCCAGTTCAAATTCCACACGCCATCAACGCGGTCGGTGATGGTCAGCATATCGCCCGAAATGAGTACGTCGTTTGGGATGACTTGCCAGTCAATCGGTAGCGACGAATCGACCACTTCCCACTGACCCACTTGAACGAGCTCGTCGTTCATAGGGTCTGCCGCTTCATCCTGGAGAGGAATCAAGTTGGTGGTGAGCATCGGACGAACAAGTACCGAGTGGTCACGCACCAGTTGCACGCGGCAAGACTGGGTTTGAACATCGCGGATCTTAGTGGGCGGTAGGCTCACATCGGTCTGGTTGACCGGGAGCCATTTACGACCATTGATGGAAAGTTCCTGCAGACCGCTCACGTCGGTAAGAAGCATCACTCCGAGTTCGCCGCTGGCGGCATCGTAGTGCCACTGCGTCGGGCGAAGCAGGCCGTCAACCAAGTAGCTGACCGATTGAATTTCGCAGCCGGGGATCATCTCGACGACGTATTGCTTGGCCTGGCCTGAGTAGGTTTCGATCTGAGCTTTCAGGTCGAAGTTGTAGCCATCGGAATCGAACTGCAGGCGATATCGCAAGTCCGCATTGCCGCGAGTCGCAATCGGCCGCGTCGAAATAAGCCAGTCGAGCGGTTCCACCGTTGCCACAGCGACTGCAAAACGGAAGTTTGGCTCGTTCTCGTTCCATTCGCGAAGGAAGTCATCTTGCGACAAGATGTTGACCCGCGATTGGGCCTGGCTGCCGACCTGCAATTGGCTGTTGGCAGCGACCGCCACCCAGCGTCGTTGCAAGGTTCCATTGGCCACTTCCACATTGGGGAACCGCAGTTGTCCCACCTGTTGCGCCCCATCCAGAGAGAACCGCAAGTCAATCGCGTCGATTGGGGTCGCGCCTTCCAGCAGGTTGATGGCATAGGTTCGCGTGGAAGCGGAAAGGCTGTTCGACTTCACTTCCGCAGTCCAGCCGAGTGACTGCTGCATGTCGAGCTTCAGTCGAGAGTCGACGTTCAGCAGGATCGGTCCGATCTGGGGGGAACGGTTGGTCAGCATCAAGCGGACACGTAGCTCGATGTCGTCTTCGGTGAACTGCAGAAGGTCGAGTTCGCGGAACTCGAATCGGGCTTGAAGTTCAGAGGAACGCCACTGCAGATCGAAGCCCTCGACCATGCCAAGCGGAATCGTCTGGCGAATGTTGGAAGACTCGAGAGAAATCTCGCGATCGCTGAATTGGATTTTCGGCGAACCCATTCGCATCGAGTCGGCGATCGTCACGGCCGTGCTGACCTGGGGAGGCGTTTCAATGTGCAGGGAAAACGGCATATCGCCTGGTTTCGAGACCGGCAACAAGCTTTTGATGACAATCGTGTGTTGCCCAACTTCTTTCAGCGGCAAGACCAGTTCGCCCGTCGTCACGCTGTAAGGATTGGGCAGGATGCTGCTGCTGGCGTCAACTCCAGAGTTGATTTGATCGACTGCCGTGCTCAAGCTGATACCGAGCTGGGCATCGAAAGGCAGTCGAATGGTTTGATTTGTCTTGGTGGTTACCACGTTGATGTTGGTGGTGACGGCAATCTCCGACGCAAGCTCGACCGAGTCGATCAGCGAAATCTCGTAGCTCATTCCTTCGATAATCGAACGAGGAATGTCGTCATCCGGTTGTTCCGCGACCGCATTCAAACGTTCATAGAATGGAAGAGGCAGATAGGCTTGACCCACGGGCTTGCGGTTGGCGTCGATTGGAATCAGCACGGGATAGACAGTCACCGGTCGGGCTGCCTCTTGAGCGGCTACCGGGGCAACGCTTTCGGCCATCCAGCCAGCGGCCAGGGCGAGCAAAAGGCTGGACACGGTCACCGTGGAACCAGCAGGGTAGTTCAACGAGGAGACCGTGCGAGGACGCATCACCAGGCCTGCGATTCCACCGAGGGCAATCCCCAGGAAGCTGGCCGATGTCAGCGGTGCGAACAAATCTGGAAGCCAGGGCACAATCGCCACGAGCCCCAACAGGCATGCCACCAAGATCCGCGGGAAGCGGGCAAATAAAATGGCACCAATGCAAATCGCTACCACGAACAGCAAAATACTGATCAGGCGTAACGAATCGCGGTGCACAATCCACAGAGTACCTGCAGGCAGCGGTTGACTGGCTTCAAATGGAACCAGGTTCGGTTCGTCAGGATCGCTCAGATTTCCCTGGAACATCCCAGACCACAATCCAAGCCGAAGTCGCTCGCCAAAACTTGACCAACGTGGGCTAGGATATTCCATGCGAACCAAGCGGCTGCCAAGGGTAAACGTTGTCTCTTCCGCGGAGGTTGGAAACGACGCGGTCGCGAATGACGGTCGAATCGCTCGCATGAGATAGAGCGTCGCAGGATCGATTTGGTAGTGAACTTCCAGATCGGCGGCCGAAGCTTCGTCGGGAATTTCGATGTCGATCTGCTGGCCATGCTGTTTCCAGCGAGACCAGGGCTGACCTTGCCATTGAATTAGTTCCAGCTTGGCATGTTCCGGCAGCGTAATCGAGGCGTGCCCAGGCCCGTGCGAAACGATCGACCATCTCGAAGTCATCCGCTGGCGACCGTCGTTTTCGAGATTGATCGAATGCGTGGTCTTGGTCGCGAAAAGCTCGGGCAAGGTATCGGCCAGTTGCCAGTCACAGGCGATCAGGCCACGGATGTTTTCGGCCAGGCGTCGGATTTCCAGCGGCCGATATTCGTAGCGGGTCAGGTCGCTGCCGGGACTTTGCGAACGAGCATCGAGGTAGACCTTTCGCAGCAAGATCGGATCGGCCGTAAGCTGACATGCCTTGGGGCTGGTCAGCGTCAGCATGCCAGACTGAGGCTCCGCAGAAGGAACCGCCAACAGCAGCGGCGAGTTAAAATCCCCAGATTGCCGTGGGAAAGTGCCACGCAAGATCAACGGGAAACTGCTGTCGGAAGGGGGAGTCAACTCATAGATGTAATAGGGTTCACGCTGGTTCGGATTTTCAGCGGCGGACGTAGTGATCGGTGTCCAGCGAATCGGTTCCAGGTCGGGCGTGGTCCACTTAACCTCGGTCGACCATCGCTGCGTCGACCAGACCAGCAAGGTTTCCGGCAACAAGCCACTGCCGTTGAGTCGAATCGCGGCGAGTTCCCGATACGAGTCTTTCTCGATCCGCACCTGAACGTCGATTTCAGCATCATACGTCGCACGCTTGCGGGTAACACGAATCAGGTGTTGAAGATCGGATCGCCCGCGAATCTCGAAGGCAGGTGTTTGCCACTTCGAGCCAAACAATCGGACGATCTCGGCCGGGGCATCCTGGATCGCTTTGCGAGCGACTTGCCCTTCCGGTTCCAATCGCAGATCGAAGCCGGCGGCTGGTTTGACCGAAACCCATTCCAGATTGCCCACGCCCGGGGCGAGGGCGAACGGGCGGAAGTCGGAAATTCGCAGGTTGCCGAAGTCATTCTCGCGAGTTCTTCGTAGGGAGATCTGCAGATCGGAAATCGCGGAACGATTCTCGACCCGCAGCACCCGTTGTTCGTCACGTGCCGTTTCTTCCCAGCTTACTGCCGACTGATCGGGAAATTGAACGACCGTCTCGACACGCCAACCAGGCGAAAGCGGCAATTCGATATGATCGGTCGTTTCGTCGCTGTCGGCGATGTGAATCACGCTGTCCGACTGAATCACCAGGTCATTCACCGTAACCTTGTGCACCAGGGCGGTATGCAGTGACTCGCTTTGGCGAAAGAGCTGCAGCCCGATCTCCGCGTTCTCATCGAACAGACGGAAGCGAAGGTTCGGCCGACCCAGCGAGTTATGTGGAACGTATTCGACTTCCTGGGCATTCTTCAGAATGCAGTACGAAAGATTGATTCCGGCGTCGAGTTCTGCCGCAACCACATGCGACTCGGTCGGCTGCGAACTAAGCACGACGATCGGCAAGTCGATTCGCGAGTAATCACCAATCACCATCGGGGCCATGCCCTGGATCGAAACGGTCGCCGTTTCAGCCGAAGGGAAGAGTTGCTGGGGAAGCTCCAGCGATTGTCTGCCGTCGGAAAGCTCTTGCAGATCGAGAGGTTCGATCGCTTTTCGATTGACCGACGCGCCCGTGACCACCATCCCCTTGGGAATGGAGAAGGTCAATGCGCCTTGAGGAGGGGAATGCAGCAAGATTTGCGAAGTCACTTCGCACAAGTTGTCGCGAACGTCGTAACGGGTCGACTGCGTTGCCGTGACGGTGTCGGTCTGATAGAGACGGTCGCTGGGAACCAGAGAGAAAGCAAGTTTACCTTCCCATTGCGGGCTCAGATGCCATGTTTTCATGCCTTCCATCGGTGTGACATCGGCATCGGAAACATCGAGCGTCACTCCCTCACGCAGTTCCAGGTGCCACTTCGAGGGAAGGTCGAGATAGAAGTCGACCTGGGGCGCAAAGGTCAGATCGAGATCGATTGTCAGTTCGTCGGTCGATCGCAGCGAAGCCTGGTAGCTCCAATCGAGCGTAAACATCGATTGAAACTCGCGGAGGAAGACACCAACCTGATCTCCGTTGGCACCGACCCACAGCTTGGGCATGGTCGATTGTCGTTGCAGCTGATCGTAATAAAACAGGTTCGTTCCTTTCAAAGAAACGAAGCCAGGTTCGGTCGATGCTTTCTCGCCCAGGTCGAACTGGGCTGAGCCTTGAAGCGTTCGTCCTTCGAGCCGGGCTCGATACGTCAAACTGCGAAGTGGCAACGCGCGTTGTTCGATTCCCTGGCTGCGCGCGAACTGCGTGATCAGCTTACCGAAGTCGTCGAGCTGCATTTGCGGCGCGAACTCGAATCCATATCGAGGCCATTCCGTCGGACGATTTTCTGGGACATAGATCTTCTGGTATTCGATATCGGTCGGTACGGCTGGCTGCTGAGCGAAGAGCGTGGCAGCGCAGTACAGCATGGCGACGCTTGCCCACGCAAACGCCTTGAACAGGACGCCGTGCTTTTCGCGAAGCCATAAGGTCATCGAGATTGTCCGCTAGAGGCCGCGGTGGCTGGCATGGAGGTCGTCGAGATTCCGGCGGATGGCCCTTGCGACGCCGATGCTGATGTATTGGGAACCGAGGCCTGACTGTCGCTGGACGAGCGAGCACGCACGGCCGACTTGACCGGAGTTCGCGACGACGCGAGGCGGTAGAGGGCGATGCCGAGGATGGCCAGCATGATGCCGACGATCGACATCTCACCCACCAGCATGGCAAAGTCGGGATAGGCAACCGCCACCGCCAAGGCGACGATGGCCGCCACTCCGAAGACCAGCACATGCCGCGTTTGCGGAACGTAGAATAGAACCAGCAAAGCTGCGAGCGAGAATCCAGAGAACAACAACATCAAGTAACTGATCTTGGCCGCGCGGATCGGAACGTTCTCGAACGAGCCGATCGTACTGTAGAGGGCTCGGTTCATGCCCTTCGGCAACTCCGACTTGGCGTTGCTCTTGGCCATCGTTTCCAATTGGTTTTGATTCAATCTGGGCGAACGACGGTAGGCACCATGTTCCCACGACCAGTCCATTTCTTCCGAAAGCCCAGGAGCGGAAAGCACCAGCCAATTGCCAGGGCTGACGATTTGCAGGTAGCTGTAGCCACCTTCGCGGCCTGGTTGGCTCGTGCCGAGTACCGCGTTCGTAATGACCGGCGAACTGACATTCAACGAGGAGGCCATGCCATCCCCTTCGCCATACTTGTACCACAGTTCCAGGCGATCTCGGCCTGACTCGTGTCGCTGCGGAATGTCGAACTGTAGCTTGCTTTCGTTGAGCGTGGCCTGCATTTCGACACCGTTCCAGTAGGCTTCGACATCACGAACGCCACGAGGCAACGTCACCTCCAGGCGAGGTGCCGAAGTGCGGAGTGTGTACGCCGCGCGATCACGCCGTTCTTCGGGCGTTAAGGCGACCTGCAGCCAATGGAAGTCGACCACCACGCGGTCGTCCGTTTCGGGCGTTAGAAACGGAGCAGCGAATTCGACCTGACGGGTATCGCCACCGGGCAACTGGAAGGTCTGCCCTTGATCCGACATCGACAGGCTGCGCCAGTCTTCGGTGGTCGAAAGGACTTCGACTTCGTGCGGTGACTGGAAGGTCACTTCCAACGGCTTGAAGTCGACGTCGATGCCATCTTTCGTCAGGTCTTCCGATTTCGGAGACATCAGATCCATCTCGTAGTGACCGGATTCCGGAATCGTCTCTCGCAGCGGAGCGTTGTATTCGACCTTGATGCGATAGGGTGGATTGGCTTCGGTCAGCGAGAACTGGATCGTCTGTTCGTCTCCCTGACCGAGTGCCTGGCCGGCGACTTCTTTGTCGTTGATCTTGGCGACGGTGACCTGGAAGAAGTAGATACTGGTCGGCAGATGAAACACTGCCTTGCTTGGCGAACTGTGGAACGGTTCGTAAAGGAACTCTTGCTGGACCAGGGCGTAGTCTTGACCTTCGACTAGTTTGACATTCACCTTCGATCCGACGATCAACCGTGGGACAACCGGAGTCAGTTGCAGGCCGAGACGCAGCTCTTGCTCGGTCGGAGCGGCTCGCAAAATGATGGTGCCACGCTCACCGGACAGTTCCACCTCTTGGCTGCGGCTACGGTCGAGTTGGAAGCCTTGGCTCTTCTCGGACTGGAAGCGGATCTCGAGATCGTTATCAGGGATGGCCGTCACGGTTGCTGAACCGAAAGGCTCTGCCAGAGGCACAATCCAGGGCAGCGAGATCTCGGCCGGATCGACCGTCTGGTGGTCGCGATGGGCACGCACCGTAACGACAATCGTGCGGTAAGGAGCGGTTGTCATCGCTTCGCCACCGGTCTCGGCGGTCAGCGGCAGCACGAGTTGATCGGAAGTTCCGTCGGTCGGTTGCCAGGTGGCGGCACCGTTGGTATCGACACGATCGACCGTCCAGCCATTCAAATCGATCAGCAGGTCATCGGTATACGATCGAGGCAGGCGATACGAGAGGGTTGCGACCAATTGTGCGTCGAGCTTGCCGACGTGCAGTTCGTAATCGGATTTCACACGGGCCGTCGATTGGATCGGCAGGGTGTGCATCACCAACGTGGCGGGTTGTTGGTCGTACGAGAAACTAGCTCGGTACGACATGCCATCGGAGCCGCGACCCGATTGCTCTCGCAAATTGCGAGGCGTGTACCACTGCACGTGAACATTCTGAGAAGCGGAGATGCTCAGCGTCCCATCTTGAACGTCGCAACCCACCACGTCGAACTGTCCGACGGTGAACTGGCGTTTGCCACGTTCGCCTGGGACTGGATCGGTTTGCTTGGTGGTAATCGAGATCGTAACCGGGCCCTTGGTCGCTTCATCCAGTTCGACCAACAGCCGATTGCCGAAGGTCTGCCCGGTTGGTTCCATCGCTTTAACCGAGTAGCCAACCGTTGGCATCGTCGGTGGAACAAATTCCGCGTCGTCGTCGATTTCGACCTCGAACGAGTCGAATGGAATCGTCGTGCTTTCCACTTGCAGGCGAGCCGTCGTCGTTACCAACTGTTCCGTCTCGACATTGGCGAGAAGCTGCCCTTTGACCTTCAGGGTGACCGGCTGTTCCCGCATGGCCTGGTCATCGAATCGCCAGTTGAACGACAGGGGGCCGCCAGCGAATTCGTACTGATGCATGCTGTGCTCTTCGAGAGGAGTCTCAGTGAGCGTTTTCGGCACCATGCTTCCCTTGTACGAAACATTCGCACCGGGCTGTGGAATATCGAGCGTGACCTGGCACTTGGTATCCGCAGGGAGTGTCGTCTCCAGCGAGGTTTCCTCGCCGCGCGTGGTCAGCGGCAACAGGGCAACCACCTTCAGCAGAATCGGTTCTGGTTCTAGCGGGGAAAGCAAGGCTTCCTTGGCCACCGGGAACTGGCACCACAATGCGTAACCATCGCTCTTGGTAGTGGCCTGAGGGCGATCGAGAATGATCGGTAGTTCAGGGCTGACTTCGACGTCGGAACGGAAGATCGCGTGATGCAGCCCCAGCGGAATGCGGACCCAGCCAGACGCATGCGGAGTGACTTCATACGTAACATGCAGCAGGGCATTGGTACCCTCGACATCGATACGAGTCGAGACCGTTTCCAGGGAGTACTTCGGCAGATCTTTCGGATTCGTGTTGCGGTAAACGTCTTTGTACCAGATCCGAAACGAATCGGCCGGGAAATCAAGGACCCGCTCAAAAGGGCCACCTTCGGCGATGCTGCCATCTTTGATCGGAAGCAGGAAGATCTCGGGCCCGCGTTCTTCGATCTTGGTACCGCCAGCGGTTCCTTGGGCTACGGCATTCGAAGAAGTGGCTGCCATCAGGGTCAGAGCCAACACGAAAATGGCAGATCGAGACGCACGCGTCCAGCAACGGAGGCAGAGCCCCGGCAGTGCGGAACCAGGTTCGCGGCACGCGGCGTTCATGAGTTGAAGAATTGTCCGGATAAGGAGGAGGCGGAATCGACGCCCGAAAGATGAGAGGGCGTTTGCCTGGGACGAGAAAGCTGGTCAGAAATCGGTGTCCAGCATCGGCACAATGGGACTGATATCGTTCTCAGTCGAGTTTCCATTCCCATCGCTCGCGTTTCGTCTCGCCACAAGGCGTCGTAATGTAGTCTATTTAGCCATGACCGCTCGCCCTGGAAGGTTAGCGACTTTGACCTACGAAAACTGCGAAAAAAATTCCAGTCGCACCAATTATAACAGCCGCGACTGTCGGAGTAGTCTTGGGAAGGTGGAAAGATCCCCCAAAGTCTAATAAGTCGAGATTTGGGCCTGCATTTCCTCTTGCAGCTGCGGCGTTGCCGTTGCGACGATCTTGGGGTCGAAGACATCGAATGGCTGCCCTCCAAACCCAAGGACCGTTCCCCCTGCTTCTTCGACCAAAATGGCCCCTGCGGCAACGTCCCAGGGCTTATTAAAGGCGGCCCAATAGGCATCCATGTGTCCGGCCGCGACTGCCGCCAGATTCAAGGCCGCCGATCCGAGTCGACGGATGCCCTGACATTGGGTCAAGACATTGATGAAATCGTCGATAACAGGGGACCCTTTGGCGACCGTCGTGGGAAAGCTGAACGCAATGAGCGATTCATCCAGTTTCTGAGCCACGCTCACCTCGATTTTCTCATCGTTCAAAAAGGCCCCGCAGCCCGCTTCCGCCTTGAAGCAGCGGTCGAAGACCGGGTCGTAAACTACGCCAGCGATTACCTTTCCGGCTTCTGCCAGGCCAATCGAGACCGCGTAGTTGGGCAAGCCATGGACGTAGTTCATGGTGCCATCGAGTGGGTCGACAATCCAGCAAAAGGGACTGCCCGTTTTTCGCGAAAGTCCAGCGGGACCTTCCTCTCCGAGGAACTCGAAATCAGGAAAATCTGCGGCCAAAATCTCTTCGATTACTTTCTGTGCGGCAAGATCCGCATCCGTAACCAAATCGGACTTCCCTTTTTCACGAACGTTGAACTTCCCTCGCCACTCGATCAGTACTTCGCCGGCCGCTCGAGCGGCCTTTTCGCAACTTGTTAGGTAGGAAGACATTGCGTTTCTTTCCTGGGCTGAGGTGGGCGAAGCAAATTGAGATTTCGTCGCTGCGTTTTACCATGAATTGAGGGGAATTCCTACTTAGGCCCCCCAGCAGCCAATGGCGATTATCGCGCCGTTAATGCTGTTTTTGTGGTTCAGTCAGAATCTTTGCAGATTATTGTGGACACCCTTCCGATTTTTGGTATCATCTACTACATCATCCACGGAACAGCGGTTAAAAACCGCACATACCCGCTTCGCGGAACTCGATTTCGCGGGCAAAATTCGGCCTCTTCTCTGTTCCGGCCCCGTCGACTTACTTTGGTAGGCGACGGGGTTTTTTATTTCTTGTCTGTGGGGTTCCGAGTTTCCGGTCGATGGGAGAAAATCGTCCCCATGAGCAACTCGATCTGGATCTCCGATTACGACGTCATTCACCGCTGCAAGACGGAAAACTTTCAGCTTTCGGTCGCGGCACATCCCAACAAAATGAACGCCAAGTTCGTCTCCCAGCCTAAGAACTGGCAAGTGGCCCAGTGGAATCTGGAAGGGATTGGTCCGCGCAGCGAATTTTATGTTCGCGGGCACGACCTGGTCGAACGCTATACCACCACGGACGAACAGCTTACGACCGAGGTTTACTCGCGAATCCTAACGGACCTGGATGGAGTTGAACTGATTCTATCGCGACAGACTTCGCTGCTCGATTCCGATCCGCAGTTGTCGCTGGTGTTTCAGTTTGATGACGCGAATTCGGTCAGCACATTTAGCAGCCGCAAAACCTGGAATCCTCCTGGGCTCGGCCCGCAGAATTTCGCGGCCCTGTCCGATCCGATGGCGGTGGCGATTGGTTGCCTCGATGCGATTCAATATGCGTTATTCGTCTATCCTGGCGACTGCGAAGCGATCAACGTCGAGCGAACCAACGAAGAGACGGTAATCGTGACGGTTCCGCTTTTCACCACGCATCTCGAGAAGGGTGTCATTCGCCGGTCTCGAATTCAGATGGTTCGTGCCGAAGGCAAGAACGCCATGGATCAGTTGGCCGCGAAGTACCAGTCCTTCCGCGACTCGGAAATTCCTCTCACCACGTAAGGTGCCGTGAACGAGAAGCCTGAAAACCCGTTCGCTTCTCCGGCAACCGTCGCCGCCAAAGAGTACCGCGAGTTTTACGTGCTCGATCACGAGATCGCGACGCGTGAAAATTTTCAACTGCTGGTGGCGGCCATTCTGGTCGTGCTCTTCAGCACCATCTGGGGTTCGTTCGCTTTCTATACCTCGGCCACGCTGTCAGGGGAATGGATTGGCAACGCCTTACTGGCGTTTATGACCTTCAGCTGTGTAGCAACCGTGATGAACCATTGGATGCGGGCGCGTCGCGGATGGCAAAGATTTCCGCTGGTGATCGATGTCGATGGGATCCACGGAAAGTTTGAAGAGGGCGGGGACTGGAAACCAAGGCGTTTCCGCTGGAACGAAGTGGTCTCGGTGAAGTTCGTTCCGCGAAACCGGATGGTGGTTTCGACGCTCGATGGTGCGGCGCATACCGCCGACCTAAGCCTGGTCCGTTCCGGGAAATGGCATCAACTACGTGAAACGCTGAAGTTCTATTCCGACTCGATGGCCAAGCGAGCGGCCGATTCTCAGGCAGATGCCAGCGCATAAAAAACGCCCCTGGGACTCGGAGGGAGAATCCCAGGGACGCGGTCAACTCAATTCAATTTCGATGAAAGGAAGGATTATGTCGCCTACACGGCGACCGCTTCCAGTTCTTCCATCTCCTTGGCCAGTCGCTTACGGGCGACGTGCAAACGACGCTTGATCGTTCCGATCGGAGCCTCGAATTCGTCGCTCATTTCACGCAGCGAATGTCCATCGACGTAGAACGCGTGCAGCGTATCTCGGTCGAGTTCACCCAAACGACCCATGCTCACGGCCAGGTTGTCTCGGCGTTCCACTTCCAAGATGGCGTGCAACGGCGTTTCGTTTTCAACGCAAACCGAAGCCAAAGCTTCCGGTTCGGTCGCGAAATCATTCGGCCGACGAACAGCTCGGTTGATCGCCATACGGGCAGCGATCGAACGCAACCAACCTGGGAACGCAGCCGGTTCACGCAACTGATCCAGCTTCTGCATTGCCTGGATGAAGACGTCCTGGGCCAGTTCCTGGGCTTCCCAGTAGTGACGCAAACGCTTCAAAGCGATCGCGAAAACGACCGGCTGGAAGATCTCAACCAGCTGACCGAACGCGTCCCGGTCTCCGTCTTGAGCAGCAAGGACCAGACCTTCGATCCGATCCCGATCATCGTTGTACAAGTTTCCGTTCATCATAGTTTCCAGACGTATATATCTAAGGCAGTTCTGGCAAAGTCAGAGTGCATAAAGCGGCAAACGACAGCTATGCACACGGCACGGGGAACCCAAAGCGACGAGTTGAGACCTGGAAACGGATGCGTAAGGAATAAGCGCATCACAGCAGGACAACTCGGGCTCTCGGGGGCCTAGCGTCTCAGAAGCTTCGCAAATTGTGCGGGGACAACCCTTGCATTCAGGCTCGGGTTTTCTGTCCCTTTAGCTTCTGGGTAAGAGGCCCAGCGACTGCACTGGTAGCAGCCGCATCGAGAGCGACATTGACGGGCTACTGCCGGGTAGGCTGCCGCCAAGACATCGCATTGCATCACATGGCACGTCACGTTCCGGACATTCGGTGGTTTGTTTAAACCACGTGGTCGGTCCGTACTGCTGCCATGTATGGCCATAGAGGCGCAAACCGGAGGCGGATGCATTGCGAATAACATCAACGGCGACCACGGCAACGCGGGCGACGACGGCGGCAATATTGGCGCGAATGTTGATGATGTTGGAACGCATTGTTTCATCCTCCTACGCAGTTGCGCGCAGCGAGAGAACTATGAAATGGAAGTTTGAAATCCAAGCACCTTCCAAGTGCAAGGATCATGAATCTTAAATCGCCGAACTCAGCCGGGCAACAACAAAGATTCTCCCAGCGTGCGACAAAAATGCCGTCTGCGGGGATATTGGCTAGATGCCTGACGGCTTTAAAAGGTTCGCGGGGCGGTCAAGAAATTGTCCAGAACGCGTCCAGTTTTTTGGTTAAAAACGATCGGCATAGACTGTAAGTGCTTGTTGGCGAACTGGTTGCGTTGATTTGTGTGGTGCGCCAAATTTTAGGACGCGAACAACAAATTCCTGCGTCGCCCGTCAAGAGGGGCGGCGATAACCACCCTGAGACCCCGCGAACAGGGATCCCCGAAAATATGCCAGCAGGCCGGTCAGTGGATGCCGAGAAGATGCAGCACTAGTGGGATGGCAATTGCAGCCACCATCACGGATGGGCTAGTTACGGACAACTTAGAGACGACAGAAAAGGAAGTCGCCGCGTTCGACTTCGTCGCGAACCGCTGAGACTCGCAAGAAACAAAAAAGGGCTTTCCCTGGGGAGGTGGTATCCATCGGGAAAGCCTTCTTGTGTTCTCTAGCAGCTACTAGCCGACGTGGAAGATCGTTTCCACGTTGCCGCGCAGGAGCTGGGTGCCCAGTTCAACGGCGGCTTCTTCGGACCAGTTGCGGTCGATGACGAAGTTCTCGGCCAGAACCTTCGCCAGCACACGCTTGTACATGGCGAACTTCGGCAGCGCGAATTCCATCTTGTACATGTCGCTGTAGTAACCGATCTGCTTGGTGCGTGGAATCGCTTCCAGACGAGCCGCACAATCTTGCTGGATGTAGGTCGGCGTGTTGCTGTACCACCAGTGGCCATTGGCAACGACGTTTGGGAAAATCCACGAATAGCTGACCAATTCCTGATTGGTAACGCTGGCCAGAACCGAGATCGGGAAGGTCACGTCAGGGAAGGCGTTCAGCAGATCTTTGTACTGAATCAGCGACACACGGCTGTCGTACAAGTCTTGGCCTTGGAACACGCCGGCAGGGAACACCTTGCGATTCACGCCGATCATCAGGTCGAACGGAAGGTTGTGCGTGCGGCAGTTTTCGGCCAACGTCCAAAAGATGAAGTTGCTGACAGCACGTTGATCTGCTTCGTCCGCTTCTTCTCCCTTGGCCAGCACGTTTGAGAGTGCGGTTTCGGCACGAGCGTCCGAAATATGAACAGGAGCGAAGCTTGGAGGCAGCGAGATCGCACAAGCCTTGGCATTCTTGCTGGTAAAGTGCGTGAACAGCTTGCCGATCGCTTCGCGAGCCGTAGCAACGTCGCAGACGTCGACGTCGGTTGCTTCAAACAAACGAACCTTCGTACGAGGATTGGTCAGATGAAAGACCAGGTCGTCGGTTCTCAGGCAAGGGATGTAACGCGAAGTGTCGAAGCCTTCCAACGGATCGTCGAAATCATTGGTCAGGAAGACGCTTTCCAGGCGGCTTTCGCGGAAGACCGTTTCGGTCCAATCGTCGGCCGACATCTTCGCTTCAGCCGAGTCGTACAACGCTTCCCAGTTGCTGCTGTCGACCGAATCACCCTCGAAGCCGAGTAGCTTCTGAGCCATTTCGATGAACCAGCTGTATTGAATCGTGTTGGTGATCGGACCGAGGTTTTCGATCAAACGCCCCACTTTTTCCTTGGGCGAAATGCCTTCTTCTTCAATCCGATCCTTCGGCATACCTGCCGAATGCGAGAGCTCGGTGTAGTAGTGATAGCCCAGAATATCCGCCAGCGTGTGGGAAGACGGATCGAGCGCACTGATATGAGTATGGGGATCAATCAGAACAAGCTGGTCGAGTTGCTCGAACAGGCGATTTCGGAGTTCGACAGACATGGCAGGGGCTTAGTCGGGTAAAGGGCTTCAGAATGTTTGAGTCTGTAATCTAGTTTGGTATATCAGATCAGTCGATGGATTTCATGGGGATGGGGCGTAATCTGTGTCGATTCGGCGTCGCAAACGTCATAAAATCCAGACTCTTCGTCCAATTTTGTCCCCCTAGGTGACCACCCGATGGCAAGTCCACAGCAGCCTTCTGGATCGATCAATCCGTTCGCATCTCCTTCCGTCACGGGCGAGATGGTTGACGTTGTGCCCGATGGATATCAGGTCGAGGGGAATCGTATCGTCGGGGGCGAGAAAATCGTCCTTCCGGAAATCTGTGCGAAGTGCTGCGACAAGGGTCACGAGACGCTGAACAGCAAGCGGCGCAAGAAGGATTTGTACTGGATCCATCCGGCCGTCTATATCTTGCTCTTCTTTCAGATAATCATCTTTTTGATCGTGTATCTGATTTTGCGGAAGAAATGCCAGCTTGAGTATTCACTCTGCCGGTCATGCAGCTCTCGAGTGCGACTGAACTGGTTGTTCTTCACCATCTCGCTGGCGATTGCGATGTCAGGTATTGTCACCGCGATCGTCATGGAAACTCCCTGGCCGATCGTGATTTTCTTCCTGGGACTTTTCGCGATGATCTACTTCGCGGTATGTGCCAACGGGCCGCTTCTCGTGGCGACCTATTCGAATAACAAGTTTTACCTGCGTGGTGGTAGCCCTGAGTATCTCGCCGCGATCGATGTTCATGTCGACGCGACATCACCGGTATCGGCAATCCTCGCGGAAGATGGCCGCATGAGTTAACTTGTCTGCGCGACCAATTACAGCTTGGCCGATTCGCGGAACGGAATCGGTTGGCCACCTCGGTAGATGAAGACCTGGTACAACTGGGCGATGAAGTTGGCGGCCATCAGCGTCACCACGCCGAGTGCCGGAATGTACCCGACGCAGAGCAGCAGCAGCCCGGCCATCAAGATCAACCACGCCAGCAGCGAGAAGACGATCGCGCCTACCAGCATCTCTACCCACATTTTGCGGGCAAAGTCGCGGATCCAGGCCAGGTCGAACGCCGACGAGAAGTCGACCAGAAATCCTGCGCGAAGCATCAGTGGTGGCATCGCCAGAAAGTTGATCAAGATCGCCAGTATGATCATCCCGAAGTAGAACAGCATACCGAGGACCATCAGCACTTCGTTTCGCATCGCCTGGGTCATGATCATCACCACCGCGCCGATTATCGAGATTGGCATCGTGCACAAATAGGCAACGAAGAAGGCCAGAAAGACCCATACACCACGCGTCAGGTAGGGACCGAGTCGATTGAGGTCGACATCGGGGTAGACTTCGGACTTGCCATAGACCCGCGACGCGATCATTTCCATCAAATAGCCAAACGAAACCATCTGGCCAATAATAAAGACGATCGGAGCGATCCCCAGCAGCAGCGAGTTGACGATCCAGTTCGGGCTTTCAAAGACCCGGGTCAAGCAGCTCATGTAATCGACCGCTGCGAGAGGAACCACATTCTGGCCGTCCGTTGCCGGCTGAGGGGCCAGCGATTCGCCTTGGGGGGATTCGTACGGGTTCTCTCCGGAAGTCGACATGCAGTTCACCTGGGCTTCGGTAGTTCGTGCGAAAGAAGCCAGTCGTAAACTTCCGGGTTGGAATAGGTCGCCGACCAGCTATCGTGCTCGACATTGTCATAAATCGTCAGCCGTGCGTCACCACCATTCTTCTGAATGGCGTCAACTATTTCTTCGCTTCGTACCAGCGGAACGATATCGTCGTCGCGACCATGAAAAGCCCAAAGCGGAACTTTGGGAAGCTTTCCCAGGTTCAGCACGTCGCCTCCGCCGCACACAGGAATAACCGCCGCAAACAGCTCTCCATGGGCTGCGGTCATCGCAAACGTGCCATAGCCACCCATGCTCATCCCGGTCAGATAGGTCCGCCGGGGATCGACGGGCAAATCGTCTTGCAGGTGCTGAACCAGTTGAAACAGCCCTTCCAAGTTTTCCCGATCGGCCCACCACTGTTCCGGCGGGCATTGCGGCGAAACGACGATCATCGGGAAGTCTTCTCCCTGATCGATCAGCTTCGGAGGGCCATGCTTGGTGACCTGCTTCAGGTCAGTCCCTCGTTCGCCGGCGCCATGTAAAAAGAGAAGCAGCGGCAGGGTGGCGTCGGCCTGGAAGTCACTGGGCTGGTAGCAAAAGAACGGAAGCGTTCGCTTGCTACCGGTCGAATCTGTCCAGGTAAACTCGTGCGAAGTCTGACGCTTGCGGACCGCCTGCATGGTGCTGGTTCCTAGTGAGCCTGGCTGTGGGAAAGTTGCTGTCGCAGCCAATGAATTTCCTG
This sequence comes from Bremerella sp. JC817, assembly GCF_040718835.1. Taxonomy (NCBI): domain Bacteria; kingdom Pseudomonadati; phylum Planctomycetota; class Planctomycetia; order Pirellulales; family Pirellulaceae; genus Bremerella; species Bremerella sp. JC817. The sequence continues at coordinate 135,682 of NZ_JBFEFG010000267.1, read as the reverse complement.
AGCGATTCCCTCGGCAAGTTCGTTGTGCTGCAGTTCCTGCGGCAACACGCCCCATGCATACGTTTCAACTTCGAAGTGTCGAATGTCGGGATAATTGCGAATCTCGGAGAGAAAATCGAAGATGTGGGCCTGAGTCGTTTTCAGCAGGCCGAACTGATCGAGATAGATCGGCATGTGAAAGTGGATCCGCCAGGTTTCGTTCTGCGGCACCGTTTGCGAGGCGGCTTCCAGGGCGAACGGCAGATCGTCGTAGTAAGTCAGATTGCCCGCCGCGTCGCGAACGGTCGTCTGATGCATGTAGCGGTCTTCAGCGAACTGCGCGACCTCGGCCAGCACCTCGTGGCGTTCGTTTTCGTTGAGATCGGCGAAGCGAATCTCGATGGCGGAAGAGATCTGCACCTTACCGATCAAGATGCCTGCTTCGGCATACTTGCTGAGTACGGTCGATTGATCTTCAAACATTACCGCTGCGTGGCAGACGTCATGGCAGACACGCAGGTAACGACGAATCTGATCCGGATTGCCTGCCGGGAAAAGGCGATTCTGAAAGAACTCGATCACGTCTTCGGTCGTGTCGAGAAGGCAGCCTGGTTCTGGTTCGATGCAAATGTAAATCAGCCGACCTGTTTGGTGTTCGAGCTGTTGCAGGTGATCGACCAGGTTCAGCAAATTGCTGGTGGCCAGCGACCATTGTTCTTCCGTTGGCTGGTCGGCACCCCAGGCCAGCGGCATCGTCGAGATACTTCCTTCTTCGCCCGGTGCTAAAAGACGATCGAGGATCGTCACCAGGTTCTTCGTGTAGGTAAGGCGTTCGGTCTGCCACCAGGTCGGAAGGTAGACATCAAGCTTGACGATGTTCTTATGGAAGTCGCCGAAGGGAAACCCGTTGAACGTGTAGGGAATCCATTTCATCGTGCGAAGATGTTCGTCGAAAGCATCGAGCTTGCCTGGTTCGACCAATGCTGCCGCGGTCGAGTTGGAAAGCCACAAACCAATCCCCAGCGGTTGCTGCTTGCCCAGGATCTCTTGCACGCGAGCTGCGTGATTGTTGAGGTTGGATTCTGTTTGTTCGAGATTCGCACCAGCATGAACGTTGGTGCAATAGCCGGTCCACGATTGAATGGGCATGCGCTTACCTTTAACAGGGAGAGGACTCAGCGATTGAGTGTATCACTTGGATCGCGTTGTTTCAGCGGGGAGCATCAGAAGGGGGATAATCGCTGTAAGCCGCACCAGGGTGGCGACGATGAAATACCAGTTGTAAGCATGGGGATCCGAGCGATCGGCCGTCGCGACGAACCAGTCCGCAACCAAAGGCCCCATTAATGCGGTCGCGGCAAACACCAGTCCGGTCCATGCAAAATACAAAGCCAGTGGTGGGGCGGCGCTGCGATCAGATCGGCCGTCGACCACCGCAATTGGCAGGGCAACGTTGATAAGGGCATAAGCGATCCAGGCCAGGTTGCCGGCGATGTAGCCAGGCGTTCCGAAGCAAAACATCACCGGGCCAAGGGCGGTGATGACCTGACCGGTGATCATCACCCACTGCCAGCCAACGCGATCGATGGTACTGCCAACTCGGCGGCTGATGAGCGATTGGCCAAGCCGCATTGCCGCGGCAACCCCGAGTGGAATCAATAGCGACACCTCGAGTCCACGATAGGGATAGATCGACAACAGTGTCGAGAACAAACCGTTTGCGGCCGAGAACCAGGTTCCATAAAGCAGAAACCAGCGTGCCCGAGGCCCGGACCAGTGTTGCCAGTCATCCCACAAACTGTGCGTCGGTGGGGCGACTGTCTTCGGTTCGGGGATCGACCACAGCGGAATCACCGAGACGCCGATTGCGATTGCTCCATAGACTGCCAGAAACGGATAAGTGATCCACCGCATGTCGACTTCGAACGCATTGCGAAGGATCGCACCGAGCGTTCCGGCGAACAAATAGCCAATCAGGTTGCCGGCGGTTTGCCAACGTTCGCGATGCCCGAAGAAGCGGCCGCGAATACTGGGAGGGATTCCCTGCATCAGCCAGGCAATGAAGATGACATGTCCGAAGTATTCGGCCAGGTGATATAGGCACCAGCAAGCCACAATCGCGCAAATGGCCGCCGTCGCGCTGGGCCACAAATTGGGGACCGCACACAGCGGAAGCAGCAGCAGAAAGAACGTCGATAGCAAAAATGCCGCCGTGCTTGTCTTGCGATAGCCGAAACCCAACTGCAATAAGTTCGGTGCGAACCACCGCAGCACACCGACCAATTTCGGAGCCGCAATAATCCACGAGACTGAAGCGGATTGAGCTCCCAAGCTTTGAGCGAAGTATGAGACCAGCGTGGTTGAGGCGAGTCCGTTGCCAAGCGCCCAGAGGCCACCATTTCGATTCGCTCCGCGCGAAGTCGCTTCGATGTCCGCTGAAGTTTGATTCACGGGGCGACTCTTCGGGAGGAATGCGGACAGGTGTTAGCGAACACCCACACCTTGCAGATGATAGATGGCCATGTGTCGGCCGTCGGCGACATACTCTTTGACCGTGAACGTCCCTTCGACCGTTACCGGCAGGACGGTGTAGTCGACGCCTCGGCCATCCATATCGACCAGAATGCAGTCGTAAAGAGCGGCCCCAGGACCGAAGCAGCATTCCATGTTGTCGCGGACGAGCACGAACTGCTTGATGTCACGCTGCTGGAACGCAGGCAGCATGTAGCCACCGATGCGAATCTTCTGGCCTCCCAGGTCTTCGATCGCCTGGGGAAGCATTTCGCGTTCGAATTTAGCATCCGGTTCGATGTCGAACTTGATATCGTCGAAGGTCAGATCGAGCGTCTTGCCAGGCTGCGGCTTGGGAGTCGGGCGTTCTCGTTTCGGCGCGGCAGGATCTCGCGAAGGAGTCTTCGCCGGCTCGGCTGCCTCAGGCCGAGGATCGTCGGACTTTGCCTGGTTGTCGGTTGAAGCTGCGGCGGTGACATCCGCAGAAGGTTCCGCCTCTTCTGGCAAAGTGGTGTTCGACAGAGCGACCGGGCTGGTTGAATTGGGATTGCCAGGGCTAACGGTAGGGCGGCAGCCCCACGAACCAGCGGCAAGCAGGATCAAACAGCAAACGAGGGCGAGCGGTTGGGAGGTGGGAGACATCAATCGACGTAGTCAGCTTCCAATTCATAAAAGACGCCGGTCAGGTCCTCGATCTTCTTCAGATCGGGATGGACCCGTAGCGTGCCTCCAATCTTCCGTCGACTGAAGGAAAAATCAACCGTCAAAGGATCGGCCAGGCGAACTTCGACCATGTCGGTCAGTTTCGGTTGGCCACCAAAGCAGCAGGTATCAAAGTCAGGAACCATCACAAATCGAGTCAGCCCGGTCTTCTGAGCGTGCGGGTAAATATACCCACGCAGCAGAACCTGTTTGCCGTCGAGAGCCAAGGCCGAGTCTGGCACCGGTTGATCTGGTTGCCCTTGCAGCAGACCGAAAGCAACGACTTCGTATCCTTCGGGCAGGCTGAGGTATTCGTCGTAAACATAACGACTGGTACCCGCCACCAAAGCGAAGGTCGAGATCACGATGCCTGCGATTGCCATCCGGCTGCCGGTGAGCGTTTCGCGGTTCTTCCGAATGGCCGAGACCGCACAGAACCCCAGCACAATCCCGGCGATGGCGACGGGAGCCAGGACGATCGCCAATAGCATCACCAGGCTGATCACGCTGAGCAATAACGAAGTCACGGCCAGCGAACTCACCGAACGGTATTGTTCGTAGATGGCTGGATCGACGTCACCGGAAAAAGCGGCTTGGGATTCGGTTTCGATACTCATGGTTGGGTTCAAAACAGTTCGCAGAAGAGGAGAACGGAACGAATGTCCCGCTTTTATAGCGAGGTTTTGTTAGCGGGGTTCCACAGGATGCCCGAGATGGCGAGCATTAACGCAAATGTCATAACCAATGGAATCGCAGTCGATTGAATACGCTGCAAGATTCCTACGGTTTGAACCGTCGAATCGTTCGCGTTCGGGTTGCCGTTAATCGCAGCTGCCAAGGCGCGATCACCGTCGCCGGAAGGTTCGTCACGGGTAACGGTGTGCTTGGCCATCGCGGTTTCCTGGCCACCTTTGGTCGAAGCAACCTCCGCGGCGACCGGCGCCACGTCGGCTTTCGCTTCGGTTTCCTCTTCCGGAGGAAGTTGATTGTCGTCGACATCAGCCATCGCGAGCAGCTTCTCGGCGGCTGCCATCTTCTCGCCATCGGCACGCGTTGGCACGGCCTGAGATTGGAACGGGAAGAAGGTCTGTGCACGCTTCATCGCATCGGGATCGATCTTCTCCAGTTGGATCAGGTACTCCTTCGCTTCTGGCTTCGGGCAAGCCATCAAGTAGCGAATGACCGGAACACGAACCCAACTGGTTTCTTCATTGGCTTCTTTGAACAGCTTGACCAGCTTGTCCATCACCGACCAGTCTTCCCAACGGGCGAAGTCGGCGATCACCAGGTCGGCCAGCGAAGGGCGATCGAGCATCAACTGCAGCGATTCGAGCAGACGTTCCTTCGGAATGATGTCGGTTTCGGTGCCATGGAATCGGAGAGCCATGATCGCTGCATAGGTGTCCGCGTATTCGGCTTCCTTGTTGGCGAGGTACAGCTTTTCGATGGTTGGCAAACCGTCGGCACCGGCCAAGGTCAAATAGCAGCCGATCATCGCGTCGAGTCCAGCCTTGTCGGTACGTTCCGGGCTTTCCAGCATTGTTTCGAGCAACTTCAGATCGTCTTTCGATCCGCAGACACCCAGCATGGTGAAATACAAGCGGCGACGGTTGGCGGCGATATCTGGCGTCTTCAGCCACTTCACCAACTGATCGTGTTTCATCTTTGGCTTGAGATCGTGCAGGGCACTGTAAGGAGCGTTCGCGAACTCGTCGTAGGCGTCGCGAGCGAGCATTTCGTCTTCGTCTTCCAGGTAATCTTGGAAGAAGACATACCGGTCGTTACCGGTCGCTGGCAGCTTGACGACATCGTTGATGTATTTGACGCCCCGTTCGGTCAGCAGGGTCGGCGTCGACCACATCATGTTTTCAGGTTCGGTACCCAGGATCAGGAAGTCGCGACCCTTGCGGCCTTCGCCATAGTAGAGCGATTTGATCGACTTGGTGTCTTTCAGCAGGTCCTTACCTTTGATGATCTGCTTGATCTCGAAGGTTGCCTCCACGCCGGCTCCGTCGGCCGAAGGTTCTGGAGCTTCGACCAGGGTGGCGATGACCGCCGCGTCCATCGATTCGATTTCCTGCGAGAACGTTTGCGAGACCGCTGCACAGAAAGGACACGCCAGTACGGACGTCAGCAGAGCGGAAGTCGCAAGCAACGCTCCGCCAAGAATCATCAGCCGCGTGAGCATAAGAACACTTCTCTTCAGTTCGAGACAAAAGGCGAGAACGGAATCACCCAGGGGCGGTGATCGTGGTTGCCCCCAGGGTCGATTGGTCCCCGTGCGATTCGCCCTTAAGGAGACGAACTCAGGGCTTCCGCGACGTCAGTTCGATACGCGGTATAAGCCGGAAGGAACCCGACCAGCACTGCCAACAGGATCAGGGAGGGGACAATCAGCAACTCTAGACTGAAAAAGGGGCCAATCCAGTCGTTTTCTATTATTGCTGCTGGCACTTCTACTTCAAGCCATCTTGGGAGCGGAGCCGTATCGAACAGCCCAATCTGGACCCCGGTTTGGGCCTCGATGGTTGGGCTGGCACATGCCAACAGGATATGAGCGCCCATCCAGCCTAAAATACCTCCTCCTACAGACAGGATGATCGATTCGGTCAGCACAATCCCCATCACCGTCGTGCGACGGGCCCCCAAGGCTCGCATGACGGCGATCTCGCGTTTGCGGTCGTTCATCGAGTTGTAGATGCTCACCAGGATGGAAATCCCGGAGACAATGCAGATCAGGACCGTAATTACCAAAAGAAGGGTCTGGATTGGCGTAACGATTAACTCGAACAGGCTGGTAATCTCCATCACCGGCATTACGATTTGAGCGACATTTCCTTCGTTGACCCGGTTCTTGATGATGATCGGCGAGAACGGATCGGAAGTGCGGACGAGCACGGCGGTCACTTCCCGCTGCTTGATTGGCAGTGGCTGGCGACGTTTGACGGCCGATCCACCGATCTCAGCACCCACCTTCTCGTTTTCTTCCACCTTGGCATGGCCGGACATCAGATAGAAGCCTTCCATGTTGATGAACACGGCCCGATCGTTCGGGGTGCCGGAAGGATCCAGGATGCCAACAATCGTGAATGGCGAATCGGTATGCACGTCGTTCGGATCGCCCCCGTGCGAGGCGGCGATCTTGTCACCAATTTTTAGACCCGTTTGCTTGGCGACCACGAAGCCAACGACCGCTTCGTAATAACCATGCTCTTCGTCCCAGGCCTTGAAGTTGCGGCCCTCGCGGAAGGTGTAGCGAGGATCGGTACCGTTGTCCGCTTTGAAGTCTTCAAAGAACTTGGGCAGGGTTCCGACGACCCGGTAGTTTTTGTAGTAGTCACCCAGGCAGACCGGAATAGCGAACTCGGTGTTCTTGGCGTAGGTGCCATCTTTCAGGTCGCCACGCTTTTCTGGCGCCATTAACGCGAGCTCTTTTTCCTGCTCGGCCTTGGTGAGGAACTCTTGATAGAACGTGTACGGAATGTTCTCGACCGGCTCGCTGAGGTAGAAGGTGGTGTTCAGCACCAACTGCAGCTTCCCGCCTTTGGCCCCAGCAATCATGTTGTAGCCCAGGTCTTTGATGTCGGTGAACGACTTCGAGACCATCCCATGCACCAGCAGCACGGCCGTCACCAGCAGCACTCCCAGCCCCATCGAGAACGAGGTCAAACCGGACGCAAGGGCACGTTGGCGAACGCTTCGCCAGGCAATTTGAAAGATGCTCATGCGTGTGCCTTTCGTGCCTGGGCCACCAGATTCAGTTTCTCCAAAGGTTCGACTCGCTGGAATTGCTCGGCGACTTCCATCGCGTGCGTCACCATCACCAGGGCGATCTCTTCTTCCTGGCAGGTTTCACGGATCAAGTCGACGATCGACTGTTGGTTCGCGGGATCGACGTTCGCGGTTGGTTCGTCCGCCAGAAGCAGCTTCGGGCGATTGGCCAATGCCCGGGCGACCGCCACCCGCTGCTGTTCCCCAACGCTCATCGTCCGGGGATAGGCGTTCAGGCGATGCGAAAGACCGACTCGCTTGAGCAGTTCTTTGGCTCGCTCGCGGTCGACACGACCTTTCGAGAACGACATGCCTAGGACCACGTTCTCGAATGCCGTGAATGCCTGCAGCAAGTTAAAGGTCTGGAAGACGTATCCCATCACTTCCGCACGGAAGCGATCGCGGCCTTCTTCGGACAGGCGAGAGATATTCAGGCCGTTAACGTTGATGTCGCCCGAGTCTGGCCGGCCGATCCCGGCGATCAGGTGCAACAGCGTCGACTTGCCACAGCCGCTGCGGCCAACGATCACCATCTGCTCGGCGGCGGCGACATTAAACTGGGGAACATCCAAAATCGGCATCCGCCCGCCATCGGGGCTGCGGAACGACTTCTTCAGGTTCGTGATTTTAAGCATGGCCACTTGGTAGGCATGAGGAGAGACAAAGCGAACTTCGCGAGCATCTATTGAAATATGGGCCAAGCTCGGCGCCAACCCCTATTTGCAAATGAGTTGCGTCTGCGGTTAATTCGCATATTTGCGTTAAGATCCTAATCGCTAAACATGTTACGACTAGTGCTAGCGATTGGTTCGGGCCATCTGTCCCCAAACATGGGAGGGTTAACCGCGTTTCAGGGCCCGATCGATATCGCGTTTGGCGACATCTTTCTTCAGCTTTTCGCGTTTGTCGTGCATCTGGCGACCGCGACCGATCCCCAGCAGCACCTTGGCTCGGCCTTCTTTGAAGTACATCTTCAGCGGGACCAGCGTGAGCCCTTTCTCTTCGCTCTTGGCGGCGAACTTGGCGATTTCACGCTTGTGCAGCAGCAGCTTGCGCTTGCGACGGGCCTCGTGATTCAGAAACTCGCTGGAGTTCGAGTAAGGCGAAATCTCGCAGTTCACCAGGAAGACTTCACCGTTGACGACGTGCGCGAAAGATTCGGCCAACTGCAGTTTGCCATCGCGGAGGCTTTTCACTTCGCTGCCGGTCAGTTGAATGCCACATTCCAGGTGCTCAAGAATCTGATATTCGTGGCGAGCCTTCCGGTTCTCGCCGATCGTTTTCTCGTTCTTGTTTTCTTCTTTTTTGGCAGCTTTTGACTTCTTAGCCACTTTGGTTGCTTTCTCGATGAGATTCTGTCAGTCCCCAAGGCTTCCTGCGGGTGGGCCTGAGACGAATGGCAATGCCAGCATGTGGAGGGAGTTTTTCTTAACTTCGACCTAGGAGGAAATGGGACCTCCTGCTAATCTCCCCCCCTCCAACGAAGACCTCGCAACGACGACTTTCAGGTATATCGATCGCGTGGAAATATTTGAATTTCAGTCTTCCGATCCTATTCGGCCACGACCTCAGCAAATCGACTTCCATTACATGGGAATGGTCGATTTCGATGAGTGTGTCTCCTTCCAAAAACGTCTGGTTTACGAAGCAGGCGGGCGCGACGATGGTCATATTACCTGTCTGCTGTGCGAACACCCACCGCTCATCAGTATAGGCCGTGCCGGTTCGCGGCGACATATCCGCTTGACCACGCAAGAGATGCGTCGTCGCAGGATGGAGCTGCGCTGGATCGGTCGTGGTGGTGCCTGCGTGGCACATACGCCCGGACAATTAGCGATTTACCCAATCGTCCCTCTGAAGTACTACGGCTGGTCGGTCGGCGATTATCTGCAACGTCTGCAGAACGGTTTGCTGGACACGGTTCGCGAGTACGAGGTTCCCAGCTATAAGCGTCCTGGCCGTTTCGGTCTATGGGGACGCAGTGGCATGCTGGCCGCGATCGGTGTGGCGGTACAGAATTGGATCACCAGCCACGGAGCCTTCCTGAATGTGACCTGCTCGCCCCTCAGTCAGGTGGGCGTTGAGGCCAATCCGGCAGAGCTTGCCTCACCCGGAGATCATGCCACTATGAGCAGTCTCCTGGAAGAAACAGAGTCGTGCCCTACAATAAGGGAGTTCGCCCGCAGTGTGGCGTACCATTTGGCGCACCGGTTCGAGACTGCCAACTCGATGTGGCACTCGGGCCATCCTCTGTTCTCTGAAGTAGTCAAGCAAACACGTGATCGAACCCGCCAAGCAGCCAGTTGAGCTTCCGATCGTCGATTCCTCTGATATTCCGTCGCCTGATTCAGGCCGACGACTTCCCCGCTGGCTGAAGCGGAACATCCCCAAGGGAGATCCAGGCCACAAGACCACCAACTTGATGAAAGAGTTGGGTCTGGAAACGGTTTGCGAGGAAGCGAAGTGCCCCAATCGTATGGAGTGCTATTCGCAGCAAACGGCGACCTTCATGATCTTGGGCGCCATCTGCACCCGCGCATGCAGCTTTTGCTCGGTTTCTCGTGGGGCTCCACAGGCTTTGTCGGACGACGAACCAGAACGTTTGGCAGAAGCTGCCTTCCGTTTGGGACTGAAGCACGTGGTGATCACATCGGTCACGCGTGACGATCTGCCAGATGGTGGCGCGGATCATTACTACCGCTGCATCGAAGCTGTTCGTGAACGAACCGGCGCCACGATCGAAGTGCTGACCCCTGACTTCATCGAGTCGAAGGAAGCCTTGGAACGCGTGCTGGCCGCGAAGCCGGAAGTGTTCAATCACAACACTGAAACCGTGCCGCGGCTCTATCGCCGAGTGCGTGGTCCGAAGTCCGAATACAGTTGGACGCTCGAACTGCTGAAGCGGGTGAAGGAGATTGCTCCGGAAACGAAGACCAAGAGTGGTCTCATGCTCGGGCTCGGCGAAACCCGCGAAGAGTTACTGGACACTTTGGCAGATCTGCGTGAAGCGAACGTTGATTTCCTGACTTTGGGACAATATCTGCAGCCCGACCAAAAGAAGTACCTGCCGGTCGTGCGATACCTTCGACCGGAAGAGTTCGTCGAACTGGGCGAACAGGCCAAGCAGATGGGCTTCGTCAAAGTCGCCAGCGGCCCGTTCGTTCGCAGTAGCTACCACGCTCGCGACATGGCCGAAAGCTTCTAAGCTCAAGCTAAAATCCGTAAGCAGAACACAAAAAAAGGCTCCACGATGCGTGTAGCCTTTTTCGTTTCTTGAACCAGCCCAGGGAAGCTTAGCGGTCGGTATAAACCGTGGTGCTTTCTTCCTTAGTGATCGGGTCTGGAATGCCGTCGGTGCGGACCTGAACCCGAATTCGCTGATCGCCTGGCATGGTGCCTTGGGCCTGGATACTCAAGCGAATGGTCTGCTTAGGATCGAGGCGGGCGATCGGCTGGAAGATGATCTGGTTACCTTGCAGCGAACCAGGCACTTCGCCATCGGCAGCCATCGCTCGCATGCCTTGTGGCAGGGTGGCGGTGACCTGAACATTGGTCGCTTCCTTCGAGCCTTGATTGACGACCTTGATGTCGTAGGTGGTGTCTTTGCCCACTTCGATCGGGTCGGCCTGGTCGGCGACCTCGAAGAAGATCGCGGCGAGGCCTTCGACATGAATCGTCGATTCGTCTTCGGCCGTCAGGCCCTTGTTCGCCGAGCCTTCGACACGCAGACGCTGATCACCTGGTTCGATCGGCAGGGCAACCAGTTCAACGGTGCCGGTCTGCGAAGGAGGCAGTTCCTGAAGACTCCAGAAGACAGCGTGACGCGTGGCATCGTATTGGCCGGCGTTGTTGGCTTCGACAAACTTCAAACCCTTCGGCAGGTACGTAACCAAGTCGATCTCGTGAGCTGGCGCGGTACCCGGGTTGCTGATCGAAACGGTGTACTTGGCTGGGCGTTCGAGGTAACGCAGTTTCGGGCCGGTCATGGCGACCTGAAGCTTCGGAGCGACCACTTCCAGCGGAAGGGCATGTTCGGCGGTCAGGTTGCCATCGGCACGTGCTCGGAGCATGTTCTGCACCTGGCCGGCCGCGACGGCGTTCAGCACCAGATCAAGCTGACGCGATTCGCCAGGCTTCAGAGTGCCAACTTCAAATTCGAGTTCTTTCCCGGCAGGATGGGTGAAGTTGCCTGGGACATTTTCTTCCAGGACGACGCCGGTAGCGGCTCCGGTGCCTGGGTTGGCGATCGTGATGGTGATGCCGAGTTGGTTGCCGGCCAGAACGGTGGCGGCACTCGACTGCGAGATCGTCAGCTTCGGGCGAGTCACGATCGAGCGAGCCGATGCCTTGGCGGCGAACGAAACGCTGGCGACACTACCGATGTTGCCTTCTTCCAGCGGAAGAATCTCGAGCTTGATCGTCTGACGCTGCTGTGGACGAAGGGTGCCCAGGTCCCAGGTCAGGCTGCCATCGCTACCCTGCTGGGCTTGAGGGCTGCTGGAAACCAGCTTGGTACCGGATGGGACCATGTCACGAATCATGACGTTCGAGGCTTCGACCTGGCCGTTGTTCTCGACGTGCAGTTCAAACGTGGCGACTTTGCCCACTTGAACTTCCGGAGGAGCGACCTTCTCCAGGCGGATGCTTGGTTGCTGGTCACCTTCCAGATGCGAATCGCCAGGGCGAGCCGAAACAAGCATGCCGGTCGGAGCACCCACTGGTGCACGCGAGGCAATCGCGGTTGGCTGTTCGCCACCGAAGCGAGGCTGTGGCTGGGCTTCGGGCTGATAGGTCGGACGCGGGTCTTCTGGCATGCTTGCAGGGGGAGCAGGCGTCGCCGAAAAGCCGCGAGTCTGGCTGAACGATGCGGGAGGAGCCGAACCAATCACACTTGGCTGTGGCGTGGAAGGAGCGGATGGGTTCGCTGCTGCCGGATTCGAGTCTGCCACATCGTTTGCCGAGAAGCGACCGGCTGGCGGCGGGGATGGCATCGAAGATTCAGGCGAAGCATATCCAGGCACGCTTGGCTGAGGGACCGCAGCCGGCGTGGGAGTGGCCGTTGCGCTGAAACCAGACGTCATGGGATTGGGAGGCGGCAGATGCGAGTTCACCGCGTTGCCGACCGCTTCGGCTTGTTCGCGAAGGGCATTGCTGGCCGAACCAGCCATCGACGAGAACCGCGAGTTTGCACTATCGACGGCACCTTGGATGGCGGCGGAGGCTTCCGAGGTGGCGGCATTGGCGTCGGCAGCGATGCCGTTGGCGGTTTCTTTGATTTGTTCCGCGGCCTGACCGATGGCCGAGTTATCGCTCATCTGGAAGCGAACCGGAGGAGCCGGAATACCGCCTGGAGCGGCGGGCGTCGGCTCGGCATCCGAGGCAAAGCTTTGCGGGCGAGGTGGCATGCTTGGAGCAGCACCGGCGGCAGGATTCGCCGAGGTGGGCTCTGGAGAACTGTCGCCGATGCTGAATCGATTGCCGCCAGCAGGAGGTGCCGCAGGATTCGATGTTCCAGCAGTTTCGGAATCGGTAGCCGTTGGTGGTGCCGGGAAGCGACTAAAGCGGCTCGGAGGCGAGTTGTCACCACCGACCGTCGTGGTGCTGCCTGCAGCTGGGTTTCCCGTGGAAACCGGAGTCGCGGCTTCGCCCGAATCGGAGAAGCGGAATCGCGAGGCAGGCGTCGGGACTGCCGGCTGGACTGGTGGGTCCGACGCAGCGGGCTTCGCGGATTCCGGTTCGGCAGGCGTATCGTTCGAAGCGAGAACGACCTGCGATTGCGGGAACGAAGAGGACGCAACTTGCGTTGGCTCGCCCGGTGGAATTTGCGAGATTTCGATCGGTTCTGGATCGGCGGAACCACGCGATGCCATCATCGATTGTCCGATTGCGGTGGCGCCCAAAGCAACCACTCCACCAATCACGGCCAAACGCAGGTAAATGTTTTTCATGGCATCCTTGCCTAACATGCGAAACTCTTTCTGGCATCCATTCTCAAGAAAATAGTGTCGGCTCGGAAATTACTAGCAAAATCCCGGTTTCGGTAAAAGATCAGTTCAAGTCAGGATGCGCGTTTGCCGACAGCCAAACCTGCTAGCAAAAACAAAGGCCACCCCAAACAGAGTGGCCTTTATGTGTTGCTATGCGAGTCGAAGCGTTACTTCGAGATCGCCTTGATTGCTTCGGCGGCGGCTTCGTTGCCCGCGTCTGCAGCAGCTTTCAGCTGAGGCAGAGCCGACTTGGCCTTCACGCCGAACATGGCCAGGGCCTGAGCGGCTTCGCTAGGAATGTAGTCCTGCGTGGTGTCGTTCAGATGCTTGACCAAAACCGGAATCGCCTTGGTAGCGACGTCTTCGTCTTCTGGAGCAATGTGAGCCAGCGACCAGGCGGCAGCGAACTCGGTGAAGCCATCTTCGCTGGTCAGCAGTGGCATCACGTCTGCCTTGGCCGAGACAGCACCGTTGCCGATGCGACCCAGGGCATACAACGCGTCCAACTGCAGCGTTCGCGAATCCGATTTCAGGAATGGCGTGATCGCTTCCAGGGCACCAGCCGACTTCTCGCCGATCGCACCCAGGGTCATCAGCAGTTCGGCTTGGAACTGAGGATCATCGGAAGCGGTCAATGCTTCGGCCAGCGGAGCGACTGCTTCTGGAGCAGCTTCACCCCAGCGACGAATGATCGTCACCGAGACCCAACGCATCTTTTCGTCCTGCAGGCCCTTGGCGACCTTGGGCAGGATCTGTGGACCCATCTTCACGATAGCATCGGTGATGTTGACCACCACGCGAGGATCGGCATCGTTGAGAGCATCCGCGATGATCGGCTGAACGACCGACGATGGAGCACCCAGGTTCGCCAGGCAGCGAGCGGCTGCGGCACGAACGTTCGGGTTTTCGTTCTTCATCGCTTCGACCAGGAAGGTCGCGGCGGTTGCCATCTTCTGCTTGTCTTCAGGATGCAGCTTGGCCAGAGCGTAGTAGCTCATCAGGGTCAGAAACGCGTCTTCCCCTTCCGCAGCCTTTTGCAGAGCGTCCGAAGCTTTCTGGTCTTCCATCGCGGCCAGGGCGAAGGCAGCCGAGTACTTCACAGCTGGAACCGGATCGCTATCGAGCGTCTTGATCACGCGATCCAGGGCCGGCTTGGATTCAGGACCGATCTCGCCGAGGGCGATCAAAGCATGCATACGGGTTTCGGCGTCTGCGTTATCGAGAACCGCAGCCAGTTCCGGAACGACAGGAGCCGCGGTCTTGCCCATTTCGGCAGCGACCAGACAGGCCCAGTAGGCGGCCTTTGGATTCTTCAACGCCATCTTCAAGCGAGGCAGAGCCTTTTCGCCCTTCTCGGCCATTTCGGTCAGCACTGGCAGAACCATCGCTGGTTCGGCATTTTCCAGAACTTTGACCAGGATCGGCAGCGAGACGTTTGGATCGACGTCCATCTCAAGCATCGCTTCCAATGCTTCATGGCGAACCATGGCGTCTTCGTCGGTGATCAGCTTGATCAGTTGCGGAACGACTTTGTTGCTTCCGGTGTCGATCTTACCGATGGCATAAGCGGCGTAGGCACGCACTTTTGGCAGTGGACTGTCGAGCAGTTTGACCAGCACAGGCGTAGCGCTGCTGGCTTCTTTGCCGAACTGGGCGATCGCACGAGCAGCACGACGCTGCAGTTCTTCGTCGTCGCTATCGAGGGCGGCTGTCAGGGCGGGAATTGCTTCTGCGGCAGGGGCGTCGGCAAGGTCGTCAGCGGCGGCATAGGCTTTATCGCCACCTGCCTTCAGGTCGGCCACCAACTGCTGCGTGTCGGTTTCGGCCGCAGATAGGGTACCGCAGAAGAGCATCGCGGCACACAAAAACATCAAACGGGCACTCATCGCCGTCTCCAGTTTCGTATTCATAGAGAAGAGGTTGTGTTGCAAGTCAAAGGTGTCAGGATCAAATACGTCGGCCCAACTAGCTGGATGGGAACCGGACGTCGTACGACAAGGCTTCCATGAAGCGATTGGCGTCGATGTACTGCTGCGGTTCGTAATCACGAATCCGCTTCTTCAGCTCGTCGTACATCGTGTCGACAGCTTTGACGACTTCCTGGTGCGACTCGTAAGTCGAGAACGACCCCTTCTGCGAACGCTTCTGGAATCCAGAGTCGATTGCTTTGCGGTAAGGGTCGTAAACCATCGAGGTCAAAATTAACGGCCAGTGCAGTTCGCCGGTGACCGGATCGATCTGGTCATCGTTCAGACGCTTCGGAGCACGCTGAGCGTTGATGCGGAAGATCTGCTCACTGGTAACCTTCGGGCCCGCTTGTTCAGCGCGGAAGGCATCGTTGCGGCGACGCATGTCGAACCAGACTTCCTGGGCGCGGTTGCGGTTTTCGATGTACGCCGCGTTCGCTTCCTGCTGGTTGATGTTGGCACGCGACGTTTCGAGGTTGTACATACCCTGCGAACGAATCACGTCGGCCAAACCACGCTGGTAGCCTTCTTCAGCAGTCGAAGCGTGGTAGCTGTAGCCACCCCAAGGACCGCCCCATTGTGCATAGCAGGAACTGGCGAGTAGCGGCATTACAAGGGCCGCTAGAAGTGATCTTGAGACCATGACTCTTTCCATCGTTGCAGGAAGCTGTAAGGAAACCCCATCGGAACCTTGGTTTCGTGGGAATGTATTTATACTTTGGTAATCCTACCCCAGTAAAAATGATAGTTAAGTCAGAAATCGGATGCCAAGAAAAACAGACGAATCCGCCGGTAAAGCGATGCCGACATTCCTGAAGGTTTTCGTTTTGATTGCAGTGGCTTTGGCCATTCCGATCGTCCCCTTCGTGATCTGGGGGCACGATATCGAACAGGCCGCCGCCGCATGGGAGGAAACCCATGCCAGTCCAGGACTTATGGCGATCGTGCTGTTCCTGCTATTGTCTCTTGACGTGTTCCTTCCGGTCCCTTCAAGCCTGGTAAACACCCTCGCTGGAGCCAAGTTAGGCCTGCTTGCCGGCGGCGCGGTCTGCTTTGCCGGCCTGACCGTGGGGGCCGCGTTTGGGTTTGGCCTCGCTAAATTGGCGGGGCCGGCACTGCAAAGGCGTTGGATGGCAGAAGAAGACGTCCGAAACCTCCAGAAATTTGCGAATGACTGGGGAGTGGTCACTTTGGTCGTGACCCGTGCTCTGCCCATCCTGGCCGAGGCCGCCGTCGTCCTCCTAGGTGTCCAGGGGCTTTCGTGGCGTAAATTCTGGCCGCCGGTCCTTCTGGCTAACGCCGGCATCTCGGTCGCCTATGCTGCCTTCGGCCAGGTTGCCGCGGAACAGGAATGGCTGGTGATCGCGCTGGCCATCTCGGCTGGCCTGCCTTTACTGCTTACCTTCTTCGCCCGGCGTTGGTTGCAGTCGCAGCGAACCGAGGAAGTGGTTTAGCAAGAAAAAGCGAAGCGGATTTCACCATGCCCCGATGCTGCAAGCAGCACGCGATGAAATCCGCTTTCGCTTTTGGTCTAATTAACGCGATTCGCCAGGCAATTTGCGAGGGAAAGGCGAGCTTTCGACAGGCGGCAATGGTTCGCCGGTTTCTTCCAGCCAACCTTGGCGTTCTTCTTCCGAAGCGTAATAGCGAAGCCAGGTTTCTGGGTCGCCATCCGGCTCAGCACAGTTGAAGTAGATGCAATGGCTCGTCAGGTCGACCATCTTCTCTTGCGAGGGCAGGATGTCTCGCACCACCAGGCGATACAGTTGGGCGTCGCTCAGGTGATCGGTGAAATCGAGGTAGATGCGACGCGAGGCGAGCTTGTCGATCATGTCCCAGAGGACTTCGTGCAGTTCATCCGCCGAGAGTTGATCGGCTCGGGGAGGAGCGAGGCTCGGGCTGAACCACTGCGAGATCGGCAGTACAGGGGCACGTTCCCAGGCGAGAATCGCACTCAGAAACTCGTTTTCGACGCGAATGGGTACGCGACCGCTGTCGAGAATCTTCATCGATTCGTCGAAGAACGGCTCTAACTCGTCACGCAGCTTGGCGTTTAAGAGTAGCTGTTCTACGTCCTCGGGATGGGGGCGACGAAACCTGACCACTGCTGGCTAACTTTCCGAAAAAGACGCGAAGCACGGCGTTGTTAAAACGCAACGTGCGTTTCCGATGACTGTTTAAATGACTCTATCAACAATCGATCTCGCTTCAAGATTTTGAGCTGCGTCTGACCGGTAGAAAAAATGTAGAAATAGGCCAGAAGCGATTGCGACCGTTACAAACGGAAAAGCTTGCCGGGAATTTTGGAGATAATCGGCGCAAGCGGACCACATAGCCCAAAAATCAAGCTAGGAATTGGCGGAATAAATAAAGCAAGAAGGGCGATGCACCGAAGATGCATCCGCCCTGTAGGTCCTGCGCTTTTTAAGAATCAACGGCGATTTATTCGCTGTCTTTGCAGAAACGACGCTCAACGTCGGTAATTTTGTCGACCCGTCGCTGGTGGCGGCCTTTTTCAAATTCGGTCGTGATCCACAGTTCGACCATGCGGTCGATCAGCCGTTCCCCCAATAAGTCGGCCGAGAGGCACATGACGTTCACGTTATTGTGGCGGCGGCTCATCTCGGCGGTCAGATCATCGTGACAGGTCGCGGCTCGGACGCCAGGGAATTTGTTGGCGGTGATCGCCATTCCGATGCCCGATCCACAGATCAGAATGCCTCGATCGACGGCGCCGTCGACAATCTTTTCGCTGACGGCGGTGGCAATATCGGGATAGTCGATGCTGTTGCAATCGTGGGCTCCGCAGTCGACCGCCTCGTGCCCCAGTCTCTTCAGGAGCTCGATGATCTTCGCTTTGACCTCGTAGCCACGATGATCACTTCCGATTGCGATTTTCATGTTCGTCACATTCTGACATGCGATAAAAACCACCGTTTGCGGCCGCAGGAGGTACGACCGTGGACGTTGGCAGGAAAAGACTAGGAGGGCAGAAGGCTGTCCAGGTCCAGATCTTTTACGCGGAGTTTGATCTCCGATTCGATCTGTTCCAGGCACTGTCGATATACGTCTTCCGAGCCGCCAATCGGATCGGCAATGTCTCGACCATCGCAGCTTAGCGTTTGCACGCGATCTCGAGCATCAGGCCAGCGGGCCAAAATCGCATCGCGATGGCCAGCAGTCATTGTCAGGATCAAATCGGCCTGTTCCACAAGGCGATCGCTCAGCGGTTGGCTGGCATGCGGAGCCAGGTCGAGGCTTCGCTCGGAAAGGATATGGATCGCTTCTGGGGCCGCACGTCCGCCAGGATAGGCGGCAATCCCAGCCGAAGCGACCAGAATACCTTTCTGATCGAGCTGATCGATGGTGGTTCCGACCTTATCCGCCAGGTGTTTCTGCATGATGACTTCCGCCATCGGGCTGCGGCACGTATTGCCGGTGCAAACGAATAGGACAAAGTAGCTGCTAAGGTGATTCAAAACACTCTCCGAAACGACACCTTGACGTAACATCTGGAAGTGGTTGCCTTCCACTTTGACGACGCTGGAAGGTTGCCCGTACCGGCACTTTCCATCGTCCAAAATCAATCCTACCCGATCACCAAGGGCTTCCACGACCTCTTTTCCGTGAATCGCGTCGGGTGTGCCCGACAGATTTGCACTGGTCAAAGCGAGCGGTCCCGGCAGGAAATGCATCACTTCCGAGATCAAATCGTGTGCCGGAACGCGAAGCCCGACAAATCCACTGGGTGATACGGCTTGCTGTACCTCAGGCGAAAACTGCGACACGACCGAGCCTTCATCGCAAGGCATCACCAGCGTCACGGGACCTGGCCAACAGCGTCGCGTTAATCGTGCCATCAGGGGCGTCGCGTTGGGCACATAGTCCCATAGCGTGTCGGCACCAGGGACACAAAGGCTGAACGGGTTGGTTTCGGGGCGACCCTTGGCATGCCGCAGATCATGTACCGCTTGTGGATTCAGTGCGGAAACGGCCAGCCCATAGACGGTTTCGGTCGGAAATGCCACGATTTCGCCCTCGACCAAGGCCTGAACGGCACGATGGACGACATCTCGGCGATCATCAGCGGTTTTGACTTCGATAACTTTGGCGGGCACGAACCGGTTCCAGGATGGTCTTCAGGTGTCTAAAAGCTGTTTTCAGTACTTGTTTATCTATTCCGATTTCATTCCGAGAAAAGATCGTCGAGGCTAAATCAGTCCCCTTAGATCCTATAAATCGGCACACGAGCGAGGGATGTTTCCTCTCTCTGCTGAAAACTGAACCTTAGAAACTGAAAACTGTTTCCGCGAGGCGTTCGCAGAAGTTATTATTTTCAAAGAGGTTACTATACGAAATGGGGGGATCGCCTCACAAGTCGTTTCCCAAGTCGATCTACCCTTAAACATACTGTACCGTGATATTCTTTGCCCCTGACTCCTCCGGGTTTCTCGCTTTCCGGTCGCTAATCTGGTGCGCCGTGCTGGGACTGCCTGGGTTGGCAGGCTGCATGCCCGCCGCTGGGCCATCCACCGAACCGGAAGTCGTCTGGGGCCGACGAGGCGTTTCAGACGGTTTATTTGAAAAGCCGAGGGCCGTCGCGATTAGCCCGGACGACGAACTTTACATCGTCGACATGACAGCCCGGATTCAGGTCTTCGACCTCGATGGCAAGTTTCAGCGATCGTGGCAGATCCCTGAATTCTACAAGGGACGCCCCTCAGGGCTATCCTTCGACAACGATGGCAACTTGTTGGTAGCTGATACCCATTACAACCGCATGCTGGTTTACACGCCCGATGGCAAGCGGCTCGACGAGCAAACTATTGGGGGTGTCGAAGGCTCGCAACCAGGCGAGTTTGGGTTCGTCACCGAGGCGGTTCAAGACTCCCAGGGAAACTACTACATCTCGGAGTATGGCCAGCACGATCGCGTGCAGAAGTTCGATCCGGAAGGGAACTTTCTTTTCCAGTGGGGTGGCCATGGAAGCGAACCAGGGCAGTTTATCCGGCCTCAGAACATGGTCATCGACGAGCATGACCATGTTTGGGTCGCCGATGCCTGTAATCACCGAATCCAGGTCTTCGACGCGACCGGCGACGAGGCCAAGTTGATCAAAATCTGGGGCGTACATGGCACCGAGCCTGGCGAACTGGGATATCCCTACGATCTTGTTCTTGACGGGGAAGGACATTTGTACGTGGTTGAATACAGTAATCACCGGGTGCAGAAGTTTGATCTCGATGGAAATTCGCTCGGGACATGGGGCTCGTCCGGGCATGACCCCGGCCAACTGAACAGTCCGTGGGCCTTGATTCTGGACCGCTACAGCCGCATTCATGTGATCGATTCCGAGAATCATCGAGTCCAGCGGATTCGACTCTAACGCGAGTCAGGCGAACCTCTCGTTCGCCGCGAAGGTCTCTCGCATGGGGAATGTTCCCCCAAGCAAACCAAGGAGACCGAAAGATGCACCGCGAGTCGTTGTATTACGACTACGTTTATGTTGTCCACGACTTTCTGACCCCGGATCAGTGCGCGCAGTACATTGCGATGGCGGAAACGGAAGGCTTCGTTGATGCGCCGATCACAACTTCGGAAGGCGTCGAGATCCGGAAAGATGTCCGCAACAACCTTCGTGTCATGATCGACCGACCCGAACTGGCCGACCAACTTTGGCAAGCGGCCAAGTCGTGGGCAATCGATCCTTGGCGGGGACGAACTGCGATCGGGCTCAACGAACGGCTGCGGTTCTACAAATACGATCCCGGTCAAGCATTCGCACCCCACTTCGACGGCCGATATCGTCGCAGCGAAACCGAGAAGAGCGACTTCACGTTCCTCGTTTATCTGAACGACGACTTTGCAGGGGGCGCCACGCGGTTCTTCAAGCCTGAAACCTTTCGCGTTGTGCCACGTACCGGATCGGCTTTGTTCTTTCACCATCCGCAGCTTCACGAAGGCGAGGTGATCGAGTCCGGAACGAAGTATGTTTTGCGGAGCGATGTGATGTATCGCAGTACGCTGCTCGAGAATGTTTAGGGCGGGGAAAAGAAAAAGGGGATGAGTCCATCTCATCTCGCGAGTTAAGGCGACTCGCGTTTTCGTGCCAGGCACAAAATTGGACTCATCCCCTTTTAAGCGGATGCCAGGGAAGGTCGGCGAGTCCCTGGTCTCTTGATGCGGCAATGTGAGTCTGTACGATATTGCGCTATCCCCACTATAGCCGAGAAAACGCGGGTGAAACGTGTTACCTAAATTTGGTCGAAGTTCTTCAATTTCGACAAACGAGTTCTAACGCCGCCAATAGCGTTGGTTTCGGCACGTTTCAGAAAGATCGGCCGGTCTTGTTGCCGGTGGGAAGTGTGATTCCTTTAGGGAGTGGCGGCGTTACGCGATTGGGGGTGCGGTGATTTTCAGATTCTCGTGTTCGAAAATATGGGCATGCCACTTCAAAACCGTTACCATGTAAGGACTTCTCGTAACGGCAGGCGGAAAATAGTCTTTTCGCATGTCTTCTCGTCTCAGAGACCAACCCCCGACCGGAGACTAACCTCCACATGTTTGGCGTCGATGTCGCGTTCAACAAGCCGTGGTACTTGCTGCTGTTGGCGGGCCTCCCATTGCTGTGGTACTTCAGCTTCCGCAGTATCTCGGGCCTGGGGCGTGTGCGTCGATTCTTTGCGTTGGGTTTGCGCTCGTTAGTCTTCGTGCTATTGGTT
Source organism: Bremerella sp. JC817 (assembly GCF_040718835.1). Classification (NCBI taxonomy): domain Bacteria; kingdom Pseudomonadati; phylum Planctomycetota; class Planctomycetia; order Pirellulales; family Pirellulaceae; genus Bremerella; species Bremerella sp. JC817. The sequence continues at coordinate 114,043 of NZ_JBFEFG010000267.1, read as the reverse complement.
TTCTGCCTCGCCGAGATCCAGCTGCGCCATACCAGCGAACGGGTCACGGTTATCTACGTGCTCGATCAGTCCGAGAGCATCCCGCGTGATAAGCGTGCCGCCATGGTGCAGTACGTGGTGAAGGATGTCGTCGAGCATCGCAACGCCGCGCGTGGCGATCGCGCTGGCGTGGTGGTCTTTGGCCGAGAAGCCGCCATCGAAGTTCCTCCGTACGGCGATTCGCTGCCGATCCAGCAGGGCCGGCTGGAAGCGATGATGCAGGTACGTTCCGATGCAACCAATCTGGAAAGTGCCTTGAAACTGGCGCAAGCCTCATTCTCGGAGGATACCGCCAAGCGAATTGTGGTGGTCACCGACGGCAACGAGACCCTTGGCGATTCGCAAAACATTGCCCGGCAGCTTTCTGAAAACGGTATCGGGATTGATGTCGTCCCGGTGGCGCTTTCGAGCCGGGCTGAAGTTGCGGTCGAGAAGATCACCTTGCCCAGCGATATTCGCAAAGGTCAGCCGGTTCAGGTAAACGTCGTATTGAACAACATGACCGAAGCCACCCCTGAAGATGATGGCAAGGTCAAAGGCAAAGTGATTGTCGTGCGAAAGCATGGCAAACGCGAAGACGTGCTGATCGAACAGCCTATGGAGCTTGAGCCGGGCAAGAAGGTGCTGACCTTCGAGCACTCGATCGACGAGCCTGATTTTTACACCTACGAAGCCCGCTTTGTACCGGACGACCGGCTCGACGATTCGATGGTCCAGAATAACGTGGCGACCGCTTTCGCTCATGTACGCGGCGAAGGAAGCGTGCTGGTTATCGAAGACTGGGAGAACGTCGGCGACTTCGATTTTCTGATCGAACGACTCCGGGCCAATAAAATAAATGTCGAAACGATGCCCAGCAACGGGCTGTTTACCTCGCTGGCCGAACTGCAGCGATACGACTGCGTGATCATGGCGGACGTGCCACGCGCGAGCGGAGGCGGAGCGGGCGATATCTCCAGTTTCAGCGATCAGCAAATTGAAATGTTGGTGCGAAACACGCAGCAGATGGGCTGCGGTTTGCTGATGATTGGCGGGCCTCGTTCGTTTGGGGCGGGCGGCTGGTCGAATACCGAGTTGGAAAAGGCGATGCCCGTCGATTTCAACATCAAAGACGCCAAGGTGGTGCCGGTCGGTGCCCTGGTGATGATGATGCACGCCTCGGAGCTGGCCCAAGGGAATTACTGGCAGAAAGTGGTGGCCCGGGAAGCGCTGAAGGCATTAGGCCCGCAAGACTACTGCGGACTAATCCATTGGAGCGGAACCGATCAGTGGATGTGGGGCGTACCGGATGGCTTGCTTCCGGTCGGACCAAATCGTAACCAGATGGTTGCCAAGCTGAACCGCATGACTCCAGGCGATATGCCACAGTTTGATCCGGCGATGCGGATGTCGTTGGCGGGCTTCAACGCGATCGATGCCCGCGGAGCGAATGTTTCGATTCGGCACATGATCGTGATCAGCGACGGTGATCCTTCGCCACCCAATCCACAGACCGTCCGAGCCTTCATCCAGTCCGGCGTCAAAATTACGACGGTGGCCATCGGTACCCATGGCCCGGCCGGCAGTACGCCGCTGCGGCAATTGGCGGCTCAGACCGGTGGGAAATACTATGCGGTGACCGATCCGAAAGCGTTGCCACGTATCTATCAGCGAGAGGCCCGGCGCATTGCTCAGCCGCTGATCAAAGACAGCCCTGGCATGCTGCCGATTACCTACCCGCATGAAGTGCTGGAAGGGATCGACGGGTTTCCGTCGTTCGATGGCTACGTCATGACGACGCTCAAAGAGAATGCCCTGGTCGATGTTGGAATGGTGGCCCCGGTTCCACCAGAGCATCCCGAGAACGCGACGCTGCTGGCAACATGGACCTATGGGGTCGGCCGCACCGGCGTGCTGACCACCGACGCCGGCAAACGCTGGGCGAACAAGTGGACCGCCTGGGAAGGGTACGACAAGTTCTTCACCCAATTGGTCCGCTACTCGATGCGTCCGACCGACAGCCAAAGTAACTACACCGTCGCCAGTGAAGTGAAGGATGGCATGGTTCGCGTGGTGGTTACCGCGACCGACGAAGACGATCAATATTTGAACTTCCTGAAGTTCTCTGGAACCGCGATCGATCCGGAGATGGAATCGAAAGACTTCCAGCTCGAACAGGTTGCCTCAGGGCGTTATGTCGGAGAGTTTCCTGCGGACAGTTCGGGAAGTTACTTTTTGTCGATCTTACCCAGTACCGGCGGAGCACCGATTCGTACCGGGGCGAATGTCCCCTATTCGGCGGAGTTTCGTCAGCAACGGCTGAACTCGGCCTTGGTCGAAGGACTGGCATCGCTGACACCAACTGGCGGCGAGGCAGGTACGGTGATTGATGGCGATTTCGCGATTGGCCGCGTCGAAGAACTACTTGCCGTCGATACGTTTCGGCATACCCTTCCTAAGGCGATCAGCAGTCAGCATATATGGCCCATTTTGCTGGTTTTGTGCGGACTGGTTTTCTTCGAGGATGTATTCGTCCGCCGCGTCACGATCGGAACCGAATGGGTTGGACATTCGTATCGATGGATGCATGCCAAGATTTTCGGTGCCCCGGAAACGGAAGGGGAAGAAGACCGGATGGAACGGCTCCGGATGATCAAAGAGCGAGCCACCGCCGACTACGACGACCGCAAGGCGACGTCGCGGTTTGAAGTGGGGCTCGACCAGACCAATGGGCCTTCCGCGGTCGACGAAGAACTTGCCGCCAAAACGCCAACCAGCCAAGGGCCCCCCAAGAAGGCCCAGTCGATGAGCGAAACACCCGAAGAAGATTCGTACACCTCCCGATTGTTGAAGGCCAAGAAGCAGGCTCGCAAGCGAACCGGTGGCAGTGGCGATGAAAATGAAGGAACGTAGTCGCCAGACTCGACAACGAATCTGATTTTTGAATTACGATGGACTAGGACGCAGCTCGCTGCCAGCTCCTTGAGAGATCACTACCCGAATCACACCCGAGAAAAAGTCGCAGCAAGGAAATCGCATGAGTGTCGCTGAATCGATGCAGCAGCAAGCCGACGAATTTCGTAGTCGTTATCACGCCGTTAAAGACCAAATCCAAAAGGTGATCGTTGGTCACGACGATATCGTCCATGGAGTGCTCACTTGCTTGTTCGTTGGCGGTCACTGCTTGTTGGAAGGGGTGCCTGGTCTTGGTAAGACGTTGCTGATTCGGACCCTTTCCCAGGCCCTCGATCTCAACTTCAACCGCATTCAGTACACGCCTGACTTGATGCCGGCCGACATCCTGGGCACCAACATGGTGATGGAAACCCCGGAAGGCAAACGCGTGTTCGAGTTCCAGAAGGGACCGATCTTCACGCAGATCTGCCTGGCGGACGAAATCAATCGTGCCACGCCCAAGACGCAGTCCGCCATGCTCGAAACGATGCAGGAAGGATGCGTGACGGTGGGTGGCCATCGTTACGTGCTCGACAAGCCGTTCTTCGTTCTGGCGACGCAAAACCCGATTGAACAAGAGGGTACCTACCCGCTGCCGGAAGCACAGCTCGACCGCTTTTTGTTCAAGCTGGTCGTCGGGTATTCGACCGCTTCCGAGTTGGGAACGATCATCGATCGCACCACCAAGGGTACCAAGGTCGAAGCCGAGAAGGTGATGGATGGTTCCGAGATCTTGAAGTGGCAGCAGGTCATTCGCGAAGTGATTCTGGCGAAGCACGTTCAGGACTATATCGTCCGACTGACATTGGCGACCCATCCCGAAGGTCCGCTCGCACTGCCCATTACCAATCAATATCTGCGTTGGGGTTCCAGCCCGCGTGGTGCCCAGACGTTGGCACTGACCGCCAAGGTTCGAGCCCTGCTCGATGGCCGCTACAACGTCAGCTACGAAGACGTCCGCCGCGTGTTTCTGCCGGCGATGCGTCACCGTGTGGTCTTGAACTTCGAGGCCCAAGCCGAAGGACTCGATACCGATCACGTGCTGCTGGAGCTGCTGGAGAAGGTGCCTGAAAAGGCGGACGACGCCGTGCTCGCGTCACCGGCCAACTAGACGTTTCCCCACCGATTGAATCTTTGTCAGGTAAGAAGCGTCGATGGCGAAAACAAACATCGTTTCCGATCTCCTTTCTCCCGAACTGTTGACACAGCTCGAACGCATGGAGCTGGTCAGCCGGAAGATCTTTCGTGGCCGAATGAAAGGGGAACGTCGGAGCAAACGCAAAGGGACCAGCGTCGAGTTCGCCGACTTTCGTCCTTACGTCGCCGGGGACGATCTCCGCTTCATCGACTGGAACATGTATGCCCGACTCGATCGCATGTTCCTCAAGATGTTTCTGGAAGAGGAAGATCTGCACTTCTATACGCTGATCGATGCCAGTACTTCGATGGAATTCGGCACGCCCAGCAAGCTGACGTACGCCAAACAGTTGGCGGCAGCGCTCGGTTTCGTCGGTTTGTGCCGGACCGACCGGGTGCGGATTGAAACCTTGGGAACATCGCTGCGCAAGCCAGGCCCGATTTTGCGAGGCCGTCAGAGCGTGTGGCGAATGCTTGACTACCTGAATGGGATCGAACCGGGCGAGAACGTTTCGCTGCTGGAAGGTGCGAAGAACTTCTGTCTGCGAAACCAAGGCAAAGGTATCCTGGTGCTGGTAACTGACCTGATGGACAAAGCAGGCTTCGAGCCCGCGCTGCGTTTTCTGTCGACGCAGCAAATCGATGTCTATGTGATTCAAACGTTGGCCCCGGTCGAGTTGAATCCTGCCGAGCAGATTAAAGGCGACTTGAAACTGGTCGACTGCGAAGATGGCGACATCGCCGAAATCACAGTCAGCCGTCCACTATTGGACCGCTACAAGCGAACGCTTGATGCGTTTGTCGATGGTGCACGAACCTTCTGCTCGAAGCGTGGTATGGCCTATATGCTGGCGAATACCGAGATCCCGGTAAGCCACCTCGTTTCCAATTACATGCGGCAGCGAGGGCTCTTGCGATGACCAGCTTGTTTATCAATACCTTGGGGCCGCTGGGCTGGACACTGTTGGCGTTGGTGCCTCCGGCGATCATTGCCCTCTATTTCCTGAAGCTTCGACGTCAGCCGCTGGAAGTGCCGAGCACGTTCCTTTGGAGCCGGACGATTGAAGATCTGCACGTGAACAGCTTGTGGCAGAAGATGCGGCAAAGTTTGCTGCTGCTTCTACAGCTGTTGTTCGTGCTGCTGTTGATCCTGGCCGTCCTTCGCCCCGGGATGGAAGGGGATCAGAAGCTGGTTGGCGATCGCTTTGTTTTTCTGATCGATAACTCGGCCAGCATGGGTAGCAAAGACGCCGAGGGGGATCAGTCGCGGCTGGACGAAGCTAAGGCCAGAGTATTGGAGATGATCGACCAGATGGACAGCGGTGACGTCGGCATGGTCGTCACGTTTTCGGATCGGGCCAACGTCGTTCAGCAATTTACCGACAACCAGCGCGTGCTGGCGAGCAAGGTTCGTTCGATCGAAGCGACCGAGCGAACAACCGATATTCTCGAAGCACTGCGGGTCGCTTCCGGCCTTGCCAATCCTGGCCAGTCTTCGTTTGAAGAAGGGGACATCCAGGTTGCCGAGGCGAAACCAGCAACCGCGTACATCTTGAGTGACGGACGCTTCCAGACAATCACCGACTTCTCGTTCGGCAATTTGCAGCCGGTCTATATTCCGCTGGGAACCGATACCTCGAGCAACGTTGGCATTTTGGCCTTCAGCACGCAGCGTAACCCGGACAAAGACGATCAATTGCAAGTCTTCTGCCGGATCGCTCGCTTTGGGGCCGAGCCGAGCGAAGTCACCGCGAACTTGTACTTCAACAACGAACTGCTCGACGTTGCCCGCATCGCACTCGATCCCGACGATGGCACCGGCGGGGCCCAGTTCGATTTGGGAAGCCTCGATGTCGGACAGCTACGTTTAGAGATCGAACACGACGATGTCTTTCCAGCCGACAACATTGCCTACGCCGCGATCAACCCGCCGGAACGAGCCCAGGTGCTGATCGTCTCGGAAGGAAACGATTACCTGCGATTTGCGCTGGCCACCGGAGAAATTCGCCGGATCGCCGACGTGAAGATTGTTTCGCCGGAATACCTCCAAGGAGAGGACTATCCAAAAGAGGCGGCCAGTGGTCGGTTCGACCTGATTGTCTACGATAACTGCACACCAGAGGTGATGCCGGAAGCGAATACCGTCTTCTTCGGCGGTAAGCCTCCGGTCGACGAATGGGTCTTCAAAGAAGAGCAGGTCTTGCCGCAGGTCATCGACGTCGCCCAGAGTCATCCGGTGATGAACTTTGTGAACCTGGGAAATGTTTCGATCTACAAGGCAAACCCGATCGAAGCCCCGCCAGGGGCGACCGTGCTGATCGAATCGGATCAGGGAGCCCTCATGACGATCGCACCTCGCAAAAGCTTCGAAGACGCGGTCCTCGGTTTTAGCTTTCTAGTCACCGAAGAGGACAAAACCTTCTTCAATACCGAGTGGACCAAACGGCTTAGCTTCCCGGTCTTCATCAAGAATCTGGTCGAGTACCTCGGCGGAGTCCGTAGCGGCCAAGGCGAGATGAGTATCCGTCCAGGCGAGAACTACACGTTCCGTTCCAGTGGCTTCGCATCGGAAGTTCACATTCGCCCACCCTCTGGCCGCGTGCGAACGATCGTGCCAACGGCCGACAACCTATTCAGCTTCGGTGAGACCGATCAACTTGGCACCTACGAAGTTCGCGAAGGGAATTCCGACGAAGTCTCGCGATACTTCTCGGTGAACATCTTCGACGCCGAAGAGAGCGAAATTCAGCCGAAGCTCGAAATCGAAACCCAGTGGGAAACGATCCAAGGGCAAGAGACCTGGCTGCCAATGCGGCAAGAGTATTGGAAGTGGCTGGTAGTGCTCGCGCTAATCGTGCTGCTGATCGAATGGTACATCTACAACCGCCGCGTCTACCTTTAATCGGCTTAGTCGTAGAGGCGGAACAGACGCTTTAACGCATCCAGCAAGCCGCCTGGGGCGGCGCTTTCCATATCGTCGCGAAGCGATTCGAGCGGCGGGTGCAGCAGTTTATTGACCAATCGATCGAACGAGCGTTGAATCTCGTTCTGGAGCTTTGGGTCGAGATCGGCCATCTTGTTCATCAGACGACGAAGTTCGTCTTGCTTGATCTCGTCAGCGGCTTGCTTCAGCCGCTTGATAGTCGGCCCGGTCGCACGGTGGTGTAAATCCGCCATGAACTTTGAGGTCTCGACTTCGACAATCTTTTCGGCCTTGGGCCATTCCAGTTCGCGTGCCTTGCGATTCTTCTCGCATGCCTTCTGCAGATCGTCGATCGAGAAAAGATAGACCCCGACGCAGGTCCCGATCTTCGGATCGAAGTCGCGGGGAATCGCCAGGTCCAAAATGAACATGGCCTTTTGGTACCGCTTGGTTTCGACTTCCAGGAACTGATCGTAGGTCATGATCGGCTCGGTGGCTCCGGTCGTGCTGATGACGACATCGGCCCGCACGAGTTGCCGGACCAGTTCGGTCCATGGAAACGCTTCGGCGTTGAAGGCTTCGGCCAGCTTCTGACCCCGTTCCAGGTTTCGATTCACCACGCTGAAGTCGCGAACGCCCATGTCGCGAAGATAATTCAGCGTTTCCTCCCCCATCTCGCCAGCACCGATGATCAGCACCTTCTTGTCGTCGAATCGGTCGAAGATGCTCGACGCGAACTCACCCACGGCGACGCTCGGAATGCTGACCCGTTTCTGATGGATGTTGGTCTCGTTGTGGACCCGTTTGGCGACGTGGATGGCGGCCTGAAAGATGCTGTGGGTCAGCGTTCCGGCACAATCAGCATCGGTCGCCATCTCGTAGGCCTGTTTGACCTGCGACAGGATCTGAGCTTCTCCGACCACCATGCTGTCCAAGCTGGCCGCGACGGTAAACAGGTGCCGCACGACATCTTCACCGGTTCGCTCCAGGACGTTGTCGAAGATATCTTCCGACTCAAGCTGATGAAACTGAGCCAGGAAATCGACCATCTCGTGATGCGATGGAAACCGCGTCGGATCGACCGAAGCGGTATACAACTCCGTCCGGTTACAGGTCGACAGAATCACCGATTCCGTGTCGGGGAAGTGTTCCCGCAACATCAGCATCGCTTTGCGAGCTTGCTCTGGCGTAAATGCCAGACGCTCGCGAACTTCGACATTCGCGTTGTGGTGACTGCAGCCAATCATGTGGAGCTTCATCGGATGAGGCTCCTTGGTGAGTCGACTCCCTGCGATACCTGAGAGGTGTCGTCTTTTTCGGTCGTCGTTTCGCTGTTGCGGGCATGCTGCGAAGGGCCGAACAAAATCAGACCCAGCACCAAGGCCAGGAACATGAAGTTCGCCATCGTCAGGTAAGCCACCTTCTGTCCTCGACGAGCCGGACGATAAACCAGCTCGAAGATCATGGCGGCGACCAGCCACAAAAACAGGATCGCGGAACTCCAGATCACCGGATCGGTCCACGGAAAACTATTGTGATTCAGTTTCAACAGAATGCCTGCGAAGAGCCCCCCAGCCAGTAAACAGGTCGAGATCACGAGGGCCCGGCGGTTGGTCATTTCCAGCCATTCGAGGCTCGGCAACTTGAAACCTTCGGTCGACAGCATCTTGTGCTTCAGCCGATACGACTGGATCAGGTACATGATGCCGGTGACAAAGCCCAGCATCACGATCACCGTCCCCGCGAGCAGGGCTGTGCCGTGAATGACTCCCCAGGTTTCCGCGGAAGTGGTCGTCGAAAAGGGGGCGACCCGGTCCATTAGATAGGCGACGCCAACCAGCAGCAGTACCAACGGCAACAAGAACAGGCCGAGGGACGTACCTGGTTGAGAGAACGCGGCAATCACGTAGAGCGAAACCAGGACCCAGGCCGCCATCAGGCACCACTGATGCCATGATGAGATGGGTCCCGATTGGATGACACCTTGTTGTTCACCCACCAAGTAGAATGTGTGAGCCGCCAGGCCCAGCACCGCGAATCCCAGTGAGAGGACTGCCCGGGAGCGAGCCCTGACAAATATCCGCGCAATCTCGAGCCCCAGTGTAATGGCATAACTGGCAGCGAATATCAGCAGCGTGATCCCAGATAGCATATGACCGTTTCAATCGGACCTTCGCGAAGAGAAGGGGACTCTTTCCTCGTTAGTGGGATCGGTTGGGTAGGCCGGAAGCTTCATCGCAATGAAGGCCTTCGTCCCGGCTTCCTGGAAAGGTGGGTAATGTCGACTCACTTATTTTAGTTGTGAGGGCCCGCGAAGGGTAACTCCCCCTCGTCGTGGTAGGGGGCGGAATCCAGGGCAAAGAAGGGCATTTCGCCCGATACCAGCCGATTCGGACCGCTTTCATGAGGGGGCAAAACTTCTTATAGTAGGCGTTTACGCTCTAGACTCGGGGTTCTTTCATGCGCCCGACACCTAGGGTTCGCTAGTTGAATCTCGCATCCCACGTTCGTCGCCGACGGGTTTCTTTCGGGTCGGCCACCCCCTACTGTGACGTGGGCCAATCGTTTTCGACCGCAGGATATTGAATGAAAACGCTCATTAAGAATGCCACGGTGATTTTGCCGGATGGACCTCAGAAGACTTCCGTCCTGATCGACGGAGCTCAGATTGCCGAGATCGATCCGGCCGAATCGGTGAAGGTGGACGAAACGGTTTACGCCTACGGCATGACGCTTATGCCAGGTGTGATCGACGCCCACGTTCACATGCGAGATCCGGGCCTGACCAGCAAAGAAGACCTTCGCAGTGGTAGCCGGGCATGTGCCAAGGGTGGGATTACCACCTTTCTGGAAATGCCGAACACCAATCCAGCGACCGTTTCCCAAAAGCTGCTGGAAGAGAAGCTGACCCTGGCGGCCAACAAAAGCATCGTCAACTACGGTTTCTTTGTTGGTGCGACCCTGCACAACATCGACGAGCTGAAGAAGGCGACCCGCACCCCAGGGATTAAGATCTACATGGGGAGCAGCACCGGCGACATGGCTTTGACCGATCCTGGCTTGCTGGAAGCGATCTTCGCCGAAACCAAGCTGCCGATCGCCGTCCATGCCGAAGACGAATCGATCATCGAAAAGATGAAACTGGAATGTGCCGGAACACGCAATGTGATCGACCACACCAGGATTCGCAGCGTCGAAGCGGAAGTTGCGTCGGTGAAAAAGGCCTGCGCGTTGGCTCGTGAATACAAGCATCGTTTGCATATCTGCCACGTCAGCAGTGGTGCCTCGGTCGACATCTTTGAGGACCATGGCGACGTGATCACGGCGGAAGTCTCGCCGCATCACTTGTTCCTGAACGTGGACGACTATTTGAACATGGGCACGCTGGTCCAGATGAATCCTTCGCTGAAGACGAAGGAGGACAATGAAGCGTTGTTCCAGGCCCTGCTGGACGACAAGATCCAGATCGTTGCCACCGATCACGCCCCGCATACCTGGGAAGAAAAGTGTGCGAAATACCCTGATTCGCCGAGCGGTGTACCTGGAGTCGATACTGCCTTGCCGTTGATGCTGGACATGGTCGCCAAAGATAAGTGCACCCTGGAAGACGTTGTGCACTGGATGTGCGAAGGTCCTGCCCTGGTGTGGGATATCATGGAAAAAGGCCGCATCGAAGTTGGTTACGATGCCGACCTGGTGCTGGTCGACATGAACAAGACTCAGGTCATTCGTGGCCCGCACATGGAAACGAAGTGCGGCTGGACCCCGTTCGAGGGTCGCGAGGTAACGGGCTGGCCGGTTCGGACTTGGGTTTGCGGCAAAGAAGTCTACCGCGACGGCAAGTTCGACGAGTCCCGCATGGGCGTCGAAGCAATGTTCGACCACAGCCGCGGCGGTTACTGGGAAGGTGTCGAGGACTAAGCGACTCCTCGCAGGCGAATTCAAAATAAGGGCTCCGGCGGCATTGTCGGAGCCTTTTTTGTTGCCTGTGAACATGATCCACCGCCGTACTAGGCCGCACGTAGCATGTCTCTATCAGAAGACTACCGAAAGCTGCTCGAAATCTGGCGATCCAACTACGGACGCGAGCATGGCTGGTATGTGGAATACGATGGCGTGTGCGTCGCGGAGCTCGTCGATTGTGAGTTCTTCGAGATGTTTTGGGACGGCGTACTGCATCGTCCCTGTCGCGAACGCTCTACGCGTGGAAGAGGCCGATCTGAAGGCCCCTGAGTTCTGGGAAGAGGTTGACCGGTTTCGCTATCGAAATCGCTTTACCAGTGACGTCGCGGAAGATGCCTTCGCCACGGCAGACCCGTTGAACGAAACAGGCCAGCTGGTCGTGCGGGGCCTGTATGTCGACGTTCGCTCACCCAATTGTGTCGATCGATGGATCAACTGGGCGTTGGGCGGGGAAAAGATCTAGCGGGCAATTCTGCCGCTAGGCATCTTACAGATACATGCCCATGAAGCTGTCGCCCGATTCGCTTTCGGCTTTGATCTTGGCGATCCGTTCTTCGGTCTTTTTCAGGTCACCGGCCTGGATGTAGCGATCGAATTCGACGGCGACGCTCCGCTGGACTGTTTCCTGGAACCAGTGGACGATCGGTTCCGAGAGCCACGTGCAGGTCTCTTTCACCAGTTCCACTTCCAGGTCGTTGCCGCGGGTTTCCATGTCGTTTTCGTCGGTGATGACGGTGCCATGGAACTTGAACTGGATCATGCCGTCCTGCGGATGGTTCAGCAGGTGATAGGTGCACGTCGCGTTGTGAAGATAGTAGGTGTTGTGCGAACCATGCTTCTCCATGGCCGACTTGACGCGAAGACAATGCTGCTGGAACTTCGGCGAGGCATCCATCGGAATATCCATCCGATCGATCGAACGCAGCGGAAGACAGTCGAACTGGATTTCTACCCAACGTTCCATGTGGGCTCCTTCGCGAGTCTGGCAGGGAGAATCGTGCGGCGAAAGCTGTCGCCGCACGGCAAACCATCGTCAGGTTGCTTCAGCCCTTACTCTACCACAGAAGTGGTTTCTGTCGCAGCAGCCGGTTCTGGCTGCGGGGCTTCCAGACGCCATGTTCCGACGAACCAGCCTGGGGTGACGGACAGGGACGAGATGCGAAGCGTGCCAGCGTCGGCCCATTCCCCTTCAAGCTTGATCCCCTCGCCGACGATCTCGGGCTTGAAGACCGCTTCAAACTTCTTGCGAAGGAAGGTCTTCGCCGTCAGATCGAGCGGGCCGAGGCGTTCCTGCGTGGGGAAGTCGACCAAGACTTCGCCAGTGCGAGTCAGGAGGGTGCCGTTCTCCCCCTTCTCGATCTTGTAGTCGGCACTAATCGCGATGGTGCGATTCACTTCGTTGTCACCACGGGTGAACTGGCGACCACGGATCCCAATTTTGACCGTGTCGTTATCGAAGACAACCTGGATGGGACTCTTGTAGTCGAAGGTGATCGACCAAGGGTCCGTTTCCTCAGTGATCTTCAGTTCGTCAGGAATCTCAGCGCCACGTTGGTCGAGGATCTCGACCAGTCGTTCGTCGGTCAGTTTGACGCCCGCCAGGAAGACTTCGCCATAGTTGTGGATGATCGATTCGTGCAGCTTCAGCGTGAGGTCCGCTTCCTGGTCTTCCGCCGCAGGAGCTGGCGACGAAGCAGCCAGTTGCCCCTGGCCCGAGTGCATCACTTCCAGATTCAGGGCATCCGCCGTGGTCGAAGCCTTCAGGTGATCGGGAAATTCGTCACGACCAATCAAGGCGCGGAACAGCTTTTCCTGCAGACGCGAGTTGGCGTCGTGAACGAGATCTCTTGTTTCGCGATCGAAACTGGCTTCAACCTTCGATTCGGTACGCTGCGAAGCGATGGCCTGAGCCTGCCCCTTTTGCTGATAGGCTCGCTTGGTGGCGATCTTCTGGATCAGCTTCAACTTGGCACAGATCGCATCAAAGGTGGTCGTCGTCCAGGCCTGGGCCGTGGCTGGCTTGGCCGACAGGCCGCTCTTGTCGAAGATCAGCTCTTTGGCGGCAGCGATCTTGCTGTAACCGGTCGAGTAGATCGTGGCAGGACCGTTGACACCAACGTTCTTCGAGGTGACTTCACCGTCGAGTGTCAGTTCGATGATCGCCTTGGTTTCGCTAGGAACCAGTTTCACGTCGACATTGCCATGCATATGAGCCGTGCCGGTGACGTTGGTGCCCAAGATCACTTCACGAACCGGAGTCGTTTGATTGACCGGACGGGCGATTCCACCGGCGATCAATTCGCGGGAAACCGAGGCGTAGAGGTTCGGTTGATCGAGCTCCGAGCGAATCTGATCGATTAAATCGGGAACTTGATTACCTTGTTCGAGCCAACCCAGGATCGGACCAATCACGTAGGCATCTTCGCTAGCCGCCGTATCTTGGTATCGCTTGACCGCGTCGGCCAGGGTTTTGAGCTGAATTTCGTACATCTTGGGGTACTGGTCGACCTGAGAGAAGTAGGCCAGGTTGATGTACTTACGTAGGGCCTGACGGGCCGCCACGGTCTGTGGCTTGTCAAGACCGGCATACGACCCGCGGTATTTCAGATAGATTTCTTCTAGCGTTCGCAGGTCCGGTTTTTCCGCGGAAAGCTGTGTCTGAAGATCGTCCCACCGCAGATATGCCTTCCATGCCGCTTCGTTTTCGGAAGTCCCATTGGCGAGGAAACTCTCGAGGGTACCGAGCTTCGACTCTAAGGTCTTTTTGGCCGCAGCCACTTCCTCAGCCGACACGGGCTTGAACTTCGCTTGCGCATCGATCACAGCCTGCGAGAGATCGCTGGCCGGAGCAGATTCCTGAGCAGAAGCTGCCGAGCTGAAAATCAGGAAACCTGAACCAAGAAATAGAAGACTAAGGGCTGCCGTGCGCCATGGATTGCAGATCATGATGTTCCTCATCCGTGCTGGAGGGGCCGTTTACGGGGTTCGCGGTCAGGGCAATCCACAAGATATACCGTTTAGGAGGTCTCGTGAAGCTTTCATGGGCGTCATTCCCCTGGAAAGATGCCCATTACGCAAAGATTTCGGAGCTGACACGTATTTCCTATAGTTCGCACCTTGCCTGTGTTGACATCCCGGCAAAGATCCGAGGAAATTGGATCTCTTCAGGCGGGAGGCTGAACTAGTAGATTGACTGCTACAACTGGCAGTTTTACCCTTACTTAATCGACTTTACCGGTAAAACCTGTTTCGACAGTGCAAATACCGAAGTTTGTTACCCCCAGCTTACTTTCCTCGAACCTCCCCGGGCTCCATGAACATGTCGCTTCGTACCCTCTGCGTGCTGACCAACGTTTTGCTTTTCGCAAGTTGCTCGAGCATGGCATTGGCCGAATCTACCGAGCAGCAATGGCACGACAATTACTCGAGTGCCGTCAAAGCTGCGACCGCGGAAAAGAAGATGTTGATGATTGTCTTTGATGATCAATCTGCGGCCGCCAAGCAATTCAAGCAGCAAACCTTGACTAATCGGCGGGTTGCCGAGTTGCTGGCCAACTATGTCGTCGCTGATCTGGGCGTCGACGCTACCGTGACCGTCGACGAAAAGCCGACGCGTATTTTGAACCACGCTGCCTTTCAGTACATGTATGGCACCGGTGGTATCGCCATCGTCGACTACACCAATAACGACCCAACCCAGTTGGGACAGGTGGTCAGTCAGTTCAACTTCAAAGGAACGCAAGGTCGAACCACGACCGAGATGGAAGTTATCCTGACGCTTCCTCCTGGTTCGCTCACCCAGCGTACGCTGATCTACGCCGTGCGGATGCACCCAGAAAAGCCACGCAGCACCGGCGGTGTATTCCGTCGGTTGTTGGCGCTGGAAACTTTCCGCCACAGCCGCAATCAGGCCAGCATGCAACTGCAAGGGCATCATCAGTGGGAATCACGTTTCCACCAGATCAGCGCTCAACTGCCCGGTGGCCTGGTGCCAACGGAAGTGTGTGCCGAAAGCTGGCCAGGGCAGCGTCTGGAAGACGCCGCGATTGAATGCGTCCGAAGCTGGCGTCATTCGTCGGGACACTGGTCGGCAGTCAGCGATGCCAATGTTTACTATGGCTACGACATGAAACGGGGGCGTAACGGAATCTGGTACGCGACCGGCATCTTCGCTCGCAACCGCTAAGCATCGGGGCGGAAGAGCCCACGATAATCGAAACCATCGACACGACCCGTGCGGGACTTACAACCGCACGGGTCGTGTTGCTTTTTCCCAACATCCCATGATGAAAAAACACCGCATGTTGCCTAACCGCGTGCTAAGTTTTCACGGCTTGTCATTCTGGGCAAGCTACGTCGGGAACTCCACGTCTGCGTTATGGATAGAGTCATGCGGTGGTCAACAAGCACGAAGCGAATGTTGCTCCTTGCAATCCTCTGGGTTGCAATCGCCGGCTCGGGGTGCGCTCAGATCAATGTGCCTCGGATCGACCCAACCGGACAGCGGATCTTCGCCCGCGGCGACTCGACATCCGTCGACTGCAACCTGGGCTGCTTCAATCAGCAGCCAGCTTTTCAACAGCCTGCTCCCCTCTCGCCATGTCCCGCTCCGGGTGTCACACCGTTGACGCCGCTGCCAGAACCACCGAAAGACCTGGCCGAGGCTGAAGCCTTACAGCTTTCTCCATCGCGAGTGGTCGCTCCGGTTGGTACGGAAGTCGTGCTTGTCGCCGGTTTGAACCGTAAGCGTCACCTTCATGAAGCAGGCCGTCCGGTCAATTGGATTTTGTCGCGAGAGAGCGTCGGCTATATCACCGAAGTCGGTAAAGACTCGAACATGTTCGATCTGGTCTCGAACCGTAACTACGGTGTCCAGGGACCAGACTTCGCGACGAGCAGTACGCTGCTGTGCGATAAGACTGTCGACCGCGGCACCGAACTGCCAGGCGACGATGTCCGTGTGTTGCGTGGCCAGACCTGGATGTCGGTCAGTTCGGCCGCTCCTGGTGTCAGCCGTGTGACCGCGCTGGCACCCACCTTCGAAAATTGGCCAGCTCGTCAGCAAACCGCGACGATCTATTGGGTCGACGCGCAGTGGCAGTTTCCGGCTCCCGTTGTGGTTCCGGCAGGCGATAAGGCTGTGCTCAGCACAACCGTCTTGCGACAAACGAACCGTCAGCCGGTGGCGGATTGGGAAGTAATGTACGAGGTGCTCGATGGCCCGGCGTCGGCATTTCTGATCAATGGCCGCACCGCCGAACAAGGTGTGCCGGTCAAGACGAAGACCAATGCCGATGGTTTCGCGACGGTCGAACTGGCTCCCCTTTCCAATCAACCCGGGACGGCCCAGGTTCGCGTGACGATCGTTCAGCCGAACCTCGACCCTGAAAGCAATGCCGAAAACCTGATGCTTGGTTCAGGCGTGACAACCGTGACCTGGAGTGCTCCGCAGCTTGCTGTCGACATGACCGGTCCACAAGTCGCCGAATTCAACGCCCAGGCGGTTTACAATATCAACGTCCAGAATGGTGGCGATGTGGCTGCTCGAAATGCGATCGCTACGGTTGTCCTTCCCCCGGGATTGACCTACGAATCGAGCACGCCTGCCGCCCGGCAGGAAGGGAATCGACTGGTGTGGCAAATTGGTGATCTGGAAGCTCGAGGCTTCCGCCAGATCACCCTCAACACACGAGTGAACCAGTCAGGATCGATCCAGAACTGCGTGACCGTCCAGGCCGAGCCTGGCCTGCAAAGCCAAGACTGTGTCGACACCCAGGTGATGGTCGATGCGATCTACCTCACCATGGAAGGCCCTGAAGCGGTCATCGTGGGTGAACCGGTCGAGTATGTCGTCACCATCCGAAACACGGGCGATCAGCCGCTCGTGGGGTTGAAGCTGGAAGACATCTTCGATCAAGGTCTTGTCTTCCCAGGTGAAACGAGCCCGATCGTCAACGATCTGGGGACCCTTGCGATTGGTCAGGCCGTAACGCGTCGGCTTTCCTTCCAGACCCAGACACCAGGCCGCTATTGTCATCGCTTGACGGTGACTGCCAACGGTGTCCAAGGGAAGTCGTCGACGGCGTGCGTGTCGGTGAATCCACCCGCTCCAGAGCCTACGTTTACCTTAGAAATCCGAACCAAAGAAGTTCACGAAGTCGGTCAGGACGTGTTGTTCCAGGCCGTGCTGGTGAACACCGGTTCCACGCCGCTGACCAATGTCCGTGTCGAAGAGAGCGTCGACCCTGCCTTCCAGATCGTCGGCCGCACGGACCCGGCCCGCGACGTCGCCAACGGTGCCGTGTGGACATTCGATCAGATCATGCCGAACCAGCGAGCGGTGGTCGAAATGATGGTTCGCTCCGATCGACCGATTGGATCGGCATGTAATACGGTCACCGCGACGACCGACCAAGGTGTAACCGAAAATGCTCGAGTCTGCACGCAGATCGTGCCTCAATCGGCCCCAGCGGCTGAACCACCTCCGACGGTTGGCCAACCAGGCCAAGGCAACCTGGGCGGCAACCAGCCGGTTACGGGGCAGTTGGAAGCGTCGCTTTCCGACCTGAACGAAGGCGTGCGAGCCGGTAGCAACATTCGCTATGTGCTGACGATCAAGAACGGTCGCAACGTCATCGACGAAAACGTCGCCATCACCTTGCGATTGGATGCCGGAATGCGGTTTTTGCAGCTGACTGGGCCAGTGAGTCCTCAGGTATCGCAGTCGCAGGATCTGCTGACGGTGGCCATCCAGCCGCTGCAAGTGATGCGTGTGGGTGAACAGGTCAGCCTGACCTTCGATGTCCAGACGTCGACGCCTGGCAAGAAGACGATTCGGGCCGAAGTGCGAAGCCAGGAATCGCCGCAAGGCGTGGTCGCAGAGCAAAGCACGACCGTATACTAACGGACATGCCACGTTTCGCGATCCTGCATCATCGGACTCCGTCACACGCCAGCAAGCCAGATCACTACGATCTGCTGCTGGAAGATGGCGATGTGTTGAAGACGTTCACGTTATGGGAATTTCCCAGGGTGAACGAGCCAACCGAGGCAATCCCTGATTTTGATCACCGATTGATGTACCTCGACTACGAGGGACCCATTTCAGGAGATCGTGGCGAAGTGACCCAGGCCGATCGTGGAAGTTTTTCCTGGGTGATTCGCGAAGCCCATCAAGTCGAGGTCGAACTAGCGGGGGCAACGCTGGTTGGCCGCTTGATCTTGCGGCTTCAAGATTCAGAAATGCCAGGGGGAGGGGAGGCCTCTTCGGCGACCGACTGATCGGCCTCGGCTTCCTGCTGGATTTCCTCGGCGGTCTTGATGGTCTCGCCAGAGAGCAGGATCTCGCCATCCTTCAGTTCCAAGGCATCGATGCGAATCTCGCCATCGATTTCGCTACCGGAATCGGGGATGGTGATCAAAGCGACCGGATCGCCATTGCGCTGCTGCCAGCGAATCGGGATGTCGGCCTTGTCGGCGTAGGAATCGATCTCGGTTAGCAGTTGGCCAATGGGAATCGGCAACGATCCCGCAGTGACGTTGTGAAGCTGAATGCCGACGACGTTCGCTTCTCCTTCCACCAGGAAGCAGTCAAGCGAAACCGCGAGAATCGAATTGAGCGACTGGCCGTTGTATTTGCAGCCAACCAGCAGCGTCTTGCCTTTCACGGCGACGCGTGGGTCTTCGATGTATTCCGGCAGCAGGTCTGGAAACTTCTCTTTCAAGTCCGACGCGAGCCAGCCATTGATTTGCTGATCGGTCAGACGCAACGACCAGCGACGCGGCTTTTTCACCTGATTGGTGAACGCAAAGACTTGCTCTTCCAGGATCTCGCCGGTTTCATCGGCAAGGGTCGGTTCGACATGCAGGGCCTGATCGTAGAACTCGGGGATGTGCTGGCTGGCGTTGTAAACCGAGCCGGTCACCGCCGCAATAATTGCGACCGCTACCACAAAAACCACGATAAACGTCTTTTTGGACCGCGCCACCGTCGACCTGGGAAAGAGGGAAGATACCCCGCTCCGAGTTGGGAGCGTCTGCGGGAATCGTAGGAATTTCTCAGGTCGGCGTCAATTTGAATCGGTGGCCGCTAGCAAGTTTGCGATTATTCGCCGGCAAACCGCAACAAAGCGTATTTCTTCTTGCCGCTTCGCAGCACCATGACCGTTTCACTGGCCAGGTCGGTTGTGCCAAGCATCTTGTCGGTCTCTTCGATGCGGCGATTATTGACGTAAGCCCCGCCCTGCGAAACGGTTCGGCGGGCATCTCCCTTGCTTTTGCAAAGACCTGATTCGACCAATGCATCAACAATGTTCAATCCACCATCCGCTGCCAGGCGATCGCGTCCAAGTTGCTGGCTCGGCACATCGGCGAAGATTTCGATCAACTGCTTGTCGCTGAGATTGTCGATTTCTCCTCCGAAAAAGATCTCGGTCGCCCGCTGGGCACTTTCGACGCCTGCCTTGCCGTGGACCAACTCAGTCAGTGCCTCGGCCAGACGCTTCTGGCTTTCGCGTTTGTGAGGTTCGTCAACGCGAGCCTTGTCGAGGGCTTCGATCTCTTCGCGTTCCAGTTCCGTGAGGAAGCGGAGGCACTTCCCAGCGTCTTCGTCGGCGACGTTGATCCAATATTGGTAGAAGGCATATGGACTGGTCCGCTCGGCCGAAAGCCAGATGGCGCCTGACTCGGTCTTGCCCATCTTGGTGCCGTCGCTCTTGGTCAGCAGCGGGCAGGTCATGCCGAACAACTGAGCGGAACGCATGCGTCGTCCCAGGTCGATCCCGGCGGTGATGTTACCCCATTGGTCGCTGCCACCAATCTGCAGCGTGCAGCCTAGCTTGTCGTACAAGTGGACGAAGTCGTAGGCCTGGAGCAGCATGTAGCTGAATTCGGTGTAACTGAGCCCGGCGTCGTCACGTTCCAGACGCCCTTTCACCGAGTCCTTCGCCATCATCACGTTCACGGGGAAGTTCTTCCCGATATCGCGAAGGAAGTCGAGGTAGCTGAAGCTTTGCATCCAGTCGAAGTTGTTCACCAGCACCGCGCCGCTTCCTGCTTCGTCGAAATCGAGAAACTGGTGCATCTGCGTTTTGATGGCGTCGACGTTGGCTCGCAGTTGGTCGACCGACAGCAGATTGCGCTCAGCACTCTTACCGCTGGGGTCGCCAATCATGCCGGTCGCACCACCGACCAGGGCAATGGGTTTATGGCCAGCGGCTTGAAACCGTCGCAGCAGCATCAGCGGGAGCATATGCCCGACGTGCAGCGAATCGGCGGTGGGATCGAAACCGGCATAGACGGTTCGAGACTGCTCGTTGAGCCAGGTAGCGAACGAGTCGTCACCGGTGGTTTGATTGATCAGGCCACGCCACGAGAGTTCTGCGTAAATGTCTTTCATTTGCCGAAAATCGCCGCCGTAAGAGGGTTATCGCTATCGTTGGGAAAGGGGCATTTTATGAAAAAATGCCTCGTTTCACTACGGGACGACACTGAATCGGCGGCGACGGTTCAACTTCTTTCGGAAAGCAACCTTTGGGCAACCACCAGGTCGTCTTGGGTGGTAATTTTCAGGTTGTTTAACGAACCCTTCACAACCGTGACCGGGTGACCGAGGCGTTCGACCAGGCTGGCGTCGTCGGTGGCAGGTTTGTTGCGGAACTTCTCGTATGCCTCGAGAATCACCGGGCGGCGAAATACCTGGGGGGTTTGTGCTTCCCAGATTCCATCACGAGGGACCGTTTCCGAGATGGTCCCTTCGGCAGAAACCCGTTTCAGCGTGCCTGGAACTGGCAAGGCCAGAATCGCGGCTCCGCTGGCGGCCGCCGCATTGAAGACCGCATCGACCATCACATTGTCGATCCCTGGCCGAGCGGCATCGTGGATCGCTATAAAATGGCTCGAACTGTCGAGAGCGTCGATACCATTGGCGATCGAGTCGGTACGCGTTTCGCCGCCGAGCACGATTTGAATGCCTATCTCGTGGCAGACTTCGGCGAAGTTCTCGCGGAAGTACGCTTCGTCGTCAGCCGAGATCACAACCACTACGTCGCTGACGTCTGGCCTAGCCGCGAATAGCCGGGCACTGTGAAGCCAAACCGGCTGACCGAGTAGGGGAACGTAGACCTTCTTAAGCTCGCCGCCGCCAAAACGCGTGCTGCGGCCGGCGGCGGGAAGAATGACACTGAACTTGATCAACGATGCGGTCCTTACTTGGCGACAGGTAACCAGAGGTTACTTATCATACCGCATCATGATTTCGTCTGGGGGCACGTCGACGCCCGGGAAGTTTCCTTCCGCGACCATGCCCCCGACTTCCGAAACGCGACGGAAGTATCGATCACTGGGTGCCGTCAGCAGAACCTTCCGCTTCAAATCGCGGCAAGCAATATCGGCCGCGGCCCGAACGGTTTCGTTCTCTTGCTTGGCGGCGTAAAGGGCGGTTGCCAACATCGTCATCAGGTTCTGCACGTTCTGCGACAGATACGACATGCGGCACTGACGATCTGCCAGCTTCAGTTGATGCTTTCGCATCGTGCCCGAGATTTGCAGCGGCATATCCTGCAGATGATCGGCCGCGAACTGAGCGTGAGCCCGCAAGTTATCAGGCATCTGCGGAAACTTCGGCTTCGGCTTGCCCCCCATGTACTCCTTCATCATCCACGACGCGTACGGAGCAATCACTCCCTTCAGCGCCCAGGCATGAGCCGGGTTCAGTGGGTTTGGCTTCTTGATTCCAGCGGCATGCAATGCCTTGCCGATGGGTTCAAAGAACTGGGTGCCGTGCTTTTTCACGAGTGACTTGAAGAACGCCATCCCGAGCATCTCTCCTTCCCCTTCATAAATGCATGGGGCCAGGTACTCGTGGACGTTGTCGCCGAACATGTGACCATGCAGGAACGAACGTCCGCCATGAGTCTTCATGAACAACTCGATCGCGGCTTCCTTCTGCGACTCGCTACCGAAGATTTTGGCGATGATGCACTCCATCTCGCCGCGGTAACCTTCGTCGATCAGCGTCGAACACCACGCCACAAGCGCGTCGGAGGCAACGATCATCCCGGCTAGTTTGCCGAGGCGACGCTGAACCAGTTCGCGCTTGGCGATCGGTTCGCCGTACGTTTCGCGGAAGTGAACCCAAGGGATCATGCTGGCCATCATCAGTCGCATCGTCCCGGCCGCATTCGCGCACAGGCTGATACGCCCCAGGTTCAATCCATGGTAGGCAATCGTCAGTCCGTTTCCTTTGCCAGGAACCAATAGGTTCTCTTTCGGAACGCGGAAGTTGTTGAAGATGATGCCCTGGTTGTACGTGTGCTTAAGCGCCCACAAACCATACTTTCGCAGTTGGAACTGGTCGTTCTCTTCGTTTGGTAGATCGACCACCAGCACCGCGGGAACATCGTCGATCAAGCAGACCACGCCAATCGTTCGGCCTGGGACGACGTTGGTGATGAACAGTTTCTCGCCGTTGAGCACGTACGAATCGCCATCCAATCGAGCCGTCGTCTTCAATGCCGTCAGGTCCGAACCTGCACAAGGCTCGGTCAATGCGAACGCTGAAAGACGTTCGCCACTGGCCAACTTCGGCAAGTAACGCTGCTTCTGTTCTTCGTTGCCGAAGGTGCTCACCGGATCGACCGCACCGATACAGCCATGCACCGAAGCCAGACCGGCGAGGGTCGGATCGATCATTGCCATCTGCGTCAGAAAGGGCGCGAACGAGCGAAAAGGCGTGCCGCTACCGCCGTAATTCTTATCGACCAGCAGACCCCAGTAGCCCGCTTCACCAAGGGCTTTCAGGACTTCGTCGCGGATCTTCCCTTTTTCGTCGGTGATGGTCTTGCTGTTGCGAAAACCTCGCACCACCTCAAGGCTGTCGTCCATCACTTTGCGGATCTCGGGAGCCGTTTCGAGTGGGTTCGACTCGAACAGTTCGACCGAGATTCCACGATCCCACACGGCGCGATGGGCCGGGCTGTTGGCGGTTTGATATTGCGGCTGGAAGAGCTTTTCGACCTGGTCGTCGGCCGAGTCGATCGCGCCGGTTCGGCGGGCTTCGTCCGCGCTCTTACCACCCAGCTTCAAAGCGGTTTCGGCAAAGGAAGTCTCTTCTTGTTCCGTCGCCGGTGTTTCCGGTGCGGTCGAGTTCGTTGTATCGCTGCTCATCGTTGCTGCTCCCGCCAAGAGAAGTGGAGTGTTGTCTTAACGAGGGATATGCCCCCGTTAAATAGGCGTCCAAGCTAATTAACTCTACGCTATATTTTCGCCCGAGGCTCGGACAGGGCGAAAAGTATTTGCCGCAAGTCCTAATTTAACAAAGGATTATGGCAACCAAGACCGCCACCAGGGACGCGACACCTGAGCGGGCTCGTACATTTGCTGGATTATGGCATCGTAGTTCTTTAGGATTTCGCACCGCCGCAAGCTGAGCTTCGGGGTCAGTTCGCCGCTGGCTGGTGTGAATCCTTGTCCCAGAATGGTGAAGGGCCCGACCTGTTCGTAGTCGGAACGATTGGCCAGTTGGCAGTCGAGAATGTCGCGGAACCATTGCCGCACCGTGGGATGCTCGAGCGCTTGTTGCTTCGAGAAAACCCATAGCCGAGCCTCTTGGATGCGTTGCCGTAGCAGATCGGGGTTCGGAACGATCAAGGCGGACAGGCACTTACGACCTTCGCCGCAGACCATGACCTGGGCGACCAGCGGATCGCTTCCGATGGCGATCTCGAGGGCTTCCGGATTCACGTTGCGGCCGGTCGAAAGGAGGAGGATCTCTTTCTGGCGACCGGTAATCCAAAGGAAGCCTTCGTCGTCGATCAGGCCAAGATCGCCGGTCCGTAGCCACTCGCCATCCATGATTTGGCGCGTTGCTTCATCGTTCTGGTAATAGCCCTGCATCACGTGTGGCCCGCGGGTTTCGATCTCGCCTGCTTCGGTCGCGCGAACTTCGACGCCTTTCAGCGGTTTCCCAACACTGCCGGGGCGATGGGCTCCTTCGGTCGAAACGGTGATCACCGGCGACGACTCGGTCAGGCCGTAACCTTCCAGCAGCGAAACTTGCTGCTTCTCGAACGCATCGATCACCCACTTCGCCAGCGGAGCACCGCCACTGGCACACATGCGGATCTCGCCACCAAACGCTTTCTTCAACGAACCGCGTTCGTCGAGCTTGCCACTCAGTTTCAAGCCTTCCACCACCTTCTGATAGAAGTACGGCACGCCGTTGATCAGCGTGGGCGTGGTGGCCTGACAGTCGCCCAAGATCGTTTCTCGCGAGAAGGCCAGCACCAACTGCGATCCGCGAGCGATCCAGGTATAGACGTCGCATGTCCGGGCATACAAGTGGCTGAAAGGCAAAAAGCTGAGCCGTTTGTCGACCGGCTTCTCGTCGTAGGCATGCACTGTTGCTTGGGCGTCGAAGGCCAGATTGCGATGGCTGAGCATCACCCCTTTCGGCTGGCCGGTCGTCCCAGAGGTATAAACCAACGTGCAGGTCGAGTTCGGATCGATGCCCGCCACACGCTCTTCCAGATGCTGCAGTACTTCGTCGGTGCTTACCTGGGACGCGTCATCGTTTGAGAGAGACGAAAGTGTAATCGGTATCTCACCGCAGATAGCCGCCAGTCGGTCACGGAGCTGCGGTGTGGCGACGACGATCGACTTCGGCTCGCAATGCTGAATGGCGGAAACCATTTGATCGAGCGCCAGGTGCGTGTTGAGGGCCACATGCCAGACGCCTAGCATCATCATCGCCAGGTCGAAAGTGATCCACTCGCGACTGTTATCGCGGATTTGTACGGCTCGATCACCAGCTACGTAGAGTCCGGCTTCTTCCGAGCTGCGCACGATCGCGTAGACATCGTGCAGCAGATCTTCCCAGGTCGCCGACTGAAACGGAGCGTCTGCCGATTCCCGATACCAGAGGGCAGGCCGATGGCGCCCTGCCCGAACCCGATGCAGAAACATCGCAGCGATCGAGCTGTTCTCGGCAAGCTCTTCCCTCGTATCCATCCGAGATCTCCGGGCTGGTTAGTCGAGACGCTCGAAGATGGTGGCTATGCCCTGACCGACACCGATGCACATGGTCGCCAGGCCGTACTTCGCTCCGCGATCTTGCATGGCATGCAGCAGCGTGGTGCTGATACGTGCTCCGGAACAACCCAGAGGATGACCGATCGCGATCGCACCGCCATGCACGTTCACCTTCGATTCATCCAAACCGAGCCCACGAATGCATGCCAACGACTGCGAGGCAAACGCTTCGTTCAGTTCGACAAGGTCGATTTGGTCGAGCGTTAGACCGGCACGCTTCAGTGCTTTTTGGGTTGCCGGAATCGGACCGGTGCCCATGACGGAAGGTTCGACGCCAGCCACGGCGGTCGCCACGACGCGGGCCATTGGCTTCAGCCCCAGTCGCTTGGCCGAGGCATCCGACATCATCAACATAGCCGAGGCCCCGTCGTTGATCGGCGAAGCATTCCCGGCGGTCACCGTGCCACCATCGGGCATAAAAACGGGACGCAGCGCGGACAAGGCTTCCAGGCTGGTATCGGGTCGTACGCATTGATCGACGGTCCACAGTTGCCGGGCACCTTCTTCCGTGCGGCCATGGGTCGGCACGACTTCGTTCTGGAACTTGCCACTTTCGATTGCGGCCGCTGCTTTTTGATGGCTGCCGAGGGCGAACTCGTCCTGAGCTTTTCGCGAAATGCCTTGCGTTTGTGCCAGGAACTCCGCGGTGATCCCCATGTGCAGGGCCGCTTCCGAAGTGTGATGGTACAGCTTCGGGTTGATGTCCAACGCATGATCCATCGGCACATGGGTCATATGTTCGAGACCGCCGACGATCTGAACATCTTCAGCGCCCGCCAAAATGCTGTGGGCGGCCTGATTCAAGGCTTGCAGGCTGCTGCCGCAAAGCCGATTGATGGTCGCACCGGCGGCAGTCACGGGAAGCCCGGCCGTTAGAGCAATGATGCGAGCGACGTTCAAACCTTGTTCAAGCGTTTGCTGCGTATTGCCAAAGAGAACGTCTTCGACCTCGTTGGGGTCGATGCCGGTTCGCTTCAGCAGGGCTTCGACACAATGAACCGCCAGGTCGTCGCTTCGCACGTCGCGATAATAACCTCGCTCGGGATGAGCACGGCCAATCGGTGTTCGCACACAGTCAATGATTACGGCCTGATTCATGATGTTGCTTTCTATTATGACTTCGGCCACTGCCAGAACACTTGCGTCTTCCGGCAACGCACGAGGGGATGCATCCGTGAACTAGTTCGACGCTCGGTCGTAAAACTTGCTGTCGTTCTTCGCCATATCGAGCAGCATTTCGGTGGGGACAAAACGCTTGCCGATTTCTTCCAACGGCTTGAGCCATTCGACCAGGGTCTTCGCCCCGACCGTATCGGCCCAGAAGAGCAGCCCACCTTTAAACGGTGGGAACCCGATCCCAAAGATCAAACCTAGATCGACGTCGCGCGGATCGCGAACGACGCCTTCGTCGAGGGCCCGTGTCGCTTCCAACAGCATTGGCAAAATCAAACGATGTTCGATCTCGGCATCGGTGATTTCTCGCTGCGGTGGATCGACATAACGGGCAATCAGTTCCAATGCCATTGGATCTGGCTCGGGACGCCCCTTCTTCTTTTCGTGGTTATAGAAACCGTACCCCTTCTTCGTGCCGAGGCGTTCGTTCTTGATCAACGCGGGCAAGATCGGGGAAACGAGCGTGCGATCCGGGAAAGCGTCGTACATGGTTCGTCCGGCATAGAACGAGGTGTCGATGCCGACCATGTCGTACAAGGCGATTGGACCCATCGGCATGCCGAACTTGACCGCGACTTTGTCAATCCGTTTCATATCGACCCCGTCCTGAAGAAGCTGCGTCGCTTCGTTCATGTAAGGGAACAGCAGTCGATTCACCAGGAAACCAGGGCCATCGTTGACGACGATCGGAAACTTGCCGAGACCTTTGGCATAAGCCACGGCGGTCGCGGCCGTTTCGTCCGAGGTCTTCTCGCCTCGGATCACTTCCACCAACTTCATTTTGCGAACTGGGTTGAAGAAGTGGATCCCGACGAACCGTTCCGGATGCTTCAGATTTCCGGCGAGCTTGGTGATCGGCAAGGTCGACGTGTTGCTTGCCAGGATCGTGGTCTCAGGGAGGTTTTCTTCGAGACCGGCGAAGATCTTGCGTTTCAGTTCGAGGTTCTCGACGACCGCTTCAATGATGATATCGCTGTCGAGGAGTTCGGAACTGTTGGTCGTGCTACGAAGTCGACCGGCGTACTCGATGGCTCGCTCGACACTCTTACTGCGGGTCGCTTTGTCGAACGACACTTCGTCCAAAATCGCACTGGCACCACGCTGTAGTGCTTCGGCATTGGCGTCGTTCAGTTTGACCGCCAGGCCACGCTTCAAGTTGGCGGCCGCGATGCCGCTTCCCATGATCCCAGCACCGATCACGCTGGCCGATTGCAGCTTGCGAGGCTGCGGTCCGTCGCCAGCAACGCCGCTATCTTTCTTATTGCGATCGGTCAGCAGGAAGACGTTGATCAGTGCCGCATTGACCGGGGTGCCAAACAGGCTGGCCATCCCCTGGGCTTCAAGCTCTAGGGCAGCCTCGGCATCGAGCATCGCTCCGCCGAGCAACGTTTCCAGAGCGGCCAAGGGGGCAGGATACTGTCCCTTGGTTTGCTGCTGAATGTAGGCCGATGCGGTCGCACCCATGAAACCGAATTCGGTCTCGTTGATCGAGATCGGCTGAACACGCTTAGCTCGGTCTTGCTTGTACTGACCGGTCTTTTCTTCTTCGCGAATGATGCCGATGGCGGCCGCCAACAAGTGTTCTGGCGGAACCATATCGTCGGCGAAGCCAAGTTCAAGAGCCTTCTGCGGCGAGACACTTTCGCCCGAGGTGATCATCTTCACCGCGTTGCCCAGGCCGACCAAACGCGAAAGTCGCACGGTGCCACCCCAGCCGGGATAGATACCGAGCTTCACTTCCGGTAAACCGATCTCGGTCTTGTCGTGCGTCGTGACCACGCGGCGATCGCAGCCAAGGGCCAGTTCGGTACCACCACCAACGCAGGTACCATTGATGGCAGCGACGGTGATCCATTTGTTTGTATGCAATCGCCCGAAGAGGGTTTGCCCCCAGCGGCACATCTCGTAGGTTCGCTTGGTATCGACTTCCATCGAGGCGGCGAACTCGCGAATGTCGGCACCAGCAATGAAGATGCTGGGCTTCGCGGAATCGAGAATCACGCCAACGATATCGTCACGTTTGGCGAGTTCATCGAGATGGCCTGCCAACTCTTCCATCACTGGATGGCTGAGGATGTTCGCCCCTTTGTCAGGCAGGTCGAACGTAAGGCGAGCGATGTCCTTCTCGGGGTAGCTGAGCTTGATGCTGGAATTCGGGGCCATGTCTCCGTCCGTTTCGTCCCGGGCCTTCGGCAAGGGTATGCCATCTGGACCACGTAACACCATTAGGGGAGCGTAACATGCGGGGTGCTCCCGGACGAAGGAATTATAACGCGCCGAGGCGGGAAGGGTTGGGCGGAGCCAAGCCCTGGCGCCGGAGAAATTGGCTTACTGGAACGAGGCCTGACGGTCGAACCAGTTTTTCCACGCAGCACACCGGGCATCCAGCGAATCGGCCGGAGAAATCTGTCCTGGGTGCTGTCCTTTCGGGACAAGACTGGACAGTCCGTCGAGAGCCGCACTGCGGATTGCCGTTTCGTCGTCCAGAGCTCGAATCAAGGTCGGAATATCCGAATCGTTGTTTCGGGCCGCGATCGATTGAACGGCCAGCAAGCGAACTGTCTTCGACGACGAATAGGTCATGCGGTTTAAATGGCTTGATCCGCGTGGATCTTGAAAATGATCCAAGGCCCGGCACGCAGCCAGTTGAACATCAATGTCGCTATCGAGCAGCATTTCGGCGAATCGATGACGATCGCCATCGCGCTGCAGCTGCTGCAAGGCTTCAATCGCCGCGATACGAACCGCAGGCATCTCATGTTCCAGGCCGTCGCACAGCTGCGAAGCGACATCCGGCAAAGGATACCTCGACACGTGCTCGTAGGCCGCGATGCGTACTTGAGTGAGATCGGTTCCCAAGGCTCGACGAACGATTGCTTCGGCAGGGGGACGCTGATCCTCGTGAACGATTTCCAGTAGCACCGGCCATGTCATCGGTGTGAAGCGGTCGATGTTCCGGTAAATCCGCCAAACGACCAGTTCCGGCAACGGATGCTGCGTGGCGTGCTGTGCCAATTGTCGCGCGGCACCGAGAGCCAGTTGAGGGCGGTCAGAGATCGCTTCTTCCAATCGCCGATACAACGGATCGCACTGGGGCAACAAGACCTGGAATAGGTAGTCGTTCTCGTAGTTGGCCAGTTGTTCGGCTGCTTGATCGACGGCGGTCAGCACTTTGGCTGGTTCCAAGAGCAACGTTTGCCGGGCCTTCACGCGCTGCGACTCATCTGCGGCATGTTGGGACTGGTCGATCAAGTCGAGGATGGTGATCGCTTCTTCGGGAGTCAGTTCGACGCGTTCGATGGGCTTCGGCTCGGCATCGGCGTCGTCTGACTTTCGCGAAACCAACATGCCTGCCCGGGCTTCGATCGCTTCGCGAACCTGGCGGCTGTTGTCTTCGCTAAGCTTTTCGATAGCGAACTGATGGCGAGGTTCGATCGGAATGAATTCCGCCACCGCCAGGCGAACTCGCCACGAAGGAGCTTCCGCCAGGCGAGTCCAATGCAGGTGATCGTCCAGTTGAGCCCAGGCAATCACAGCAGCGACTTGCACGAGCGTCGAATCATTTTCGGTGATTGCTTCGAGGGCTTCCCGAGCTTCCTTCGAGCCTTCGCGACCGAGGCCGATCGTCGCGGCTTCACGCGTGGGGAAGTCGGCCGAGCGCGTTTGTTCGAGCAGCCGATCGATGGGGGCGACCGATCGCAAATAGGCTGGCCACAGTCCGACACGACGAATTGCCTGGGTCGACATGGTGCCGAATCGCTGGGCAATCGGTTCAGGGACCTTTCGACAGTGAGCGACCAGGAGCAGATCGAGAATCGTTTCCTGAATCTCTGGCTTATGCTGAGCGAAAGCAACGATGAACCGCGGATCGTCTTCGATCTTCTGTGATACGGCGGCCAATGCGATCCAGAGCTGTTGCTCGAGGAGCGTGACCGCATCTTCGCCTTCGATCTGAACCGAAGAGAGCAACGCCTCGCGTCGCTCGAACAAGCCTGACACGACCGGTCGAGCTATTTGTGTTGGTTGCAGGACGATAGCTTCCAGCAAGGCAGCTTTCGTGGCGGAAGTGGTCGTTTCATCTTCGACCAACTTGCCGAGTGCTGCCGGGTCGACCGACTCACCCAGGCGAGCCAGTCCGATCATGGCCGTCGATTGAACTTCCGGATCGGTCGATCGTGTGCCAGCGAGGAGTGTTTCGCGAGGTGATTCTGGCTGATCCAGCAGCCGCTCGAGGGACTGATGTCGCCACAGGTGCGTGCCGGTGGGAATCGCTCGGTAGAGAGGCGTTCCGGCTTCGTGATACCAGCCCCGAGACGAAATCTTGCGAGGGCGAAAGTCGTTCTTCTTCGATTGAATGACATTCGCCGCGAGGATCGCTTCAGCCTCGGTCACGGCAACGTCAGGCTTCGCCGCTTGGTCCATTGGCGTAGATGTGAGCTTGGCGGGAAGCGACTTCGGTTGCTCTGGGGACGGTTCGCTGGCCAAGGTTTCGAGCGCACGATCATCGCTGACGACGCTACGGCAACCACTTCCACAAAGAAGAGTGACCGCTGCGGCGAGTGCTAGCAGCGAAGCAGGAATCGAGTTGGCCCGAACATAATTCTGGATCATGCCGCCGCTTTTAACGGGCGGCGGCTGTCGGGACAAGATCAGTCAGGCGAATGCCTAGGCCGAAAGAACTAGCCAGGCAGGTCGCTGCCCGTCGGAGGCATCGGGGTCGTGCCGGTACCACCGGCCGGACCACCAGCAGGGGGCGCTGGATTGCCAGAACCAGCACCCGGGCCACCAGGAGCAGGACCACCAGCACCCGGTCCACCCGGTCCAGGAGTAGCCGCTCCACCGGGCACATCGGCCCCACCTGGAACGTCCGCACCGCCAGGGACATCGGCTCCACCAGGAACGTCCGCACCGGCAGGCATCGCGGGAGTACCACCAGCTCCAGCGGCGGGGCCCGTACCGGGACCGGCACCAGGAAGGTCGGCTCCGCCTGGCATATCGGGACCGGTAGGCATCACGCCACGGCGAGGACCTGGGGCGGCGCCACCGGGGACATCGGGGCCGACGACTTCGTCTTCTTCGTCATTCTTATCCGGCGGCGTAATTTCGATGGCAGCTTTCGCGGCCAGTTTCTGAGCGGCCGTGGTCAGATTTTCCAGACGGGTCTTCGAGTTCTTCAGCAACTCGGCTTCCATCAATTCGTCGTCGTCGATGGTGGCCAGCATGGCAATCATCGCGTTGGCCAGGGCCACGATCATCTGACGATCTTCGGCTGCCTTGGCGTAACGAATCAGACCTTCATTGATGTTCGAGCCATCGCCGGAGATTGGCTGCGTGATGTTACCCACCAGGCCTTGCTTGGCTTCGTCGAGATGGGTCTTGGCTTGACGACGGAACAAGGTTTCCATGCGGAGGGCAATCGGGTCTCGCAGGATTTCCTGCTGTTCCATACCACCACCACCGAACTCACCTTCCATCATGCCTTCGTCGCGGGAACCACGTCGACTGTTGCGACGACTACCTCCACCGACGGGACGACCTGCGGATGGTGACGATGGCCCAGCGCCACGACCCAAGCCAGGAGCACCCCCTCCCATACCAGGAGCACCCATGCCAGGCATGCCCATGCCGCCGCCATATTCGCCGCCGCCACCTGGGCCCATCATAACCTTGTAATATTCTTTGATCGCGTCGTCGTACCACTCGACGTCGGCGGCGACTGCTTCGAGGCCAACCTTGCCGATTTCAGCCGATTGCTTCACGACATCCATCTTGCCGGCGGTCTGCGGATCGAAGGTCATTTGGCCCTTGGCGGCGATCGCTTCGCAGCGCATGTTCATCGGCAGCGACTCGTCGAGAATCACGGTGTCGAGTGCCTGGGCCAGGTTGCCATTCACCCCGGAGCTGCCGATCGACTTGGCGACATCGATGGCACGCTTCCGCATCCACTGATGTGCGTCGGGGCTGGAATTCTTGGGGACTTCTTTTTCGTTGATCGTTTTGACGACCAGGCTCAGCACTTTGCCTTTCTCGGCATTCGGCATCGCACCGAGATTGACTCCGTAAAGCTGGGCGTGATCCATCAGACCAACCCAAGCACCGATCTTGACGGCGTCGCTTTGGTTTGGATCTTCAATGATACTAACCAGCATGGCCGTGGCCGGGGCGTAAGGAACGGATGGCGTTCCGGCCAGCGTGTCCATTTCTTTCGAGCGCAGGTCACCCAGCAGCAAAGCAGCGTTGTAACGCAGCACGGGGTGATAGGCTGGCTTGATGTACTCGCGCATGAACTCGACCATGATCTCGTTCAGCATCGCGCGGGCTGTCTGATCGGCGTAGTTCGGCGAGTAATAGGTGCGGAGAAACTCTTGGCGTTTGGCACCGGCCTGGGATGCGTTCTGCTTGCGCGTCCAGCTCTTCAGGTAGGCGTCGCGGAAGAACTTCCGAATCGCCGTGCGGCCCGATTCGTCCATGGTCTTCCCGCCGAGGTATTCGCGAACGACCGCTTGTGCCTGGCCAAACCGGATACGGGTTTGGGGGTCGCGGGAGTCCGGATCGATATCGGTGGCGGTGACATCAATTTCCTTGTACTGCGCCCAGGCAGATGGTGTGGCAATCGCCATCAGCGCGAAAACCAGAGACCAAATTGCAAGTCGTTTCATGCCACGATGTTCCTATGGGTAGATACGTGCGAACCTCGGAATGAATGAGGCTCGGCTTCGATGAGCCTGGCGAGGGTAGTTTAGGGAAATCTTTCCCCCGATCGACGAGTTATGTAATCATACCCTCTGACTCCGCCAAGGTTAAGAATAGTTGCCTATAGCGGAGAGTGTCAACGAATTGGTGGATTCCCCCTAAGAGGGCTGGGTATGGGTGAAAAGAACCTGCTTTACTATGACGATCGTTTTCTTCAGCACAAAACGACCTCGCACCCAGAGTCTGCGGTACGTTTGATGACCTGTACCGAGCGACTGCAGGCCGAAAAAACCTGGGAATCTTGGGTTTGCCCCCCATTCGAGCCGGCTACGAAGTCGGACTTATTGCTGGCTCACGACGCCTCGGTGGCCGAAGTGGTTGAGAAGTTTTGCCAACAGGGGGGAGGCCGAATCGAAGTCGATACGCTGGTCTCGCCTGAATCGTACCAGGTTGCCTTGCTGGCGGTCGGCGCGGCGATCGATGCGACCCAGAAGGTTGTCCGAGGAGAAGCGGACAATGCCTTCTGCTTGTTTCGGCCGCCGGGGCACCATGCGACCCCTGACACGAGCATGGGGTTTTGCTTGTTCAACAACGTCGCCGTGGCGGCATCGTACGCGGTGAAGAGGCTCGATTTATCCCGGGTGCTGGTCGTCGACTGGGACGTGCATCATGGAAACGGCACGCAAGACATCTTCTGGCGAGACGAGACGGTCGGGTTCTTTTCGATGCACCGCTATCCGTTCTACCCAGGCTCTGGCGATCGTCACGCGACAGGCGAAGGGCCTGGACTGGGGCTGACCCACAATCTGCCGGTCACTTATGGAACCGAACGGGCCGAGATCTTAAGCCGGTTCGAGCATCAACTGCAGAAGTTTGCCGAACGAGTCCGCCCCGAGTTGGTTCTGATCAGCGCTGGGTTCGATGCCCACAAAGACGACCCGGTCGGAGACTTGGGCCTGGAAAGCGAAGACTACATCACGCTGACGCAGCAGGTCCAAGAGGTGGCCAACACCTGGTGCGGTGGGAGAATCGTCAGTCTTTTAGAAGGGGGCTACAATCCGACCCGGCTGGCCGAGTCGGTTCAGCTTCATCTGAACCAACTGGCCGGGGATTCTTCAGCCTAGCAGCGAGAAGTCGCGACTATCGCTCGAGCGGGTCGATACCCTTCTCGGTGACATCATCGGCAACGCTGAGCATCTTCAGCAGCACCACGACGTAAGGCGTTTCTGGGTGCGGCTGAACGGGGAGAGGTCGCGAGAACGATTCCAGTTCCAGGCTGGTTGGGATATTATTCTTAGGCCAACGGAAGTGATCAACGTTGCAGACCATCAAGGCGACTTTCTTCAGTTCATGAGTCGGAAGGGAGAGGATGGCCGTGTAACTTGCAATGCGAGTGCCAAAAAGTGCCAAACCGCCTTCGAAATGATTCAAGTCGGCGTTTATCGAGACTTTTGAATTTGCCTTGAAGACGGCAAAGTTTGCCCCGTTTTTGCGAGTCCGATAGCCCTCAGACTCGAAGGAAGAATTTTCAAATCACCTTTGCAAAAGCTTCCAAACGCCTACTTAGCGGCGTCTTGAATCGCTTCGATAGCCGTTTGCAGTTGTGGGTCGGTAAAGTCGAGCAAGGCTTGCTCATCTTCCGAAATCTCACGTTTGTCGGCGGAGGAAGGATCGGCGAAATTTGTTCGGTCGACATCATGCAGCCGACGCGAGCGGATGACTTTTGCCAACGTCTCGTCGTCTAATTCCAACTCCCAGCTTTCGTCAGGGGTGACGCCCCAATCGTCATCATCCTTAGAATCAGGAAAATGATGAATGTTGCTGCCGCTCGGCCGCCAGTACGTGGCGGTCGTGATCTTCATGGCCCGGCGATCCCCATCCAGTGGGAAGATGCTTTGCACGGTCCCTTTGCCGAACGAGCGTTCGCCGACGATGGTTGCCCGGTGATGATCTTGCAGGGCGGCGGCGAAGATTTCACTGGCACTCGCACTGAAGCGATTCACCATCACGACCACCGGGAGGTTCTTCGGAACGATCGTGCCGCCGGACGAAGCTTCGTAAACGTCGCGGATCTGGTTGTTGCGGGTACGCGTTGTGACGATCTCGCCTTGATCGATAAACATGTCGACCATCTGGATCGCCGCGGTCAGATAACCGCCCGCGTTTCCGCGCATGTCGATGATGATCCCTTCGACTTTACCGTCGATCTGCTGAAGAGCGGCCTCGAAGTCGGAAGCGGTACGATCGCCGAATGAGTCGACACGGATATAGCCAATCTTCGGATTCTCGGCTAACACATAGCTCCATTTGCCACCGGGACCGTGCGTGTCACCCATGACCGATTCGACCATAATGCTGGCCCGGTTCATGGTGATATCGACCGGCTTTTCCGCCCCGATATGCTGCACGGTCAAGGTAACCGGAGTACCTTTCTCGCCATGCAGCCGCTTGAGCGAAGTATCGAAGTCTTCGCCATTGAGCTTCACGCCATCGATCGCCAGGATAACGTCGCCTGCTTGAACGCCTGCTTCATAAGCTGGCGCGCCTGCTAGAGGCGTGATCACCAGCATCTCGCGGGTTTCTTTGTTGAAGTCGACATGCACACCGATGCCGCCGAATTCCTGACCTAGCTCTCGGCGGAAATCGGAATAGCGGGGCGGAGCGATGTAGACCGAGTTTTGATCGAGAGGCGCTGTCAGGCCTTCCATTGCGGCGTTGAACAGCTCTTCGTCGTCGACCGGCCGCACGTAGAACTCGGAGATGGTCCGCATCCCTTGCTGGAACATCAAAGCGTAGCGAGATTGTCCCGCCGACGCGTAACAAATCATTGCCACGACGAAGGTGACGCAAATCGTAATCAGGTTTCCACGCGGCATAAGGCACTAAGACGTAATAGCAGGTCTACGAGCACTCGAGTCCCTCTATCGTACCCCGTGCAGCAGGATGGTCCTAGTAGCAAGGCCTTTGCCTAGCTTCCCAGAAATGGGACCGGAACGAGAAACGCGTGCTGTTCCAGCAGACTATCCGCCCCTCTCCACGAGATGTAAAGAAACAAGTACATGAAGAAGATGTACGACACGACGACCGGAATCGCCGCCAATCGACCCAGCCATCGCCACACGAAATGAGCCGGTTTCTCCCGCTTCTTCGCCACGGCCAACGCCCACCCAGAAAGCATCCGGGCCGGAAAGATAAACACGACAAAGAACAAGCTCGGCAGCCACGCGATCTCGCGGTCGATCATTTCGATCTTCAGCAGGTAAAGCGGCAACGCGAATAGCAGCGTTGTCAGTAAAGCCAACCACCAGGCCAGCGGAGCCTGACGAAAGAGGCTGCGAACCATTCGCACTTCAAACAACGCTTTGAAACGGTTCTCGGCGGCGAAGTGGGCTTGCAGAAATGGCAGGTAAAGCAGCACGAAGGCAAACATCAGCATCCCGGGCAAGCTCACCACGAACGCGGCCCCTGGCTCGGTAATCTGCCGGGCACCAATCATCCACAGCACCGGAATTGCCAGCCAGGCCAGCGTCCCGAAGAAGCCGCGGGCTCCGAGCGAGAAGTAATGCCACAGGTGAAGTTCTTTGATGAACGCGAGCGTCCCTTCCCGAGCATGGGCGTACATGCCACCGGTAAAGATTGTCTTGAAAAACAAGATGGGGGCTGGCCAAAGGAAGTGGCGGAAGCGACCTCCGCGATAGCATGCCCAAGCGACATGCAGACCAACGGCCACTGTCGCGATCATCGTGACCGTCCACAAGTTTCGTGTCTGAGGACTGTTCGGATCGATCAGCCAGGCACTTTGCCAGGCATCGGAAAGGAACCGCAGCGGCAGAAACATCAACCACGCTCCGGCCACCATGCTGCCGATCTTCGAGGCCTTCCGAATCCCGACGAATCCTTGGGTGAACTTCCCGGTGCGGCCGATCCGGCCCGCAACTTCCAGCAGATAGCCGAGGCTCATCAGGTTCAGCACCGGCACGGTCGCCAGAAAAGCGAGGATCACGACCATCGAGACCACGCCAAAGCACCAGTCACCGGCACTCAGCAGGCCCGAGCCA
The DNA here is from genome assembly GCF_040718835.1 of Bremerella sp. JC817. NCBI lineage: Bacteria > Pseudomonadati > Planctomycetota > Planctomycetia > Pirellulales > Pirellulaceae > Bremerella > Bremerella sp. JC817. The sequence goes on along the minus strand of NZ_JBFEFG010000267.1, from coordinate 77,035 downwards.
ATCCGCCAGAAGATTGGCGTCTTGGGAGGTACGCCAACACCCTGGTCTGGCGTTTCAGGCGACGAAGGTGGATCGCCCAGCGGTCGGACGATTTCCTCCGCGGCAATCAATTCGTCGGTGGGCCAGCTGGCATTGGCGACAGACATGGATGTTTCCAGGGGTGACGAGACGAGATCGCGGAAAATCTACGTAGGTTCCTTTTTTACCCGGACAATTGGGCGGGTGGTTTTGAGAAATCGAAGAAATTGCCAAGTTTTCTCTACAATGAGAAACTTCCAATTGGGGATATTGGTAAGAATGGAGTCGAATCGCACCTTTTCTCGTCTGACAGACTTCGTCACGGACCAACGCATATGTGGCTGAAGAACATCGCATTTATCGCTCTGGCGACGATTCTGCTCGCTTCGCTGGCCAACTGGCTGCTGGCTCCGCCGAGGGTCGAGGCCATCGATACGCCATTGATCGTGGCCGATGCCAGCATGCTGAAAGCCAAGCAGATTATCGATGCGCAGTTCGCCGAGATCTGGGAACGCGATGACCTGAAGCCTGCTCCGAAAGCGGATGACCTGACGATCGCTCGCCGCATTTCGCTGGGACTGACCGGTTCGATTCCTTCGCTCGAAGAGATCCGCCTCCTCGAAAATCGCCCAGAGGAAGATCGCCTGGCATGGTGGGTCGATCACTTACTCGAAGATCGCCGTTATGGCGACTACATGGCCGAGCGTCTCTCGCGGGCCTATGTCGGAACCGAAAACGGACCGTTTCTCATCTTTCGCAAACGAAGGTTTGTTACCTGGCTCAGTGATCAACTAATGGCCAATCGTCCGTACGATCAGCTCACGAAAGAACTGATTGCCGAGTCAGGCCTATGGACCGATCACCCGGCGGTAAACTTCATCACGGCGACCGTCGATCAAGATGGTACGAAAGAACCTGACGTCGCGATGCTGGCCGGGCGTCTGACGCGTGCTTTTCTGGCGACTCGTATCGACTGCGTGCAGTGCCACGACGACAACCTGGGGGGCGATCTGAAGCAGAGCGACTTCCACGAGTTGGCCTCGTTCTTCAGCGAAGCGCAGAATTCGTTCGTCGGCATCACCGACAAAAAGGGACGCCCTTACGAGTTCAAGTATCTCAATGCGGAAGAAGAAACAACGGTCCCTGCCCAGGTCCCGTTCAACCAGCAACTGTTGGCCGAACAGAGCGGAACGCTTCGCGAGCGACTCGCCGGTTGGGTGACGCACCCCGAGAATCGCCCCTTTGCCCGAGCGTTGGTGAATCGCGTCTGGGCGGTGATGACCGGCCGGCCGTTGGTTGAACCGGTCGATAGCATTCCGCTGGAGGGCAGCTTCGAGCAAGGAACCTATCCGCCAGGGCTCGAACCGCTGGTCGACGAGTTCATTGCCAGCGGATTCGACCTCAAGGAACTGATTCGCTTGATCGCCTCGACCGAGGCCTTTCAGCTCGATAGCCGGGCCGAACATGAAATCACTCCCCGGCACGAACAAACCTGGGCGGCGTTTCCTGTCACGATGCTTCGGCCGGAACAAGTTATCGGCAGCATCAATCAGGCGACGTTCCTGCAAACGTTGAACGCTGATAGCCATATCCTCACGCGGCTGATTACGTTCGGCGAAACGAACGACTTCCTTAAGCGTTATGGCGACGCAGGTGAGGACGAATTCAGCATGGATGGCGGGACGATCCCGCAGCGGTTGCTGATGATGAATGGCAACCTGGTCAAAGAGCGGACCACGCAGAACTTCCTGCGGAACTCCGCTTCCCGCGTGGCGGCACTTGCCCCTAGCGATGAAGTCGCGGTCGAAACGGCGTTCCTGTGTGTGCTGACGCGACGACCAACCGAGATCGAGCAGCAGCACTTCGTTGCTCGCCTGAAAGATACCGAGATCAAAGCCAATCGTATGCAGGACCTGGAAGATATCTACTGGGCCCTGATGAACTGCACCGAATTCGCCTGGAACCACTAAGGATCTGCCATGAATCGCTTTCCCAACATGCTGGGGCCGGAAGGGTGCGGCACGGCGGCGCATTTCTCGCGTCGAACCTTATTGCAAGCCGGCGCAGGCCTGGCCTGGCTGACGCCTCTTTCTCGCCTGCTGGCCGCGTCGTCGGAACAATCGCCCGACGCACGCCGCCGGCCGAAGTCGGTAATCGTGCTCTGGATGCAAGGTGGTCCCAGTCAACTGGAGACCTGGGATCCGCACGCCGGCAAGTTGATCGGTGGCGATGTGAAGGGGATCGATACGTCGGTCCCTGGCGTGCAACTGGCCGATACGATGCCATTCACTGCCGAGATCATGGATCAGGTATCGCTGCTGCGATGTGTCACCAGTAAAGAAGGGGATCACGAAAGGGCCACCTACAACATGCAGACCGGGTACCGCCCTGACCCCACGCTCGTTCATCCCGCGATCGGCGCGGTGATGTGCCATGAACTGTCGATCGATGGCGTTGAGATCCCGCGTCACGTATCGATCTTCCCCAGCGAGTTCTCGCCGAAAGGTGGTTTCCTGGGGAACAAGTACGATGCATTCCGGATGTACGATCCGATTGGCCCGCTGCCAGATCTGCCCAAACGTGTAGGCGAAGATCGCTTCGAGGCACGCATGGCTGATCTGGATATCTTGGAATCGAGCTTTGCCCGCGGTCGAAGAGCCGACCTGGAAGCCAACAAAACGCTTCATCGCAAGACGGTCGAGCGGGCGACCACGATGATGACATCAGACCAAATTGGTGCGTTCAACATCGACGAAGTCCCGAAGGCCCTCAAAGATCAATTCGGAGACAACGGCTTCGGACGGGGCTGCTTATGTGCGACGCAGTTGATCGAGACTGGTGTGCGATGCGTTCAGGTCACGCTCTCTGGCTGGGATACGCACGCGAATAACCATCAGTTGCAATCGGCCCGGGCCGCGCAGCTCGACGCCGCCTTCAGTGCCACGATCAAGCATCTGCAAGAGAAAGAGATCTTCGAGGACACCTTGGTGCTGTGTGGTGGAGAATTCGGACGCACGCCGAAGATCAATCCTGCGGCAGGCCGCGACCACTGGCCGCACGGCTTCAGCGTGGCTCTCGCCGGGGGAGGTATCCGCCGCGGCGTCGTGCTGGGAGAGACCGATCCGGAAGGGGGCAAGATCACTGCCGACACCAAGCATGCCGTTCGGGTTGAGGATATCCACGCCACGATCCATTCGGCCTTGGGAATCGATTTCACCAAGGACTATCAAACCCCGATCGGTCGTCCGATGGCGATCTGCCAGGGAGAACCTATCTCGCAGATCATCGCCGACGTTTAAAGGTCGTTATTCGATCGGTCGCTGACGCTGAAAATCTAAAATGGCGTCGAGCGTCATGTTCGATTGTTCGTACTCGATGACGACCAGTCGCGGCTGCTTCACCAACTCCGCAATGGCGGCGTTGGTGACTGGGGTATTGGTCAGACCAATACCTACCAGCTTCGGCAGAACCGGCAGCAACTTCAGGTCGTCGTCCGTCACCCGGCAATCGGCCAAATTCAACTGCTCCAGGTTCGGTAGCCCTTCCAGCAATGGGAGAAGCTCTGGGCGGTAGTAGTTGCTGGGAATCTCCACCGCATAGATCGGTCCGCCTGCTTCACGCCGCAAGAGCTTCGCTCCGCCACGCCGCAGCAGGAACATGGCTCGCCGGCTGTCGACTTCCACGCCGGCGATCTCTTGATCGGAGTAGTGGATGAACTCTTCCCGAGTGAGCGGCTTCATGCTGCCATCGTCTAACTTGATGAAGTATTGGTCCCCCAGCCAAGGACGGGGCTCGCTGATATGCAGCTTCGAGCCAGCAGGGGCCGAATGCTGAAAGTAATTGCGAAACAGTCGCCGTTCGTTGGGGAACGGAACGTGCAGGTCGCCCCAGCCCAAGATCTTCTGCGAACCTTCGGTCGTCGTGATGATTCCTTCGGGCAAATGGTTCGAGTACAGCACGCAGGCAATCCCGTGATCGACCACGCCAACATAGAACCCGAGCGGATAAACCAGCATCGCCGCCGCTACGATCCATTCCCAGCGAAACTTGGGCTGGATGCTCGCAGTGTTCCACATCACCCAGAACCCGATCGTTGCGGTCGCCAGGTTCCACGGAACGACGCTCACGTTGTGGTTATAGAACAGCGGCGACAGGAAAATCACGATTCCGACATGCATCAGCACGCAAGGAATCGCCGCCCAGCGAGGCCGAAACACCGCTAACAGGCCCGCCGCAAGCTCGCCCAGGCCAACGCCCCAGGCAAACAACATCTGAAACTGCTCGGGATCGACATGCAACGAGCTGACCATGTTCCACGAGCTAAACGAGAACCAGTCAGGCGAGAGCAACTTGTGCGTGCCCGCCCAGATCCAGAGCGACGCCAAGAACCACCGCACGATTACGATGCCAACGTCTTCGACGACGGCCAGCATTAAGATCACCATTACGATGACCTGGGGCTGGGTGCGGTATTGATCAAAGACAAAAGAGATCAGCAGCGAGACCGCATGGGCCAATAACCCGAGTCGTGGCTTAACGAGCACTAAGACCAGGGTGGCAAGTATCCACAGTCCAAAAGGAATCTGGGGCATCTCGAATAGCGGCATATGGACTGGCGTTTCGCGCACTTGCCACAGCGGCCAGGTGATCAGAATGGTTGCCGCCTGGGCCAGGACAGCGACAACCAGCAGGGCATAGCGAATCGGCGGCAACCCAAGCAGGCGCGGCGTGGTCGAAAGGTCCGAGGATTCGAGCGAGGTGGCGATGGTCATGGATCGAGGGGCCGTAGGGAATATTCGCTACAACCCACAACCATAGCATACCAATAAAAAAGGACGCATCCCTGGTGGGGACGCGTCCTCGATTTTCCAAGTTGCCGGCGGCTGGTTACGGTTTGGGAACCTCGAAATCGACTTCGGTGCCGTCTGCTGGAATGTTCACTTCGGTCTGGTAAGCGGGAAACAGGGCCTTGCCAGGGCTGTTCGCCGCGGCTTCCGTCGAGGGATCGGTTTTGCCATCGTAGCCACGAATCGTGACCGAATACTCTCCCCCGACAATCCCTTTGCCGCTGGGGGTAGCATAACGCCCGTCGATAATTTCACCAATCGTCCCCGGCCCTGAATTTCCTTTTGCCGAGTTCGGTTCCAGGATGACATCTCCGCGTGGGATTGGCTGACCATCGTAGGTCACCGAGCCACGTAGCGGCTCGCCATAGCCGGAGTTGCCGCCACAGCCAACGCTGCCGACCATCAACAAGCCGACAAGTAAAAGAACACGCATGCTTGACTCCTTGTACGAGGGTTCCACTAGTAGCCGCCCAGCGGCAGGCCGTCGGAACGCTTGGCCAGGTTCTGCGAGATCGTCAGGTCGGTTGTTTCCGCCAGAAAATGAACCGAGCCATCGTTGAACACAAACTGGGCTCCGCCGGGATGATCGCTACGGAAGGCGCTGGTGAAGCTTTCCCAACTGCCGGTTGGATTCGTGTTCAATTGATAGCGGAAACCTGTCAAGCAAACCGGCAGGCCGTTACCATCGTTCTTTCCACTGGCAGCCCACGAGAATCCAGCCGAATCGTGCGGATGGTTGTTTTCGCCAATCAGCATGACATTGGAAGTGCCGTCGGTAATGTCGGCGAAACGTGTTCGCGAGTTCACGTACAGCGTGCCGTTGGTATAGAAGCGGCGAACATTCGACGAATGTCCCTGGCAAGAAGAATCGCTGTCAGGCCCACCCCCTTGGACGCCGCGATAACTGGCTCGCAGGTCGTTCTCAGCGATCTTCGAGTCCGAGGCGCACTGATAGGCAGTCATCGGAACCAGTACGTCCTTGTTTGGACTGGGGACATCCTGCCCGCCTGGATCGAAGAAACGCTGCTGATACACATTTCCATCCCAGGCAAACTGGTCGTACATGTTTTGCTGTTCAATGAACGGCAGCAGCATGACCGTCCAAGGAGCATGGCCGCCATGAACTGGGGTCCCCATACTGTCGCACCAGTTACCGGCGTTGTAATTGATGTTGGTCTTGGGCGAGATGTAGCCCGAGGTGAAGCTGCCGAAGGTATCGTGATAGTTGTGCATCGCGATTCCCATCTGCTTCAGATTGTTGCTGCAGCTCATCCGCCGCGCCGCTTCACGAGCCTGCTGTACGGCTGGCAACAACAGGGCAATCAAAACCCCAATGATCGCTATTACGACGAGCAGTTCCACCAACGTGAAACCTCGCTGGAATCGTGTGGACTTCATGGTTGGGTGCCTCAAACTAATGCGGAAAAGGTTTAAATAATCTTGACCATGTTTGTGAGCATATTAGCCCCAGTGTCAGCCAACAATGGATTGTCTGTTTTCATAGCCCAGTTGGCACGAAATGAAACTGCGTGCGTTACAAATTGAAAATCGACGGACTCAATTTCTTTGGGAATCTTTGCTGGACGGCTTGATCGTGGGGTTTCTGTTCTCGCAGAATGGGGGGTGACTGCGATGTGCATCGAGACGACGACTGGTGGGAAAGGTTTTTGGAAATGCTGGCTCAACTACGTACCTACTCGATGGCTGGGATCGAAGCGATTCCGGTGGAGGTGGAAGTCGACGTATCTCCAACGGCTTTACCCAAAACGGTGCTGGTCGGCCTGCCAGAGGCGGCGGTGAAAGAAAGCGTCCACCGAATCGAACGGGCCATCGTTAACTCCGGCTTCTTCTGCCCCCGAGACCGCGTGGTCATCAACCTGGCCCCGGCTGAGCTTCCCAAGAATGCGGCTTCATTTGATTTGCCGATTACGTTGGGCATCTTGCTGGGAAGCGGTCAGCTGATGAGCGAACGCCTCGATCAGTATGCAATCGTGGGAGAATTGGCTCTGGATGGCACGACGCGGCCAATCCGAGGCATCCTCTCGAAGGCGATCGAAACGGAGAAGCAGGGATTGGCCGGCATCATCGTTCCGGCCGAGAATGCTCGGGAAGCGGCCGTCGTGGAAGGAATCGAAGTGATACCAGTCTCGAGCCTGGCCGAAGCCGTGGGATTCCTGGCTGGGCAACTCGATATCGAACCGGTGCCGCCGCAGATTCAGTCACTGCTGGAAGAACATTGCAACTACGAAGTTGACTTCGCGGACGTACGCGGCCAGGAACTTGCCAAACGAGCCGCCACGATCGCCGCGGCTGGGATGCATAATTTGCTGCTCGTTGGACCACCAGGCTCGGGCAAGACGATGCTGGCCAAGCGAGTGCGGACGATCTTACCGGGGCTGACGCCAGGGGAATCGGTCGAGACGACGCGGATCTATAGTGCGACCGGACGGCTGGCGACGAATCAGCCGTTGCTAGCGACCCGTCCGTTTCGTTCGCCCCATCATACGATCAGCGAAGCAGGCCTAGTGGGAGGAGGCAGCAACCCGGCTCCGGGTGAGATTTCGCTTTCGCACAACGGGATTCTGTTTCTCGACGAATTGCCAGAGTTCAATCGGCGCACGCTCGAATTGATGCGGCAGCCGCTGGAAGATCGCCAGGTGACGATCAGCCGGGCCCTGCGAAGCGTGACGTTCCCGGCCGACTTCATGCTGGTCGCCGCGATGAACCCTTGCCCATGTGGCTTTCGCAACGACCCGAGACGCGATTGCCGCTGTAGCGTGCCCCAAGTCGAGAAGTACGTGGGCAAGATCAGCGGACCTTTGCTCGACCGGATCGATATCCAAATCGAAGTGCCGGCCGTGCCGTACCAGGAACTGGCCAGCACGACGGAAGGAACCAGCAGCGAGACGCTCAAGCAGATGGTGGTCGCGGCCCGGACCATCCAGACTCGGCGATTTATCGGCAGTCGCACGCGGTACAACGCTCAAATGAGCAGCCGCGAGGTTCGCAAGTTCTGCCACGTCGAAGAAGAAGCCGCGACGCTGATGAAACAAAGCATCAGCAACTTCGGCCTCTCGGCCAGGGCCTACGACAAGATTCTCCGCCTGGCCCGAACGATCGCCGACCTGGAATCAGCCACAACGATTACCGCCGACCATGTTTGCGAGGCGATCAACTATCGGATGCTGGATCGAAGTTTGGTGGGATGAGGAGAAATTGATTTTCCTCAAATTTCCTCGAAGCTTACCGAGTTTCCACCACGAGCCACTGGCTTTTATCTTAATCATCCTATTTCTCTTAGATGCCCTCCCCATTCCTGGGATAAAGGGATAACGCGCCAGCATCGACTTCGAGTGGAGGCCAAATACCAGGGACACACGAAGGGGAACGGTTTGGTGCTAGCGGCACACCAGTCTACAATTTTCGCCGAATTGCCATGACTGTTGATGGGTTCATATCTAACCGAACTGGAAGAGTGAATTTCTTTGATGAATAACACGGAGAAGTCTACAGGCTCGCAGGGGCAACTTGGCCCGGTTCGAGTGTGGGCACTAGCCGCCGGCGGAATGGTGGGTGGGGGAATCTATATTGCCCTGGGGGTAGTGATCGCGGTAGCCGCACAGTGGGCATGGCTTAGTTTCGTGATTTCTGGCGTCATTGCCGTTTGTACAGCGTACTCCTATGCCCGAGTTTCAAATCACTACGAGAGAAGTGGTGGAGCTTTCGAATTTCTGGAGGAAATGGATCGACAAGGCATTGCCGGAAGTCTTTCGTGGCTTTTGATCCTCGGATACACGCTGACAATTGCTGTGTATACATTCGCCTTCGGACACTATCTCGCCTATTCAATCGGTGGGGGCCCTGCAGTAATTCGAGCCTCCGCCATTGGTATCGGGATTGCATTGATCGGGTTGAATCTTGTCGGTATTGGCAAGATGACGGCGGTCGAGGTGGTGATTGTTACCGCCAATCTGGTCGTCCTGCTAGTTCTTGGACTCATTGGGATTTGCAATTGGGATAGTACGCAACTGCTTGCCGGCATCGAGCCTCGAACACCTTGGTCTGCCAGTGTGGGGGCGGCCGCGATCTTTGTGTCGTACGAAGGGTTTCAGCTCTTGACCTATGAATATGAGAAGGTCAAATCGCCGGAGAAGTACTTTCTACCGGTTCTCGTTTCCGCGGCCATTTTCGTCGTATTTGTCTATGTGCTTGTTGCGCTGGGTGCGACGATGTTGGCAGGTGCCCTGGCGATTGTTGAAGAAAAGCAAGTGGCCCTTTCGATCGCCGCTGAAAATGTGGGAGGAACTGCCGGGCTTGTGGTGATGACGATCGCTGCCGCCTTTGCTACCGCGGCGGCGATTAATTCGACACTCTTCTCCACAGGGAAACTTGCGGCTCGTGTCGCGCGCGACCATGAATTACCTGGCTGGTTTTCTCATCAGAACCGCTTTGGTGTGCCTGATCGACCCATCATCGTGATTGGTATCGTGGCAACCCTACTGTCGGTCCTCGGTTCGCTATCGGCACTGGTCGAAGCAGCAAGCCTGGTCTTTCTGGCGGCCTTTTTCATTGTGAACCTGACATGTTTTCAATTAGCCGATTCGAATCGCTGGATTCCGCTTACAGGGATCATCGTCGGTGCGATGATTGGCGTCGTATTGGTTGCCCGGCTGATTGTGACTGCTCCAATCTCTCTCGCGGTGCTCGTATTGCTAAGTTTGGTGGCAACATTGGGCCGTAGTGCAATCTTGCGTCGGCTGACAAGCAAAGAGGTGTAATCGATGGCACACAAACATGTTCAACGACCTTGGGGCTTGGGCCTCTTCATCACCATGGCCTTTGTAATTACGGGGTGCCTGGGTAACGATCCGTCCCAAAAAACGGACCTCTTTCTGCTTAATGTCAGTAATCCGGCGGTTCCCTTGGAAGTAACGGCGCGACGCAGTCCAGACGCCGAACAGCGGTTCGATGAAGTACTTCCATTCGGGCAACTCGTAAATGCGAAACCGCTGGAATCGGGTGTGTGGAATTTCACACTCGAGAATCAAACGCGGATGCCTGCCGAACAGTTTCGCTACGGCCTAGGGAAGGACGCCAGTTACCTTCTTGTTCTTTACGGATTCAACCAGGAAACGCCCTTCGCTGATTTCGACTCGAGCCCTGACCTCTGGAAGCAGAGTTCCTATGAAGAGGCGAAGTCGTTTCTCGGCGGTATGGAGGTCGTGACCTCGAAGCATTTTCTTCTTCAGCAAAAGTTGATTCGATTACCCCCCGCGAAGCCTGATGCCGCCCCGAAACTCCGCCTCGCCGTTTTTTCGCCAGGCAAAAATGAATTTATCGTCGACCTGATCGACAAGGCTGGCACCCACCATCAATCACCGCCGCAAGGGTTCTCCCAAGTGAGTGACTGGCTCAAAATAAATGCAGGCGAGACCGAGTTCTCAGTACGCTACGCGGACAGCCCAGCCCAAGTCGGGAACGGGACGATCGAACTCCCGCAAGGAAGCGTCACAACTTTCATTTTGGCAGGGGAATCACCCAACGGACTAAAGGTTCTGATTCATCAATGGAAGGATCAGGAAGCCACCATGATTTATGCTGGAAAATCCAACAACTGAGGGGCGAGAGGACGTCAGCGGAGTATGAAGCGCGAGACGATTAACTACCGCATGCTTGATCGCAGTTTGGTGGGTTAGCCGGCCTTACTTGGCCAGCGGGGTGACTTCGATCTTGCGGATCTCGGCACTGCTTTGCCACGCCGAGAAACCGAGTGGCTGCGAAAGAGTGACTTCGTTCCGCGTCGAGATCTTCTTTCCTTCGATGTTCGCGTCGACGACCTGTTTATCATCGATCCAGGCCTCGATCTTCTTATCCGTGACCCGGACTTTGAACCGGTACCACTTGTTGTCGTCGAAGGCGACGTATTGGGTCGTTTCGTTTTCGGAGGCATCGACGCCGTCGATACTGCTCAGACCGACCACGGCTCCACCCCATCCGCCATTGATAAAGCTGCAGTGGCTATCCTTCACCGGGAAGGTCGCCGCGGCGAAGAAATCGATCCCCATCGTGCGACGGGCTTCCCAGGTCAGCTCGTAATTGTTGCGGGGAAGGTCGTTGTTCTTGTAAGTAATGCCGGTCAGCATCACCCCTTGGCCCATCGTGATCACCCCTTCTTTCAGGGAGACTTCCCCTTCGCCGCCGAACTCGGGCACATTCCACAAGTCCATCGACTTACCGTCGAACAGCGAACGCGTCTTGGTCTTCATTTCTTCGGCAGCCAAGGGCCAAGCCAGGAGGGCAACCAGCGTCCAACAGGCCAGCATTGAAAAGCAACGCATGAGGTCAAATTCGCTTGTGGGAGGGAAGGGGAAGGAGAGCCGAGTGGGCGGCGGCCTGTTCAGCCTAGCAATTCCGCCGGCGAGATTCCATTAGCCGTGCCAGCTTCGGTACCAGTCGACGTATTCCTGGATGCCATCTTCGATGAGCACCTTGGGGGAGTAGTTCAGCAGCTTCTCGGCCTTATCAAGGTTCGCATAGGTAACCGGCAGGTCTTCCGGGCGTTCCGGCAGGTAGTCGATTACCGCCTTCTTACCGAACGACTTCTCGAGCAACTCGATCAGCCGGCGCATCTCGATCGGATCGCTATGCCCCACATTGATTTCTTCCCCCACGACCCCATCAGCCGTGAGGGCTGAGATGAAGCCTTGGCAGATGTCGCTGACGTGAGTGAAGTCGCGACGAATGCTGCCATCGCCGAACAAAGGAATCGGGGTCCCTTCGTGGACCGCCTTGGCGAAGATCGTCAAAGCGAGGTCAGGGCGAAGACGCGGTCCATAGACGCTAAATGGCCGCAAGCAGGCCGTTGGAACGCCATGGAGTTGGTGATAGGTCAAGCAGAGCAGTTCGGCGGCACGCTTCGTCGCCCCATAAGGACTGGCCGGGATACCCAGCGGGGCGTTCTCGCAGAATGGGATGCCGGCACCTTTGCCGTAAACGGTCGACGAAGAGGCCAGTAGGAATCGTTTGACAGGGTGATGCCGGGCAGCTTCCAACAGCGAGAGCGTTCCGCCGACGTTGGCATGCTGATACATCTGTGGCTTCTGAACGCTGATCCGAACGCCGGCATAGGCCCCCAGATGAACGACTTGATCGATGTCGTGTTCGTCGAACAGCCGCTTCATTTTGTCCGAATCGCAGAAATCCCCTTCGATCAGGGTAACTCGTGATTCGTTGGCGACTGGCTTCACGTTCTCCCGCTTCAGAGCGGGATCGTAGTAGTCGTTGAAGTTGTCGAGCGTAACCAGTTTTTCGTCCGACTGCTTCAGAAGAATTTGCGTCAGGTGACTACCAATGAAGCCGGCACCGCCGGTAATCAGAATGGCCATGCGTGTTTCACGCCTTGTGGGTTGATGAATCGGGAGAGTTGCCCAGGACCTATAATCGTTAGAAACCATACTGGATCCAGGCCCATTATCGCAAGGCACGCCATGGTTGTTTGGGAATGTGGCGTCGATTAGGCTGAGGGCTTGTTATTGCTACCCTGCCGGGATCCCTTTATGTCGCTGCGAAAACTGCCCCTCTTGGCTACCATCGTCTTGGTTGCGTTGTGGGCAATTGCATTCACAGCGACTCATTGGCCGCTGCGGCAGGAGCCTAACGAGATTCTCTTTCCCCATGCCGACAAGATCGCTCACATGACGATCTACGCGGTATTGGCCTTTGTGTCGCTGTTGGCGTTGCGGGCCTGGAACTATCGCTGGACGCCGCTGTTGGCGGTGCTCGTTGGATTGGCGATGGTGGCACTGGGGATGTTCGATGAGCTAACCCAGATGCTGGTCGCGGGTCGAACGCCTGACCCAGCCGATCTGCTGGCCGATACGATTGGTGCCGGACTAGGTATTGGGGCTTATGCTTTGGCACGGGCGATTTATGCCCGGCAAAATTACTCACCGAGTGAACCTCGCTAGCACGAAAGTCGGCATGGATGGGCCTATCGGATCTCAGGCAGGTGGTGGAAGCGTTTCAGCTTCGGATCGCTGATCTCCCAGAACTGCTCACCGGATTACTTCAGCAAGTGCCGGCCGGCAAAGTGACGACCTATGGCGATCTGGCCAAGGCCCTGGGAGATTCGGTCGCCAGTCGCTGGGTGGCAACATGGCTTCTGGATGCAAACTGTCCGCTAAGAGAGCTTTCGCATCGGGTCGTCCGATCGACCGGCGACATCGGGCTGTACTTCAGCGGAGACGTGCAGCAAAAGATCGCACGGCTGAAGGCCGAAGGGATCGAAGTCACGGAATCGAAGGTCAACTTGAAGCAGCATCGCTTCGCACTGACGAAGACCTCGATGCCGTTACTCGAATTAAAGGGTTGGCAAACGAACTTCGTTTGTCGAGCACGCCCACCGGTAATGCTCGGCGATATTCGCACGATCGCTGGGCTCGACGTCTCTTACGCCGGCAATCAAGGCATTGCGGTGTGTAGTCGATTCGACGCCGATGGGAAGACCCTCATCAGCCATGCTTCGATCTGCCGGCCGGTTTCGTTTCCGTATATCACCGGCTACCTCGCCTTCCGTGAATTGCCACTGCACCTGGAATTGCTCGCCGCGATGCAGGAAGAAGGGACGCTACCGGATCTGTTGTTGGTCGATGGAAACGGACGGCTTCACCCGCGAAGGCTAGGAATCGCCACAATGCTGGGCGCCTTGGCCGGGATTCCTACGATTGGCATTGCGAAGAAGCGAATCTGCGGGACCATCGCCAACGATCTGCCAGAGGTCGGCGTCTGGGAGCCAATCGCAGCGAGTCAAACCGAGCCGGACGATGTGCTGGGATACGCCATCTTGCCGCATACCAAGACGAAACATCCGCAGTATGTCTCGCTGGGCTATGGGGTCGACGACCATTTGATGAAGACGATGGTCACGCGCTGCTTTGCTGGGCATCGTTCGCCAGAACCAATCTATGCCGCCGACCGCGAGAGCCGGCGAATTGCTAGCACTATCGTCGCGACCGGCGCGTAGCGACGATTCCTCTGGACTCGGCTTGCGGAAATTAGGTAAGGTTCGGGCATTCGTCCCAATCTACCCTGAGAAACTTCATTCCCAGAGCCGATTTGATCGTGAAAACTGCCACTCTGCCAACCGCCGTTCTTGCTGTTTGGTCTTCGCTTGTTTGTGTGAGCAACGCTGCCGACTTTCAGGTGGCGACTTCCATCTACCGAGGAAACGAACGTTCGCCCGTGGCGACCTATCAGACGGTTTTCAAAGGGGACAAGATTTACGACGTCGTCATGACGCCACCACGCCAGGTGACGATCATCGACTTCTCGAACGGACAGATCACGATGCTGGACCCTGGTCAGGGACAAGACACCGCCGTCCGGACCACGATGTCGACGCAGGACGTCCTGCAGCATGCCACCTATTTCAAGCAGTATGGCGATTTACCATCGAACCCACTGTGGGACTTCCTGAAAAATCCCTCGTTTCAGACCAGCTACGATCCGGGGACTCAGGTTCTCAAGCTGTCGGGCGATCCTTTGATCTATGAAGCCGATTTGCAGAAGATCGAAGATCAGCCACTGGCGGATGCCTATTCGCAGTTCTGCGACTGGTCGGCAATGCTGAACTTCATTTCGATGGGAAGCGACTTGCCTCAGGCACGGATGTCGCTCAATGCGGAAGTGAAGAGCCGCGGGGCCGTTCCGACCGAAGTTCGCAAGACGATTCGGAATGCCGATCCATCGAAGATTGTCTCGCTGAAGAGCCGCCACGAGTATCGTTGGACGCTCAATGTCTCGGATGACAAGCTCATCCAGTCGATCGAGGCTGATCTGGCTAAGGCCAAGCCGGTCAAATTCGATGCTTACATCAAGCGGACTTCTGCCGCACAAAAGTAAGCGGTTGCTGGATTGCGGAATAGCTCTCAGGTAGGATGAGAACAGTATTTACTGTTCACCCCATCGATATCCCACCCGAGTTCTAAGGATATGCCGCGCATGCACCGCTTGTTCAGTCTGCTGTTGCTTCTCAGTTTTGCCAGTGTCAGCGTCGCCCAGACGTACGAAATCACGCAGGAAGGGGACGGGCTCACCGTTCACTACGATGGCAAACTGGTCACTCGCTATTTGAAGAAGAGCGGCTCGAAGCCGATTCTGTACCCGCTGCTCGGCCCTGACGGCGTGCCGATGACGCGTCGTTACCCGATTGAGTCGGTTGGCGAGAACGAAAAGAACGACCATCCTCATCACCGCAGTGTCTGGTTCACCCACGGCAAGGTGAATGGCACCGACTTCTGGCTGGAGAAAGAAGGCGAAGGTGGCGTGATCGTTCACGAGAAGTTCGAGAAGATCTCGGATGGCGAGACTGCTCAGATCGTCTCGCTCAATCGTTGGGAAACGCCGGAAGGTAAGGTTCTGTGCAAAGATCGCCGGTCGATCACCTTTGGTCAGGACGAAGGCCGGCAGTACTTTGACTACGACGTCACCGTGACGCCCGTCGATGAGCCGGTCACCTTTGGCGACACCAAAGAAGGGACCTTCGGGATCCGCGTAGCCGGCACGATGAAAACCGACGCCAAGATGGGCGGGACGATCGTCAACGACAAGGGCGTGAAAAACAAAGATGCATGGGCCAAGCAGTCGGCCTGGGTCGATTACTACGGTCCCGTTCAGGGCAAGACCGTGGGGGTGACCATCATGAATCACCCATCCAGCTACGGCTATCCAACCTATTGGCACGTGCGTACTTATGGTCTGTTCGCCGCGAATCCATTCGGCGTGCATGACTTTGTTGGCAAGAATGTCCAGTCAGGCGATCACACGATCAAGCCTGGCGAAGAAATGAACCTTCGTTACCGTGTGCTGCTGCACGAAGGGACGACGGAAGAAGCGGACGTCGCTGGTGCCTTCTCGCGATACGAAAAGGTGCAGAAGTAAATATGCCGAAGCTCTTACCTTTCTCACCGGCCCAACAGCGGCTGTTGGAGCGGTTTGAGCAAGCAGGTGGCGTCGTCGAGTTTATTCTTTGCCAATCGACGACGCCTCATCTGATCGAAAGCCATCGCGAGGCCGTTCGCCTCGCGTTTCTCGAGCTTGAAGATCGCGACGAACGCTGGGCCCAGCAAGTCGCCCAAGAGCGTAAGATTCCCCGTCGCCGGCTTTTCGACATCCACTACGAAGCGGCAGCGATTGAAGGGCTGAATCCAACGTCGATCACCGTCGAGCAGTTGCTTGGCAATCGCTATGACCTGGCCCGTCGCGAACTGATCGTCTACGGGAAAGGGGAATACCGGAACCGGTTTTTCTATGCTCATGCCGAGCCGAAGCCAGCGAACATTCTGCCTCAGATCGATGGTGGCATCTCAGAGGGCCTGGCGTACGCGATGTCGAGCCCGCCTTATCCATTGGATGCGACGCCGGAAGAAGTCGATCGTATGCTGCAGTCGATGTTACACGGCCTGCTGAACGATCTGGCAGACGACCCGTTGCTGTTGCGTTGGCCAACCGATTGGTGCAATTACTTCGATGCTGGCAACGAATGGTGGGGAAGCTTTTTGTGGAGTGTCGGCGTGCCGGCATGGCAGCAGATTGTGGTGATGGCAGCCTCATCAAGCGACTGAATTCTCGGGAAAAACTAGCGAAATCGACTCAAGCCTGGAGGTGAATTGCCTGCAGGCTTTTTGTTCGCGCATAGATCGCAAATTTCCCATACTTCCTATCCTATCTATGTCAAACTTTGCCTTCCCTATTGCCGATACCTAACCTTGCAAACACTTAACCTAGATTACCCAAACGGCCTATGTCTGGTGGCGACTAGAGATAAGCCGGATCAATACGGAGCATCCCCAACCTATGGCCGCTGAAACTCCGTGTTTCACTCAGTTGGAACACCTTCGGCAGTACATTTACCAGATTCTATGTGACAAAGAGCAACTAGAGCCGGGCGTATTCCCCATGACCGAGCGCGTGATCGTGCGAGCCAAAGATCCCTGTGGGATCTATTTCTGCTTGCATGGCCCTCGTAGCGTCAAATGCACGGCAATCTGGGAGACCGATACCAACACGATATTGTTCTATGGAGCCAGTGGCGAGCGGTTCCTCAGAACGCAATTGTCGAGTGCTTCCGCCTTGCAAGTGGCTGCCTAACACCAGGCAGCCGCGGCCAATGGATTGGCCGCAAGTCGCATGATTTCTGGATTTCAAACATTCTTACGACCGCATAAACATGGAGGTTTATTCATATGCTAGTCCTTTCCCGCAAGGAAGGTGAGAAGCTTCGACTGGGCGAAGAGATCCTGATCACCGTTGTCAAAGTCGGAGCCGATAAGGTCCGTCTTGGTATCCAAGCGCCTTCCAACCTGCTGATCCTGCGCGACGAGCTGGACGTGCACGAGATCGCAGATGTTGAACAAGAAGAGCGCATCACGCTGGTATTCACCCAGGAAGTGAACCAGCCGGCCACGAAACCGTTGCGGATCGCGGCCTAATCACACCAGGGGCGGGTGTGATTGTAGAAAACGTAGGATGGCTACGCCCTTCACAGTGCGATAGCCATCATCCAAGTAAGGTGCGTCAGGCGGACATCGATGGCCGTCCGCTAGCGACGTGAGTAGCCATCCTACGAGAAGCGCGCGATACCCGGCAGAAACGAACGGTCAACTTTGACGATCGCGCATAAAAAAATGAGGGGTGCTACAATACCCCTCATTCATCTTGTATCATCCGATACGTCGTCAGCGAGTGATCACTCGCGAGGACGAATCGCTCCGGTCAGACCCGAGTAGTCGCAACGATCTTCTTCGTGCCACAGTGGTAGACCTTGTTCTACCCGACGGCGAAGGACTTCGATCTTCGCTTCGGAACCGGCAGGGGCATCGGTTGGGATGAACTCATCACCTGCATCCGGGACGAAGTCTTCGTCGTGGCCGAACTTCAGGATCGCATCGAAAACGTTCTTGATTTTCTGCATCTTAGGAAACACCTACTTTCAACATTTGAATCGCGCTGGGGCGTGACTTTTATACGGCGTACGGTGCCGTTTGGTTTTGAATCGATCGAAGGAACTAGCACAGGTTAAGTGCCAGCGTTCCTTGCACGGGTATTAAAGAGCAATATCCGTTCGCTCGTGAGACAGCACGAGGCCAAGATGACGAATTGGGGCTCTAGTCCCAACAGTTCTCGGCTTGCGATGCTGACGGCCTCCACTTCGACCATTAAAAATTGGTAATTTCTTTGTGGGTCGAGAAGTCTTGAATCTTGGCCGTTGATCTCCCCTATGGATCCTCCTAGGTTTCGATCAAGCACACGATTATTTATTGATCGCTTAACGTGTCAATAGATTTTTCCGCTAGTTGCCGCAAGGGGAGTTGTCTCGTTAACGTTAAGAAGCTCAATATCTTCCGATCTAAAGAATAGGTCGGAAGTAGCAAAAGGCAAAAACTACTACCAAACGAGCAAAACGGCCTGCGTTAGGGCCATTTTAAAGGAGACTTCTGACCCATTCATGGTTCACCGTACGGGTTGCCGAAGCCTCAATGTCTGGTGAAGCTTTAACGATCAAACAGCAAGACCCCTTGCGAAAAGTTTTTTCCTTGCTCCAAATTTTTCACGAACATGAAGGCCTATTTGGGGGGCCAGAATGACCTGGATTCAAAAAGAAATCACCCTGCGTGCAAGGTCGCGTGGGTTCCATCTTGTCACGCGCGACATCCTCGGCGAGCTGCCGGAACTGGCCACCATTCGGGTTGGTTTGCTGCATGTCTTTATTCAGCACACCTCGGCGAGTCTCGGGATCAACGAGAACGCTGATCCTGATGTACAAGTCGACCTGGAGATGGCCTTCTCGAAGATCGTCTCAGAAGACTTCCCGTATGTTCATACAATGGAAGGTCCCGACGACATGCCCGCCCACATTAAAGCCGCCATGCTGGGCAGTAGCGTCACCATTCCGATCACCGACGGACGCTTGAATCTTGGGACCTGGCAAGGGATCTATTTGTGCGAACATCGCAACCATGCCAGTCGTCGCCGCCTGGTGGTGACAATCCAAGGCGAAGCTCGTTAGAAGCGGGCATTCTTCAACACACCGAATGAAAGAGAGCGGGCAACCTGACGGGCTGTCCGCTCTCTTTTTGTGAGAATCGAATTGCTTGCCAGTGGCAAACTACTGTGGTGGTGCCAGCGTCGTCGCTGCCCCTGGTGGTGGTGGCAGCTGGATCGCCCCGTTTTCGGCGGCCATCGCGGCCAAGGCATCGGTGTAGGTGATTAGTAGCCCGTGAACATGCTGAAACTCGGGCCGCTGCGTCAGCGGAGCATAGTTGGCGTTGCCTGCGACCTGATCGTAGCGAGCGATCGCCGCTTGCAGGGCCTGAGGACTTGGGTGCGGACCTTGCTCGTAAACTTGCTTCGGCAAGGCGAGGTAGCCCCGCCATTGTTCGTCGAGAACACTGCCAAGCCGGTTCGAGGCGGCGGCCAATTCCATGCGGAGCTGATCGATGCCGATACCATTCTGAGGGGGCACCATCGCAGGCATTTCGGTAGCGGCAGGCGTTGGCGTGGCGTTTGGATAGACCGTGTTCGGCTGTGGTTCGAGCACAGGATTGTCCGAGTAACGCGTGATCGTCTGCAGCAGTTCCGCGGCCGAAGCAGGCAGAACTGGCGTGTTGGTGGCTTGCTGACCGGTCGGCGTCAGGCCGGTGCTGGCGTAGTAGTTGCGATTCGCGGTGGTGTCGATCTGCAGCGAACTTCCATCGACCGAGGCCCCGACGAACAAACCACGGCTGCGGCTGTACGAGTAGATTTCACTCTTCAGCGAAAGGTCGGTACCGGCCGAGGCGTTGCGTCCCACTGGGCCTGCGGACGCAGCGGCGTCGACACCAATGGTGAACTTCCCCCGCAAAAGCCCTTCGACGCTTTGCTTGGTCTGGAAGACCAGTACAACATCGGTGGCCTGAATACCAGCTTGCCAGCCGACGCTCCCGCCGGTCATGGTGACGAATTGAGGTGGCTGCCAGACACGGTTTTCATCGCGGACCAGCACCACACCGCGACCATGTCGCACACCGACGACGAAACCCCCTTTGATCATGTTGGGGATAATAACGACCCCCTCCGCCTTTTCGAGCATCACGTGAGGGATGCCGCTGGCAGGAATGGCCATGATTTCATTCAGCACGGCGGTCGACTGGCGGACCACCACGTCTTCGCGGCTTTGGGCACCAGGAAAGACTTGCTGAGCAAGAACGCTATGAACAGAAAGAAGCGACAGGGTCAGTGTCGCCAGCATGAGTGACGGGTAACGGGACATCTCTAAATCTCCTCCGTGAATTTCGGCCTTTGCTAGCACTGCAGACGCAGCGCTGCGGCCAGGGCTCGCCCAATGTATCGCAGTCGCAATCGGTGACAAACCTCGATTTGACGATGTTTGCCGGGCGATGATCAATTTGTTCTACGAAGGAGGTGGCCGATCGTTCAAACGTGCCGTGGTTTCATGGCTCGATCGTTGTTTCTTGCTGGGCCATGTATTTTTTCAGCTTCTCTTCAACCCCTGGGATCACTTTTGCGGCGTTCTGATGATAGATCTTCTTGAGCACCTCGTCAGGCAGGCCAATTCCGTAGATGTACCACAGGCCTTGCGGTGGCGGGACTTTCTCGGAGTAGGGGAAGTACTCGTCGAAGGTCTCGAAGAACCGCCAGTAGTAGTGCAGCCGCTGTTCCGGCCATGGTCCATCAGTACCGAACAAGATCCGATCCTGGTACTTCATGATGAACTCGCGGGAAGTATAGGGCTGGCGACCCAGTTCTGAAATTCGTGAGGCAGGCTCGACGTAGAGATTCGGATACTGCTCGAGCCACTGCGATAGCGTTGCCAAGTCTTCGGAGTTGTTCGCAAAGTGCGCCCCGATGAAGGTCGTCTCGGGATGACGAGCAAGCACGCGGTTGCGTGCCGCCAGAAGCGCTTCACGCGACGGAAATTGGTCGCCGTAGAAGCTCCAGTCAGGATGCCGCGAAAGTTCTTCCCAGCGTTCGTTGGTGTTGTCGATCGGCTCGAAGAATGCCGCTGGATCGGCAGTGTGAATGATTACCGGCAGCCCTAGTTCGCCGCAGGCTTTCCAGATCGGGTCCCACCGTGGATCGTCGATCTTCAGCAGCGAACCGTCGGCATCTTTGTAGCCAAGTCCAAACTGCTTGAAGAGCTTCAGCCCGCTGGCACCTCGCTTCTTCACCTCCGCAAGTTCCAACGCCATGCGACGGCCAAAGTCGGGCCGCTGACAGGCCCATGTCTCTGGCTTGTCCGGATCCCCCTCTCCTTGCCAGTCAATATTGGCGTAGATCAGAAACCGATCGGGGTACTTCGTCCACAGATACTTCGCGTGATCGTCGAAGTCATCGCCGAGGCGACCATCCAGACTCACACATAGTGCGATATTGTTGCGATCCATCACCCCGACAAAATCGTCTAGTTGTTCAGGCGAGTGCTTCAGGCGATAGCGGAAGTGGGTGTGATCGTCGACGACTGGAAATTTGGCGTGCGTGAGGTTTGTCTGGCGAACCTTCATCGCTGGCTCGGGTCGAAACTCTCCGATGGCCAGTGGTCGCCCTTCTTTACCGTCGAGTGGCTCGGTGGTTTCGCTGGTCTGGGCAAGCGAGACCGACGTGCCACCTGCCAGCAGCAGCATGGCGACCGCAGGCAAACGCAGGTGTCGGAGAAGATTACGCATGAAAATTTCCTTTCGTCGTCAACATTTTTCGCCGGTAATAGAAAACCCTCGTAACGCTTTTCACGATGTCGAGGAAATCTGGCGGTTGGTAACGATTGGTTCCGAGGTTAATTGGCCGTAAAATGAGGCGATCATTCCAACCTTCCCCTGCTTGCGATGCTATGAGCCTGGACGAAACGCAACGACAAACCCCGGGACAACTCAGCGCGGCGAAAAATCTCAGCCGTCCCAAGGGGAAGCCTCCGTGCGAGATCCCGGGCTACGACCTCGATTCTTTGCTGGGGCGTGGAGCGTATGGCGAAGTCTGGGTTGCCACCGCACAAAACACTGGGCGACGGGTCGCCATCAAAATCTACCACCATCGAGGGTCGCTCGATGAAAGCATGGTGGCCGCGGAAGTCGAGAAACTCGTCTTTCTTTCCGCAGATCGCTATGTCGTGCAGCTTTTGGAAGTAGGTTGGAACGCAGAGCCTCCCTATTATGTCATGGAATATCTGCCCAATGGCTCGCTGGAGGATCGCCTCCGTCGGGGCGGAGCCATGCAGGTCGAGGAAGCCATCAACATCTTTCGCGATGTGGTAATTGGCCTTCTCCATGCCCATGGTAAGGGCATTTTTCATTGTGATCTGAAGCCTGCCAACATTCTATTGGATCAGGACGGGAAGGCACGGATCGCCGATTTCGGCCAATCTCGGCTTTCCCACGATCAACGACCTGCGCTGGGAACGCTGTTCTTCATGGCTCCGGAACAAGCGGACATCGAAGCGACGCCTGACGTTCGCTGGGATGTGTACGCCCTGGGAGCCCTCCTTTATACGATGCTGGTAGGTGAGCCTCCGTTTCGCTCTTCTTCCAGTGTCGGTGAAATTGATTCGTCGCGTGGACTGCGACAACGGTTGGAAAAATACCGCCACGTAATAGCCACTTCGCCCCCACCCGAAGAACACAGAAAGATCCCAGGTGTCGATCGCGAACTGATTCAGATCATCGATCGCGCGGTCTCAGTGAACCCGCGACATCGCTTCCACAACGTTCAAGAGGTGCTCGAAGCCCTTAACGAACGCGAACGTCAGCGATATCGTCGCCCGCTGCTTTTGTTGGGGATTTTGGGGCCAGCCTTGTTGTTGATGATTGGTCTGTTCTTTGGTTGGCAGAACTACCAGACGGCGATGCTGACGTCCGAGCACGCCATGATCTCGAAGGCGTACGAGAGCAATCAGTTCGCCGCTGAGTTGGCCGCGACGAATGTTTCGAACGCGATCAATGCCCGGTTTGAGGAAGTCGAGCGACTCGCCAGCGATCCAGAGTTCATCAAGCTGGTGGTGCAAACGATCGAAGATCCAGAGCTCAAGCCAATATTGGACAGGTTACACGAAGTTCGCGCAACGGGGCGGGATCAAACGCCCGACCGGATTGCATTCCAGCAGCACCCCAATCGCGAGCCGCTTCAGAAACGCATTCGCGATCAGTTCGAACTGCCATCACAGAAGAACACGGCGAGTTGGTTCGTGACCGATGCCCAGGGATTTCACTTGGCGTCGTCATTCGATCTCGAGCCGTCGGTTTCCCCTATCGGTGGCTATTTTGGATACCGCACCTATTTCCATGGTGGTCGCGAAGATCTTTCCCCAACCGCTCCTACGCCATCGCCCGACGAGACAACGCATCTTTCCGCGGTGTTTCATAGTACGGCGTCAGGTACCTGGAAAGTTGGTATGGCGACACCGATGCGGCATGAAGGCAAGATCGTGGCTGTGGTCGCGATGTCGATCGATGTCGGCAAGTTCACCAGCTTGGAACCAGCAGAGCATCAATTCGCTGTGCTTGTCGATGGGCGCGATGCCCCGACCAACGGCGTGATTCTACAGCATCCGCTGTTTGACCAGTTGCTCGAGAAGCAGCAGCAGGTTCCGATCCGGTTTTCAGAAGAAGATCGCTACCGGGTCAAGCTCGCAAAGTTCAAGCAAGGGAAGCCCGTCGTTGGTAAAGATCCGCTGGGTGGTGACGAACTTGGGAAAGAGTACGACCAAAACTGGATCTTCGCCGCGAAAGAAGTCCCGCTGCCACATCGTCCAGGCAAACCAATCAACGTGAAGGGGGCCACTGGTTTGGTGGTCGTTGTGCAAGAGGATCACTCGTTCGCGGTGAAGCCAATTTATGAACTGGGGAACCAGCTTTCACGTCAGGCGGTCCTGGCGGCGTCGCTGATTGTTCTCGTCGTTCTTACGTTGTGGTATTTTGTGTGGGGGGCTCTGCGGCGTGTGCCGAAGGGAGCCATGGCAACTGGCGATACTGGCAGCGTGATTCCTCCGCACGAATTAACGACGATCGTCGCGCCCTCGAAGACGGGCGTCGATCCCTGATATCGAGAGCTAGATGGCCGAACTGTTTGCCCGAGATACGCTCTCTTCGCAGCGATGGCGGCGTCGACTAGTCCCCAACCAGCCGTTTGTCGTCGGGCGAACGACGTCGATCTTTCCTGTCTCATGGGATAAACAGGTCTCGTCCAAACATGCTTCGCTGACCTGGAATGGCGTTCAACTCGAGGTCCGTAAGATTGAGGAAGCGGTCAATCCGGTCTTCTACGATTCCCGGCCTCGCATCTCGTTCATGCTCGACCCTGGCAAGCACTTCGTGATCGGGCACACCGAGTTTCTGCTGGAGAACAGCGAGCCGACGATGCCATTGCCGCATCGAAGCCCCAAGACGGAAGTGACCATTCGGCCGGAAGAGATTCGGGCAACCTCGTTCCGCAAGACGCCAGGCCGGATCGAACTGTTGACCGAACTGGTCTCGAAGATGACTGCTTCGACCGACCACGAGCAGCTACTGACGATCATGCTTCAGCAGTTATTGCAAGGGATTCCCCATTCGACCGACGTCGTGCTGCTAGAGAAAGAGAAGAGCGAAGTCGCCACCTACATGCCGGTCGCGTGGGATAGCCGCGATGGGATCTCGACCCCCGGTGGATGCAGCCAAGGGTTAATTGAAAACGCAACGAAGACGCAAATGTGCGTGCTGCATGTTTGGCCGGTCGATTCCGACAGCGATGCTTCTGACTATACCCAGGTCGCCGGGCACGACTGGGCCATGTGCATTCCCTTGAAGATCAAGTTGCATCAAGAGGCGGCGCTGTACATCTCGGGGACGCGAGCACAACTCGATGGCAACTTGACGGAAGTCGAACTGCTGCAAGACGACATCAAATTTGCCGAGCTTGTCGGTTCGACTTTCGCGAATCTCTCTCGCAACCTGGCACTCGAACGTCGTCAGTCGCAGCTGGACCAGTTCTTTACGCCGGGGCTGCTCGATCATGTTGTGACCGACCTGGAAAGCTTCCTCGCGCCACGTGAAGCGGAACTGATGGTAATGTTTTGCGACCTGCGAGGATTCACCTCCGCGGCGGAAGAACACTTCGATCGCTTGATTCCGTATTTGAATCAGACGAGCGAAACGTTGTCCCTGATTACGTCGGCGATCCTGGCGCAACAGGGGGTGATTGGCGACTTCCATGGCGACGCGGTGATGGGCTTTTGGGGCTGGCCGGTTCCAATGGAAGAGAACCCACTCGGAGCGATCCAGGCCGCGTGGGAGTTGGTACAGAAGTTGGCCGGGAAAGACTTCCTTTGCGGAGAATCGGCACCCAAGGCAGGGATCGGTATGGCAGCCGGTCCGGCGGTCGCAGGCATGATCGGAAGTCGAGATCAGGTTAAAGTCACCGCGTTCGGTCCCACCGTGAACCTTGCCTCGCGCATCGAGGGACTTACCAAACCGCTGGGCATTCCGCTGCTGCTGGACGAGAACGTGGTCGCCAAACTGCAGTGCCATCCGTCGATGCCGCCCAGTTCCTTCGTCCGGCTGGGGTGTTTTCGCCTGGCAGGTCTCCGGCATCCAACCCAAGTTTTCACCGTGAACACCGGCGACCACGACTGGGTGCCGACGTTTTCTCAGGCTCTCGTTCAGTTTGAAGATGGCGACTGGCAATCGGTCGGGCGATTACTTCAAGATATCCCTGGCAGCTTTGGGCCAGGCAAGTGGTTGACGCAATTCATACAACAACATCAGCAGCGACCGCCAGCCGAGTGGGATGGCGTCATTCCACGAACCGGGAAGTAACGCTAGTTAGCTGCGGTCGAAGTGGCCGCGTTGTGATTGGCGTTCGTCTCGCTCCAAAAGCGTTTGAATTCGGCCGCGATGAAGAACGAGCCGGTGATGACCAGCACGTCATTCGCTGCCGTTTCGGAAAGAGCTTCGTCAAATGCTGCCTTCGCGTCTTCCGTCGTTACCATCGAGGGCATTGCTTGCGGGGCGATCTTTTCAGCGATCGCGAATAACTGGTCAGGGCTCGTCGCTCGTGGGCTGAAGCCATACTTGGTAAGCCAGACCTTGTCGAACGCTTTCAGCAATTGCCCCAGCACGGCCGCGTGATCTTTGTCGCCGCTTGAGGCGAAAACCATGCGACGGCGCGCCTTCGGGAAGTGCTTTTGAAGGACACTTACCAGTGCGGCGGCCGAAGCATCGTTGTGGGCCGCATCGACGATTACGACCGGGCTTTCCGAAAGGCATTCGATCCGGGCGGGCAGGGCAGTGGTGGCCAGACCTTCGCGAATTGCTTCCGTGGAAACGGTGTGGCCTGCATCGTTCAGCAAACGAACGGCTGCAACAGCGAGCCCTGCGTTGGCGATCTGATGATCCCCTTTCACTCGCAGGGTGAACGATTCGGTTTTCTCGGACTTCCACTGGAAGTCGAACGCTTGTTGAAAGAGTGCCCCGTGGGACGTCTCTTGCCACGAACCTTCGACCACGCGGCTTTGGAACTGCTCGCCCAGGTGAAAGAGCGGTGCTTCGTGTTCGGCAGCAACCTGGGTGATAACGGTCTGGGCTTCGTCCGCGGTCACACCACTGACAACCGGGATGCCTTGTTTGATGATGCCAGCTTTTTCACCTGCGATCTCGGCAAGTGTATTGCCCAGCAGGGCAGTGTGGTCTCGGCTGATGCTGGTGATGATGCAGAGTTCAGGTTGGCAGACATTCGTCGAATCGAGTCGACCACCCAGGCCCACTTCGATCACGGCGAAGTCGACGTTTTGCTGTGCAAACAGCAGGAAGCCCATCGCGGTGGTAATTTCGAAGAAGGTCAGCCGATCGTCCGGGTTCGCCGTTTCGTCCATCTCGGCGACGATCGGACGAATGGTGTCGACCAGTTGGACGATGTCTTCCGCCGAGCAGTTGCCGCCGTTGAGCCAGAACCGTTCTTCCAGGCGTTCTAGGTGAGGCGAGGTGAATCGCCCGACGCGATAGCCTG
Organism: Bremerella sp. JC817; assembly: GCF_040718835.1. Lineage (NCBI taxonomy): Bacteria > Pseudomonadati > Planctomycetota > Planctomycetia > Pirellulales > Pirellulaceae > Bremerella > Bremerella sp. JC817. Next base: position 50,144 of record NZ_JBFEFG010000267.1, on the reverse strand, counting down.
ATTTCCAGAGGATGTTCGACAGAAAGGCCGACGTCGAGCCTTTTCCCTTGGTGCCAGCCACATGGACGATCTTCAATCGACGCTCGGGATTTCCCAGAGCATCCATTAAGGCCTGCATCCGGTCGAGCTTGAAGCTGCGGGAACGGTAAGGGATATCGGTGGTCCGCTCGTAGTTGATTCGCTGGAACAAATAATCCAGCGCTTCCTGATAAAGGGGCGAGTCGGGGGCGGTTTGACTGGCGTCCAACGAGGTGGCTTTCCCAGAAAGTCAGCAAAAAGGTGGCCTGAAGCTCCCTTTATCTTAACGGAAAAAGATTTCCGCTAAATGGAGTATTTGCCTGGGCGACGCTGTAGCCGTGTGGAAAGTAGCAAACTGATTGTCCCAGGTTCGAAATAAAAAAGGCCGGTTCACTGCGGGAAGTAAACCGGCCAGGGATCAGGAGACGGACGTTTGTTGTCAGAAACGGGAATGTATTTCGTTGGACAGACGAAACACACTCTTTTTGGAGGATTGCACGACTGTTTCAGGGAACGGACGTACGAGCTTGGTTGAGCTAGTCGCATCCTGCGTGCCAATGGAAGATGCGATTTTAAAAAGAAAGCCGTAACTCACTTCACATGTGTATGTTACGGCGATAAAGAAAATCTGTGGCCCGAAAGTGCTAGCAATCGGGTTTGTAAGGATTGCAATTTGTACAAACTGCCATTGAAGTTCCTACCCAAGCCGCACGGCTTGCCAGCATCTTAAAGCTTGTTGCGGAGGGAAACTTCGCCACCGAATCGGGTGGCAACGGTGCGATAGACGTTCAGATCGACGGTTTCGGTCACTTTGCTGACGCTCCCATCGACAAACGCGACATTCACCACGCCAGGGTGGAAGCTGCGAGCCGTCACCGCGGCCATGCAGGGATTGTCTGCCACATCGCCTGCGCCTTCGCCGTTGTTCACGAAGTCGGCTGGCTGCAGACGCCCATCGATGTTGAAGATCGTGTTCGGGGTAAAGAACGCCGTGAATCCCGTTTGCTGGACGTTACCGCTGACCCACTGGGTATGCCCGCTGGGGGCAGTGCCAGAAGTGACGTTACCGTTGATCAGGCCTGCCACGTCCGAAAGGCTCGGCGGGCTGGTCAGCGAGTTGTCATACTCGGAACCCTGATAAAACCGCGTGAAGCTATTCACTTCCGAAAGGGCCATCGTGTTACTGGTACCATCGACGAACTCGGAGATCCGCGTGAATCGGTTCGCACCGAAGGCCCCGTCACCCCCTTGGGCTCCGTCGTAGACCAAAAAAGTGCCGTGCGACATGGCATAGTTCGAGGGGAAATGGTCCGGCACGCCATCGCCAGTAACGTCGACCGCTCGGAGGTTCACTTCCGAAGGGCACTTGAACATGTCGAGCTCGATCGCCGGAAGGGGCACCCCGACATTCAGAATATTCGCAGCCGAGCCATTCGACTGATAGGCCGTGTAAGACGTTCCCCAATTGATGGCGGCTTCCAGTGGACCTTGTTCGATAAATGGCAAGATTCGAGCTAAGCCCGACCATTGACCGGTGCCATCCCAGGCAGGTGGGAAGGTGTCGTAGGTATCGTGATAGACGTGGGTGGCCAGCGAAAGCTGCTTGAGATTGTTAGTGCATTGCATACGACGAGCGGACTCACGCGCTTGTTGCACCGCAGGCATCAGCAAACCGACCAAAACCCCGATAATTGCGATCACGACCAACAATTCGACAAGCGTGAAACCGGAACGGCGATTCATTTCGAGGCGATCCCTGAGAAATCTAGGCAGGAGGTCTGGGGACAAGCGGAACGCTCCCCCACGCTAGGTACATGAATGATACCCGCGTTGACTCCTCAAACCGAGTGTTTTTGACACGATTTTTGACGTTATTTTGTTCGCTGGCGACCTCGTCACACAAATCGAGCCGCTTCGGCAGAGGCCAGTGCAGTAGGCTTTAATAAGTGACAAGTCCCTGTTAGCTACATACCCCAGTCCACCAGCATTGTTCCGCAGCCGCGACGCGTTGAGGATTCGTAAACAAAATCCCCTCAATCGTGTGGGGCAGGTGTGGCTACGTAAATCGCAGTTCGAGCCCGCATAAGCGGTAGAATGCGGACAATAACAGGGGAAGATCCCATGAAGTCACCAAACTGCCCAGGTTTGGTTCCTTGTCACTGGGGGAAGCCCCATTTATAGTCGGACTTTTCCCTTAAGTTCTTTCCGCTTCGTAAGAAGGCGAGAGAAAAAGCAGGCAGAGCTAGCCGAACCAAGCTGGCTCCGCTGCGTAGACAGGGGATATCGGACTGTTTTGGCGCAAGATCGCCCGAAGCAGTTCACTATTTTCCTCATCTTATCTCTTTCGTACCAACCATCACCGTGGCTTGAAACAGGTTCCATGGCATCGGTAGACACTCAACCGCAATCGTCCGCTCCCTCGTCCAACAACGAAGTCATCATCGAGACGCGAAATCTGACCAAGATCTACCGCGACTTCTGGGGGCGTCAAAAAGTCCGAGCTCTGAAAGCACTCGACCTTGAAGTGCGTCGCGGCGAAATCTTTGGTCTGTTAGGACCAAACGGTTCCGGCAAGTCGACCACGATGAAGTTGTTGCTGGGGCTGTTGTTTCCCACCAGTGGTCAGGCACTTGTCTTCGGACAAGATCCGACGAACATCGCCACGAAGGAACGCATCGGGTATCTGCCGGAAGAGTCGTACCTCTACCGCTTTCTGGATGCCCGCGAAACGCTGAACTTCTATGGCCAGCTGTTCAACATGCCAGCCGACGTTCGCCAGAAACGCGTGAACGACCTGATCGAAATGGTGGGTCTGAAGTGGGCTGCCAAGCGTCAGCTGAAGGAATACTCGAAAGGTATGACCCGTCGTATTGGTCTGGCCCAGGCTTTGATCAACGACCCAGAGCTGATCTTCCTCGACGAACCAACGACCGGGCTCGATCCGATCGGTATTCGTGAAATGAAGGACTTGATCCTGAAACTTAAGGATGAAGGCAAGACCGTTCTGGTCACCAGCCACCAGTTGGCCGACTTGCAGGACGTTGCCGATCGAATCGCCATTCTGCACCAGGGTGAATTGAAGGAACTGGGCCGTGTCGATGCCTTGCTGAAGGTGAGCGACGAAACCCAGATTCGTGCCAAGGGAGTCAGCGAAGAAGCGAAGGCTGAGATCCGAGCCATCCTCGAACGGGAAAACGCCGAGAACATCTCGGTCGAAAACCCAACGACGACGCTCGAAGAGCTCTTCTTGAACATTGTCCGCGAAAGCGAAGCCCGACCTGGCCGCCGTGCCGGTTCGGATCGTTCGTAGAACCTTTGTTCAGCCCGTTTGGCCCTCCTTTCCACGCGAACCTTCGAGTAAGAAACAATCACCATGGGGATCGAAGATAATATTCAGCCGCTAAGCGAGTGGCTCCTTCCTATCCCGGGCGAGCAGTTCGGCGGATTGCTTACCTACCTGATTGCCTTGGTCATTCTGATTTTGGCCGGGCTCGTATTCGGGTTTATCGTCTCCGTTTTCCGTAACGGTCCGTTCGAGGCTTTCTATGCCGTGTTCGGAACCGCTGTGAAATCGGTGCCGGAACTGCTTTCGATCTCGCCTCGCCGTGTCTGGGCAATGACCTGGCTCGCGTTTCAGGAAGCGATTCGCAAGAAGGCGTTGCTCGTCTTCGCTTTGTTTATGGTCGTGCTGTTGTTCGCCGGGTGGTACATCAACCCAAGTGCCGAACAGCCGGTCCGTTTGTACCTGACGTTTGTACTCACCTTCCCGAAGTGGTTGGTGCTGTTGCTGGTGATCGCGCTCAGCGTGTTCAGCCTGCCAGACGATATCAAACGCCGCACGATCTACACCATTTACACCAAGCCCGTTCTGCCGAGTGAATTGTTCCTCGGTCGTTTGTTCGGTTTTGTGGGCGTCGGTACGATTGTCCTCTTCGCGATGGCCTTCGTTTCGTACTTGTTCCTGATGCAGGGCTTCAGCCACAAGCACTACGTCAACGCTGACCAGCTGGTCCAGGGCGAGAACGGAACCCTGATCGGCGAAACGACCGAGACCGCCGGTCACAAGCACGCGGTTACTATCTATCCGAACGACACCGCCGAGATCGATCGCGTCCACGAACATCGTCACGATGTGACTATCAACGAGAACGGCGGCCCGGAAGACAAGTACGTCCTGAGCGGACCGAACGACATGTTCCAGGCCCGTGTGCGTCACATCGGTTCGGTTCGCTTCCTCGATCGCTCCGGCAAGAACGCCGCCCCACGTGGTATCAACGTCGGTAAGGAATGGGAATACTTCAGCTACATCGAAGGTGGTACGTTCAGTGCCGCGGTTTTCACCTTTGAAGACTTGAACGACGGCATGTTCGCCGAAGTGGTCGACGGTGACGAAACCAAAGAGATGCTGCCGCTCGAATTCAACCTGAGTGTCTTCCGTACCTACAAAGGTACGATCACCGAAGGTATTCGCGGTAACTTCTACTTCAAGAACCCTGAAACGGGCGAACGAAGCATTGCGATTCCGTTTACCGCGTCGGAAGAATCGGACCTGCATTACATCCCGCGAACCTTATCCAACTTCAAAGCCAATAGCGACAAGCCGGAACTCGACTTGTTGGAAGATCTGTCAACGCAGGATGGTGGCCGTCTGGAACTTTGGATCCAGTGTGCCGAGCCAGGCCAGTACTTTGGTGTCGCTCAGAACACGGTTTACGTCCTGGAAGACAATCGCAGCTTCCTGCTGAACTACGTCAAGTGTTATGTCGGTATCTGGTTGCAGGTCGTCCTGGTGATCACGTTCGGTTTGGTGTTCAGCACCTTCCTGAATGGCCCGGTCGCCTTGCTCGCCTCGTTCCTCTCTCTGGGCTACGGTAGCATCGCGGACGATGTGAAAGGCCTGGCCCGCAACGTGATCTTCAACGAGAAGACCGGTTGGTACGGGGGTGGTCCGGCCGAGGCCATGGTGCGACTATACACGCAGAAGAACATCATGACCGAATTGGAAGGTGCCATCTGGGTCGACGTGGTCAAAGCGATCGACACGGTCTTCGCCTTCATGATTTACGCGTTCGTCAACATGCTGCCTGACTACAGCATGTTCGATACCCAAGGCTTCGTGGTGGATGGTTACAACATCCCAGGAGCCGTTGTGGCAGAACAATTCATCACCGTCCTCGGCTTCCTCGTCGCGCTGGTCGCGGTCGGGTACTTCTTTCTGAAATCGAAAGAAATCGCAGCATGAGCAAGAATAAATCTTTTCAGCACAAGGTTGTTTACGGCGTTTGCATCATCGTGATCTTGATCGCGGTGTCGTTGATCAGCCGACCAGCAACCTCGAATCAGCCTGGCGGTATGCTCGCTCAAATGCGGCGCGAATATCGCATCTCGGACGCTCAGCTGGGCAAAGTCGACCCCGCGAGTGAAGCGATGCGTTTGTCGTTGCTTGGTTTGGACGGTGTGGCGATCACGTTCCTGTGGAGCAACCTGAATGAATATCAGAAGACGGAACAGTACACCCTGATGGAGGCGACCGCCAAAACCATCTCGTACTTGAATCCGCACTTGCTGAAGGTTTGGGAATTTCAGGCTTGGAACCTGTCGTACAACGTTTCCCGCGAGTTCGATAACTACAAGCACCGTTATCTGTGGGTCAAACGCGGTATCAACTATCACATGGATGGTACCGAGTACAACTACAACGAACCCCGCATGATGAATTCGATCGGTCACTTCTTCGGCAACAAGTTCGGCAACGCCGACGAGAAGAAGGAGTACCGCGAAATCTTCCCGGACGACGACATCTTCCACGAAGAAATTCAGAAGCATCTGGAAGGAACGAAGTACTCGGTCGTCGAAGGTGCCGAAGGGGTTCAAGAGGGCAAGCCAGACAACTGGCTGGTTGCTCGTCTGTGGGACCAATGGGCGACGGAAGTGGTCGACAATGGTCTGGGCAGCATCGGCGCGATGTCGCCAACGATCTTCTATCAGTACCCCGCCAAGCGTCTGATGAACTTCGGCGAAGCAGCCGAAAAAGAAGGCAACATCTCGGAAAAAGCTCAGGCCGCTTGGGCTCAAGCTTATGACGAATGGCGTGAATATGGCGACCACGAGTTGCCCTCGACCTATGGTATTCCGATCAAGCTGAACGACGCAGATCGTCTGAAAGTTGAAATCGAAGAAGTCGGTAAGAAGTTCGACGACGCCTACGGTCAGTACAAAGAAAAGGTCTACGCCGAGAAGTTCGCGAAGCTTCCGGAAGAGACTCGTAAGGCAATCGAAACGCCGAAGGCCGAACGCACTGAAGAACAGATGAGCCTCGCCCGCATGGCCGAGCCATCGGTGAACGTTTCACGATTTGAAGTCGTCGCGTACATGCGTGACAATAATATCGACGGCGTGCTGGAAGCTTCTAAGCTGGCCAACGTGCTGGATGAAACGGAGTTCATGCGAGGCGTGATCAATCGTCAGAAAGACATCGTTGCCTTCAACTACTGGCTGACCCGAGCCAAGTCGGAACGAACTGACCGGACCGTCGAAGCCCGCAAGTTGGTTTACGATGCTCACGAAGCGTACAAAGCGGCCGACCTCGTGAAAGCTCGCGAACTGTACGAACAAGCTTGGGAGCTGTGGACCGGTATCTACGAAGATTTCCCGGAACTGCGGGAAGATGCTTCGTCCGATGTCTTGGCCGACTCGATCAAAGAGTACCGCGAATTGCTGAACCACTTCGATCAGGACATCTCGCCAAACTTCCCGCTGATCGACATCTTGCGGGCCGAAGCAGGCGGCGATTTCCAGGAACCAGAATGGGTTCCGGAAGATGCTCCGAAGTCGGATGAAAAGGCCGAAGCCGAAGCGGGCGAGATGAAGTCGGAGGAGGCTCCGAAAGAAGAGCCTGCCGACAAGCCGATGGAAAGCAAGCCTGCGGAAGAATCGGAGAAGCCTGCCGCCGAACCGATGAAGGAAGAAGCTTCCGCCGAGTCGAAGCCAGCCGAGCCCGCCCAAGAATCGGCGGAGTCTAGTGACGAAAAGAGTGCTGACCCTGAGTAGGACTCTGCTTTGTGGACAACACCTTGAACGAACAGACCGAGGCTCGATCCGGTGCGGATCGAGCCTTTTTCATTTACCAGCGACTGGTCGCCTTGTTCCTGCTGCTGTTGATGGCGGCGACCTATCCGCTATGGATCGATCTCACGAGCTTCCCCGCCGTGCCGGTCTGGTCCTTTCTGCGTGATGTTCCGCCGCTCGCCGATCAGATCCTGGCTGGCGGATTGGTCCTGGTGGCTGCAACGCTTCTGATCGCCGGACCGCAAGGAAAATTCGCTTCGCGATTGTGGCTGACGCTGGCCGGAATACTTTTGCTGACGTTTCTGTTGAACCAGCATCGCTTTCAGCCATGGGCTTATCAGGTCGCTGTGTTGAGTTGCTTTTTCGGCCTGGTCCCGGGAAGTTTGGCTCGACGACTGACGATGGCGGTTGCTTTAAGCGTCTACTTCTTCTCGGCGGTCTCGAAGCTGAATGCCTCGTTCGTCAACGAACTGGGGAACGACTTCCTGGCGACGTTGTCCAGCCAGGTAGGAATGGCCTGGCGACCGGATCTTTGGAGCAGTGACAAATGGTTTGCTCTCGTTTTTCCCGCGTTCGAGCTGATCGCATTCGTGTTGCTCTCCATTCCGAGAACCAGAAAGCTTGGCGTTGTTGCCGCGTGTGCTATGCACATCGGTTTGATTGTTGTGCTGGGGCCGCTTGGGCTATCCCATAGCTGGGGCGTGCTTCTCTGGAATGTCTTCTTCTTCGCCCAGGCCATCCTGTTGTTTTGGTTTCCTGCGAGAATTGAAGAACCGTCCACCGAAACAGCTTCCCCTTGGCGGATTCGTTCCGCGATCGCGATTTGTGGTGCCGTGATTTTGTTTCCACTTTCGGAACTGGCAGGCATCGGCGATCCTTGGCCTGCGTGGGGTTTGTATGCCTCGCACGTCGGACGGACTTATCTGTTTGTGCCACGACATGTGTTGGGTTCTTTGCCAGAAGAGATGCAGGCCTACGTCGATGAGCAATCGAGTGAAGACTGGTTCGTGCCGATACTGTTGGATCGTTGGTCACTTCAAACGACCGGCGCACCGATCTACCCAGGCGAACGGTTCGCCTTTGCCGCCGCGCGTTCGTTTGCCGTGAAGACCAAGACGGTCAACTTTGCTCGACTCGTGATCGAATCGCCTGCCGATCGTTTCTCAGACGAACGCGAGGCGGAGGCGTTCGCCGGTGATCAAATCAGTAAAGAAGCTCAACGCTTTTGGCTGAACACCGAGCCGCGTCGCGCTTATCTGCGAGGCAACTAGGATACGCTGCCTGCGAACATCGCGACCGATCCTTCGGTGACGATTTCAACCGCACGTAGCTCATCGGAAAGAGCTTTCTGGAGCGAGTCCAGCGAATCGTTCTGATTCCCGAAGATCCCGCGGCGATTGTACGACGCCATCACGCGACGTCCTAATCGACCTTTCGGGCAAGGCTCACCGAGGATCGTGGCTCCGAACAAGATTCCGCCTGGTTCCAGCGTCGCGGCTACGCGGTGAATCACTTCGCCGCGGAATGACTTCTCGCCCGGCAAGCAGTGCAGCACATACATCAGCGAAGCTGAGCGGAAGCGTCGCAGCGTGGAGGGAAATGGCTGAGCAAGATTGGCCTGAACAGTAGTTGGTTGAAGTCTCGCGATTCGTTTCGACGAGGCGTTCAAACAGTTCTGGTTGGCATCGAGCAGCGTGATCTGGCTGGCGGAGTTCAGCCGCTGAGATCGATCGAGAAAGAAGCCAGTCCCGACACCGATGTCGAGGTGGCGATCGGTCACATGCCGGTCGAACCAGGCCTGAAGTGTCGCCGTCCGGCAGTTCCACAGAAAGCGATTCGAGAAGCCATGCACCACAAGGTCGTAAAGTGGCAAAGACCACGATGTGTAAACTCGATGACCTGCATCGGTGTCGATCGAGGTTGGGTCAGGTGAAGCGTTCAAAAGTCTTGGCGGTATCTCGAAAACAGGTTGCGGAAACAAGCAGCCGACAGCGTAGCAGGTTCTCGCCCGGCAAGACAAGGTACGCACTTGTTCCGGTATGAACGGTGCGTTGATCGCCGTAGCGGGTAGGGCTGTAACGTTCATAGCGATTGTCCGCTGGAAAGGGCCTCTGTTTCGGGAACCCGACTCTGGTTTCCCACCAAGGTTCGGGGAATCTCAACCCGAATAGCGTCCTATGGTTGACCAAACGGGGCTGTCTATTCCTTATCCGCAATCGTATTCGCTGTGCACGATTCTTCGCCTCAAAACGATTCCCATTCGCCACGGTCATGGTCTGCCTGGGCCATTGTCGCAGGCACGCTGTTGGCCGTTGCCATCGCCGTCAGTCCGAATGGTGCCGATCCCGATCTGTGGGGACATGTGCAGTATGGACGCGACGCTCTGCAGGAAGGTCTCGCGCGAACGACAACGTACAGCTATACCGCCAACGGCTACCGTTGGATCAATCACGAGAACCTCAGCGAACTGGCGTTGGCGATCGGTATCGACACGATCGGCCCGACCGGTCTGCTGCTGGTGAAGCTGCTGCTGGGACTTCTGATCTGCAGCGTGCCGTTCTGGAAGACGAAAGACTTTGCCCGGTATCCGCTGCCGGTGATGGTGGTCTCGCTGCTGATGGCGATCAACTTCACCAATCATTGGAACGTGCGACCGCAGTTGTTCAGTTTTGGCTTCTTTGCCTTGCTGCTGGTTTTGCTCGATCGCGCTTTCGTCGGTTGGCAGGGACATTGGAATCTGCCTTGGCTGAAGTCGCTACGTCGTGGCGAAGCGGCCGACGCTGGTAGCTGGAGCCACAAGTCGATGCGGCTTCTGTGGCTGGCGATTCCGCTTTGCTTTTTGTGGACCAACACCCATGGCGGCTTCATGGCTGGCGTTGGGGTGCTGGGTGTTTACCTCGTCTGCCGAATGATCGAAGCATTCACGATGCGAGGCTGGGAAGCCTCTGGCATGCTGCGTCGTCTTAGCTTGATGCTATTTGGTGCGGTGATCGCCACGCTGGTGAATCCTTACAGCTATGAACTTCACCAGTGGATGCTCGAAGCTCTGCGCGTGCCTCGGCCAGAGATCACTGAGTGGCATCCGCTGTACTCACTCGATATGTTCAGCATGGCTTTTATCGCCTTGTTGGGGCTGATGGGCTTCTCGCTGGCATACTCGAAGAAACCGATCGACTTCACGCAGTTGGTTGTGATGCTACTGGTTGCCGCTCAGGCCACCATGCATCAGCGACACGCTCCGTTTCTGGCAATGCTGTGTGGTTTCTGGGTGACTCCGCATGTCGTTTCCGCCTGGAATCGACTGACGGCAGTGAATGATGCCAATCAACGAAACCTGAATCCCGCGATTGCCTGGGGTGTGGTGATTCTGGCGGCTGGCATGTTTGCCTGGCCGTTGTATGGAAGGCTCAGCGTGATGCGTGTTGACCGCGATGTCTATCCGGTCTCGGCGATCGAATACATGGACCAACATCACCTGCATGGCAAGACGATCGTTTCTTACAACTGGGCCCAGTACTACATCGCGGCCCGGTGTGTCGATGGTGCCTCAAGCGTGCAGTTCGATGGCCGTTTTCGGACTTGTTATCCGCAGTCGGTCGTCGACCGGCACTTCGACTTTATTCTCGGTGACGCGCCAGGAATGCGTTTCCGCAAATTGCCCTCTCCGGTAAATCCGACGGCCGCGTTGGTCGAAGGAAATCCGGCACTCGTATTGCTCGACCGAGGTCAGCCCCACTCGGAGCAAACGATGGAGTCGGTACCAGGATGGACCCTTTTGTACCAGGACTCACTTGCTCAGGTATGGGGACGAAGCGACTTGTTCAACAATCCCCAATCGCCTGAATTTGTCGCACCCAACCAGCGTTCGATTTCGAACGCAAACCAGCACGGCTTTGTAGCCTGGCCTGCGATTCCATCGCAACCAGCCGGAGCCACCCCATCATCGCAACTGGCACGTGCCATCCGCACGGCAACTCAAAGAGGGCAACCATGACCACCACGCTTTTCCCTTCGACTTCTCCTGCATCGACCTGGGAGCATCTCGACGACCATCCTTGGGACCTGGCCCCTTGGGAGTTTCGTCTGGCCGAAACCGAGCAATTGCTCGACGAACTGGAAACCGACAACCAGCAGCCAACCGACTCCCTCGACTATCCACTGCCAGCCGACTTTAAGCTTTCGGTGATCGTGCCGGTCTTTAACGAAGAAGCAACCATCGCCACGGTTGTCCAGCGATTGCTGCAGCTTCCGTTTCGTACGGAAATTGTGATCGTCGAAGATGGAAGCACCGATCGAACCCGCGACGTGCTGACCCGACTGGCTCACTTCTGCGATCTCAAGATCATCTATCACGCTCGCAACCAAGGCAAAGGAGCGGCGATTCGCACGGCTCTCCGATACGTGACCGGCGACGTGGTGGTCATTCAAGATGCCGATCTCGAGTACGAGCCGCAAGACATCGCCCAGGTCATTCGTCCGATCGTGACCGGCGAGGCCGATGTTGCTTACGGCTCTCGTTTTATGAGCGAAGCCAAGTACGACAAAGATTCGTGGCTGCATCGCCTCGGGAACCAGGCGTTGACCTGCGCCTCGAACCTGCTAACTGGCCTTCGCCTGACCGATATGGAAACCGGCTGCAAGGCATTCAGCCGCAACATTATCCAGCGGATCGAAGTTCAACAGAACCGATTCGGCTTCGAGCCTGAAATCACCGCCAAGCTGGCCAAGCGGAAGTATCGCTTCGTTGAATGCCCAATCCAGTTCCGTACCCCGAACTGGGCCGCCAGCAACAAGGTTGGCTGGCAAGAAGGACTGTCGGCCTTGTGGTGCATTTTCCGCTATCGATTCTCCGACTAGCCCAAATCATCGTCACGGGATGGCTATCTGCTTCCTCCGCAGGTAGCCATCTCTTGTGGCGTTTCAACCTTAGGCTTCGATGGTTGAACCTGCAGACGCCCTGCTGGCAGTCGTTTTCTGTGCGGTCATCCGTCAAATATCCCCCAGAAGTCACAGCATACACCCCAGGCGGGTGTCTTTTTGGTGCCGAAAACAGCTCAATTCGGTTGAACCCTAGGCCCTCAATGCCTATCCTTATAGTTTGGATCAATGTCCCTTCTTCCTCTCTATGGCAATAGGGCCTTCTGCGAAGGAGATGGGCAATCGCGATCAGGCATCGGTTTGCCTTGCGATTGGATTCCGAGGAATCTGTTTCAATCACCGGAGAGAATCTGTGAGTACTTCGACTGAAAAAGCTACGAACAACCAAGTCATGCTGGGCGCCGACATTATGATCGAATCGCTGGTACGACATGGCGTAGAAGTACTCTTTGCTTACCCGGGCGGTTGCAGCATGCCGCTACACCAGGCGTTGACCCGCTACAAGGACAAGATCCGCACGATCTTGCCACGTCACGAACAAGGTGGTTGCTTCGCGGCCCAGGGCATCGCTCGTACGACCGGTAAGGTCGGTGTGGCCATGGCTACCAGCGGTCCAGGTGCCACCAATCTGGTGACCGCGATTGCCGACGCCAAGCTCGACAGCATTCCGCTGGTCGCGATCAGCGCCCAGGTGCCTCGCGCCGTCATCGGTAGCGACGCCTTCCAGGAAACGCCGATCGTTGAAGTTTGTCGTGGTATTACCAAGCATCACTACCTGGTGACCGACATCAAAGATCTGTGTCGGATCATGAAGGAAGCTTTCCACATTGCCACGACCGGACGTCCTGGTCCTGTGCTGATCGACATTCCGAAGGACGTTCAGCTGGAACAGTGTGTGCCTGACTGGGACTGCAAGATGAACCTGCCGGGCTACAACATCCAGCCTCGTCTGGCCAAGCCAGAACAGATTCGTCAGGTCGCAGCCGCCATCAAGCGAGCCAAACGCCCGGTGATCTACGCCGGTGGTGGTGTGATCACGTCCGGTGCTTCGGAAGAGCTGCGTGAGTTGGTCAAGAAGACAGGCATTCCGATCACCATGACCGTGATGGGCCTGGGCGCTTACCCGAACGCCGATCCGCTGTCGCTCGACATGCTGGGCATGCATGGTACCGTTTACGCCAACCTGGCGGTGAGCGAGTGCGACTTGCTGATCGGTTTAGGCGTTCGTTTCGACGACCGCGTCACCGGCAAGCTGACGGAATTCGCCAAGGACGCCAAGATCGTTCACATCGATATCGATCCGAGCGAACTGAACAAGAACAAGCAGGCTCATATTCCGATCGTCAGCGATCTGAAGCCTGCCTTGCAGATGCTGAACGAAGTGGTCGAAGCTCCTGAAGACATCTCGGACTGGGTTGCCCATTGCCAGAAGATGAAGAAGGACGATCCGTTGACCTACAACAAAGAGTTCGAAGGCATTCTGCAGCAGCACGCCATTGCCGAGCTGTCGCGTTTGACCCAGGATCGCGAAACGATCATCTCGGTCGGCGTTGGTCAGCACCAGATGTGGGCTGCCCAGTTCTATCAGTTCAAGAAGCCACGCACGTGGCTGTCGAGCAGCGGTCTGGGAACGATGGGCTTCGGTCTTCCGGCAGCCATGGGTGCCCAGGCAGCCAACCCCAATGCCCTATGCATCGACATCGAAGGGGACGGCAGTTTCCAGATGAACATCCAGGAACTGGCGACCTGCTTCTGCGAAAAGCTGCCAGTCAAGGTTCTGTTGGTGAACAACCAACACTTGGGTATGGTGGTGCAGTGGGAAGACCGCTTCATGGCTGGTAATCGTGCTCACACCTACCTCGGCCCAATCGATCACGATGAATGGGAAGGCAAGGGTAACGACATTTACCCAGTCGAACGCTACCCAGATTTCGTTCAGATCGCGAAGGGCTACGGCTGCGGTGCGGCAACGATCAGCAAGAAGAGCGAGTTGATCCCAGCTCTGGAAGAGATGATCAACTACGACGGTCCTTACGTGCTGGACGTGGCCGTTCCTTACCAGGAACATGTTCTGCCGATGATCCCAAGCGGCATGACCGTCAAAGAGATGATCAAGTCGTAGTCGACGAGTTGATCGTCCATCAAGAAATGCCAACGGGGAACGAGCAATCGTTCCCCGTTTTGCTGCGCGGCCATCAGAAGTGGATGGCCGGTTGTCGCATCTTGCTCGCGCCGATTACAGCTTCGGAATCGGCACTTTCTTGTCGCTCTTGCGACGACGGGTATCGAAGTAGTACGGACGCAGGCCAGAGCCGAAGCCGCGTTTGACTTCCCAGGCAGCTCGCGTTGCCCATGGGGTTCCGGCGTATTCTTTGGTTACGAAGGTGAGAAGTTCCTTCGCCCGATCGGCGTCGTCCTGCGTCTTGTCGGCGGCGACCAGTTTCGAGTTCGTTCGTAGTTCCCAGCCGCGGAACTCCATGTAAGGTTCACGCTTCGGATCGGGCGGAGTTGGGTTCTTCAGGAACATCTCGCTGCTGACGACATACTCATAGGCTCGACAGCGGTAGGCATACAGCTGCCCGAGCATCAGGTCGTAGTTTGCTTGCCAGCGCAGCGAGGTCGACGCATCACGCAGGTCGCGGTTCTTTTCGAGAACCTTGATTGCCTTGTCGAGATATTGCCCGTATGGGATCACGTCGGCTTGTTCTTTGCGAACCTGCTTGGCCATTTCGTCGGGATCTTTGCTGTACCAATGGCGAATGGTCAGCACTTCCTTGCGGTCTTCCTGGAATGGATTCAGGTCGTACACAACATTCGTTACCAGGCTCTTCAGGGCGTCTCCCTTGATCTCGGCAACCTGGGCGGCGCGAGGTCGCAGGTCAGGGCGATAGAAGTCCATCGTCTTGGCGTCGTACTTGCGGTCGGTGACGTAGTGGATGTCGTCCTCTTGCCCTGGCAGCATGAAGAAGCGGCCACCTGTTTCTTTGGCCAGACGGACTTGTTCGTACGGACCAAACCCGCTGGTCATCGCATCCCAGCGTTTGCCATAGCCATCGGTTTGAAGCTGTTCGACGTAGGCCGTTTCGGGCCCGCGATCGATCCTCAGCAGATGCATTTCACCACTGAATGGGTGACGCCATTCGTAGTGGGCATAGGGATAGCCAAACATCGCTTCGCGCCCCATCACGAACAAGCGGCAGTCCATTTGCTGTGCCATCTTGATGGCGTTTTCGAGCTGGGCACCGTTATCATTCATGTTGCCGCTTTCGTCGGTGACCATGATCAACGCCACCTTACGATCGGCGATCTGGGCATACTTACGATGCCGCGACAAGGCTTCCATCACAGCGGAACAGGCCATCTCTTCGCCAGACTGATCGATCTGAATCGCATCGATCGCCGACTGAATTTCAGAAAGGTTGGAAGTGGGGGCCTGGGTGAGTTGCTGGAAGCCTTGGCCGTAACTGGTTACCGCTGTGGTCAACACGTCGCCCTGGCCTTCTTCCGTCAGGCCGATCTCGGTGTAGACACGACCGATGCGTTCGCGGATTCGCTGCTGGTCATCCTTCATGCTTTCCGACTGGTCGAAGAGCCAGATCACTAGAACCTTGTTCTTTGACATCATCCAGATCAGTTCCTGGGTGATCTGGTCCATCGCTTCCTGATAGTTCGAGACCACTTCCTGAGCCGAGCCGATCGTGCCAGAGGGAATCTCGCGGATGAGCGAATCGCTGTCGGTTGAGATCATGGCGATGTCGGATAGCTCGACGCGAACCGTCTCGGTCGGATCGAGGGCCTCTTGCTGCAGGACCGGGGCCGACATCGAAGCGATCGCTTCTCCGGCCATGCCCATTTCCGACACCGGCATGCTGGCGGTCGCCATCTCGGTCGAGACGACGTCGAGCTGGTCGAGTTCGATCTCGAACGTATCCAGGTCTTGGACCATGTCCGGCTCGATAACCGTGATCAGCGGTTGCGTGCGTTGTTGGCTGGTCAGCGTGAACATCGCCAACACCATGATCAACGCAAAGTGAAAGATGAATGACGTCAGGAACGCGGCCGAATGGTAGGCCGAGTGAGCCAAACGCTTCAGTAGCCCGCGCGGAGCTTCGTCGTAGGTTTCGATTTGGGGAATGGATTGGCTGTCCGAAGCAGGCAATTGCTGCGAGGGGAGTGGTTGCATGGGTCGGCCAAATGGGAAGAGGTTCGTCGAGCCAAGAAATTACAAAAAGCATCAAGCAAAATGCATTCCATTACCCATTGTGGCCGATAGGACCCGCAAATGCGACAAGAAAATGCCCTGAATGGGGAGTTTGGCGTGTCAATTCAGGTGACATGTATGCCGCTTGAATCGACATGCTAAAGGTAGCCAAAAGCTCGCAGAGCAGTGTCGACTTGTGCTTCAACCTGGGCCTTGGGGGCGCGGTGGGCTTTGCCGAACAGGGCACTTAAATGATGGCGAGCCAACGCCGCACCTAAGACGGTCGAGCTCCACTGTTCGTAGTCTTCGACCTTCGGGCCGATGCCTGCGTCGGCTGCCTGGCGAATCGCCTCTTTCAAAAACTGTCGCCCCTTCGAGATCACCCGTTGATGGAAGTCGTGGGCCAGCTTCGGTGTCCGTTCCGCTTCGGCGATCAACAGTCGTGTCAGACGGATCTGGCGGGGTGAGAGGATAAACGTGACCATCGCCAGCAAGCGTCGCCGGAGTTCTTCAGCTGGTGGAAGGAGAGGGGGCGCTTCTGGATTCTCCCAGGGGCAATCACCCAGCGAACCGACGACACCTTCGAACAGACTCTCTTTATCAGGGAAGAGGGCGTATAGAGTCTTCTTCGACATGCCAGCCAGGCGAGCGATCTCTTCCATGGTGGCCGCTCCATAGCCGATGGTGGTGAATGCCTCTTCGGCTGCCCGCAACAAGAGCTGCGATCGCTCTTCTTCCGAGTAAACCGGCGGGCGACCTGGTTTAGAGCGAGACGTCGATGTGGAAGATCGCAGGGGCATTGGCGTTGACTTTTAGGTAGCTAAGCAATACGGTTCTATTTAAGAAACGATACCGTTTCCAAATGACAAAGACAAGTTCTTTCCCTTGAAGTCGCCATGCAATCCTCGAGCCCGACCGAAACTCCTCCGCAGCTTTCACCTTGGCTGATCGCGCCTGTGCTGGGTGTGCTCGGGGCGTTGGGGCCGATGTCGATTGATCTTTATCTGCCTGGGATGCCGCAGATTGTCGAGTCGCTGCGGATTGATGAAGGAACCGGCCAGCTTAGCCTGATGACTTTCCTCGGCGGGCTGATGCTGGGGCAATTGTTTTATGGACCGACATCCGATCGATTGGGACGGAAGCCGATGATCTTTGTCGGTCTGGTTCTCTTCACGATCGCTTCGCTGGGATGTGCCTTCGTGCAAACCGGAGAGCAACTGCTCTTGCTGCGTTTCATCCAAGGCCTGGGCGGGGCAATTGGACGAGTCGTGGGAATGGCGGTGGTGCGTGATTTGTACCGTGGCAAAACGGCGGCGATGCTGGTGGCCATGATGATGCTGGTGCTGGGGCTGGCGCCGATCGTCGCACCTCTGATCGGCTCGGCTATTTTGCTGGTGGCACCTTGGCAATGGCTATTCGTTTTTCTTACCTTCTTCGGCCTGGCATGCATTGTGATGGTGGCGGTTGCCTTGCCGGAAACGCGATTGGAAGCCCAGCGTACGTCGAGCCATCCCTTGGTGGCGATTCGCAACTACGGCGGGCTGCTGCTCAGCCGACAATACATGCCGTACGTGGCGGCTCTTTCTCTGGCCCAGGCAGGCTTCTACGCATACCTCACCGGATCGTCGTTCATCTTCATCAACCTGTATGGACTGTCGCCGACGATGTATAGCGTGCTCTTTGCTACCAATGCGGTTGGGCTGCTCATCGGAGCTCAGATTGCTCCGCGGTTGATCGGGCGTTTCCAGGCAGAGAACATCGTCCGTTCCGGATTGGTTGCGTACACGATGGCCGCCATGTTGCTGGTCACCTTACAACTGACCGGTGCACTGAATGTCGTTCTGCTTTCGGTCTTGCTCTTCATGATCATCGTTTCGCTGGCGTTCGTGATGCCGATTGCTGCGGTGTTAGCATTGGAATCGCAAGGCAAGATCGCAGGCACAGCCGCCGCGATGCTTGGGGCGTGTCAGTTTGGTTTCGGCACGGTCGCGGCCCTGGTGATTGGCCTGACGGCGAACGGCACCGCGATGCCCATGGTCATGGTGATCGGACTGAGTAGCCTGGCAGCGATTTCGATCGCGTTCCTCACCTTCCCCGGTACTGAAGAAACGTGCCTGCAGGAAGAGGCGGCCTAGATCGCGCGTTTGCTGTCGGCTTTGACAATGATCGTGCGAATCTCTGGGATCAAGTTCGCGGATCAGGCTGGCGTTGGCCGATTTTCGGCTTCATCATTAGAGGTCAGCCGATCTTCATGGGGCAGAGCCATCGCGAACATTTACCGGGCGGATCGTTCCGGTTCTATCAATTTTTCGCCCCGACACCGGGTTAATTGCCATGCCCGCCTTAGCGAGTTAGGATTAATTTCCCTATTCTTCATTCACCAACCCAATTTCTCTGCCCCCTGGAGATCCCGCCCATGCGTTTTTCCCCCCTCAGCCTCGCACTCGCTCTATGCGCGGCGATTGCCGCCCCAGTTGTTGCCGACGATGTGAAAAAGACGATTGGCGAGATCGAACGTCTCGATCCAGCATTCGACAAGTTGGTTGCCCCTGATGCCAAGATCGAAGTTCTGGCTGATGGATTCGAGTGGTCGGAAGGACCTGTCTGGGCTCCGGAAGGGTATTTGCTGTTCAGCGACATTCCCAACAATCGGATCGTTAAGTACAAGCCGGGCAAGGGAACCGACGTCTTCATGCAGCCTGCTGGATACACTGGCATGCCGAAGTTTGAAGGTCAGGAACCAGGCACCAACGGTCTGGCATTCTCGCCGGAAGGTAACCTGACGATGTGCTGCCACGGCGATCGCAACATTACGCAGATCGTCGATGGCGAACGCAAGGTGCTGGTTTCGCACTACGAAGGAAAGCGACTCAACAGCCCGAACGATCTGATCTTTCACGCCAATGGCGATCTTTACTTCACCGATCCTCCTTACGGCTTGCCCGGCGGGTTGAACGGCAAAGAAGCCGAGCTCGACTACTGCGGCGTCTATCGGTTGGCGAAGGATGGCAAGTTGACGCTGCTCACCAAGGAATGCCCACGCCCCAACGGCATCGCATTGTCGCCAGATGGCAGCACGCTGTACGTGGCCGACTCGCAGGAATGTTTCGTCAAAGCATTTCCGATCCAAGAGGACGGCAAGCTGGGCGAGTCCAAGAAGGTTTATGATGCCGCCGAGTGGAAGGGCAAGCGTCCTGGAAGCTGCGATGGTTTGAAGGTCGATACCGACGGCACGCTGTGGATCACGGCCCCAGGCGGCGTGGTTGTTGTCACTGCCGACGGGAAACAATTGGGACGAATTAGCACTGGCGAGCGAACCGCGAACTGTGCATTTGGTCCTGATGGTACGTTGTACATGACTGCAGATATGTACCTGTGCCGCGTAAAGACGACCGCCAAGGGAACGATCGGTTCCGAGTAGGCATACCTGCCATAGGGTCTGCTGGGCGGACGGGAAGTGGATTGGTACGCTGTAACTGTACCATCCAGTTTCTTGCGCCACCGACAGACCCTGTGCCATGCCTGCTGCCCGACAAACGACCGGTATTCCTAAACTCGACGACCATCTTGGGGGCGGGCTGATTCCTGGCACGTTGACTCTGGTTATCGGAGCAACCGGAATCGGCAAAACCCAAATGGGTGTTCATTTCGCTCATGCCGGTCAGGCTGTCGATGGTCACAAAGGGGTGTTCTTCGATATGAGCACCCGGGGCGATTCGCAAAGCCATGTCGAATACGCCGACCGGATGTTCGGGTGGAAACCGGTCGCGGCTAACTCGAACCAGGTGCCCGAGCTCGACAACTTCTTCGAGACCGAATTGACCCGCGGCGAAATGCTGCACGTCTTCGACTATCAGGGCAAACGGGTCTCGCGGCGCGATATGGACTGGGACGAACTCGGTCACTGGCAGCGTCAGATCAACGAGAAGCTCGCTACGACGATTGGCTTTCTGTATGGCAACTTCGCTCATGGTTGCCGCCGGGTGGTGATCGATGGCCTGGAACCAGTCGACGTGCCTGCCGAATCGATTCAGATCGAATTGTTCGAGTACGTCTACCACCAGGTGCTGCGAAAAGACCCGATGTGGGTGGCTCGCGACTTGTTCCGGCAGACGTTCCGTAAGAACAGCGAGATGGCCGAAAAGCATTGTTATGCAACGGAAGAAATCGGCTGCATGATGCTACAGACGTCCAAAGAAGCGATGCTCGATCAATTGATCTCGCGAAACCTGGACGAGGGAGACCTGATCAGCGGTGCGAATACCGTGATCTATATGGGAAAGATCCTCGACGGAACGAAGATCCGCCGAGCGATCTATATCAGCAAGCATCGTGGCAGCGCCGCGACCGACGAGATTATCCCGTACCACATCGACGACGCTGGCATTCAGATCGATGGCTAACCGAGCGAACTACATCCCGCCTCGGGAGGCGTCCGAGTGGTGCTTGGCTTGCTCTGCTTTCTCGATGTACACCGGATCGCGAGTCACCTCAAAAGCCTTTTGGTAGGTGACGCTCAAAGCGGTGAAGTTGAACGGATCACCTGGCTCGAGCTGGCAGGCCGTTTCGGCGTGATAGCAAGCCTCGGCAAACTGGTTCAAGTTGCCGTAAGTGACGGCCAGGGCCATGTGCGAGAGAACGTGTTCTGGTTTCTCGGCCAGGACCGCTTTGAATTTCTCGATCGCTTCCTCGTATTTCCCTTCGTCTCGCAGCTTTTCGCCTTCGCTGTAAAGGGTAGACGTATCAGACATGGTCTCACATTCGTGGTAAAAGACGCAAAATGGGCTTGGGAACGTGCCTAGATTATATGGAAACGCCCCCGATTTGACACGACCCCGGACAGCTACCTCTTCCTGGGACTGCTAAGATTGACCGTGCTGGCACAGCATTGCTATCGCAATTTAGAGCGGAAGTCCGTAGCAAATAATTGGTTTCGATCGATCGGGCTAGACAGATTTTACCGATATAGCTTATCTAGGAGCGTTGACGCGCGGATCAGACAGCCAGGATGGCCTCTTTTCCTCGTCGCCCTGGAATCGCAATACCCATCTTCGACCTTCAGCAAAAGGATTTGCTGTGACTCAGATCCACCCTTCCGCAATCGTTCATGCTACCGCGGAAATCGGCCACGATGTCACGATCGGACCGTTCTGCGTCATTGAAGAAAACACGAAAGTCGGGGATGGATGCCAGATTAACTCCTTTGCGTCGATCAAAAAGGGGACCACTCTGGGGGCCAACAACAAGGTCCATGAACACGCCGTCATCGGCGGACCTCCTCAGCATCTTCGCGCTGGGGTGGAGCTGGGGGAAGTCATTATTGGTACGGGCAATGTCTTCCGAGAGTTCGTTACCGTTCATCGCGGTTTGGCTCCTGGCAAGAATACCGTCATCGGCGACAACAACCTGCTGATGGTCCAGGCCCATGTCGGCCACGACACCATCATTGGTAGCAACACGATCATCACCAACAACGTCATGTTGGGTGGCCACGTCGTCATCGAAGACCGAGCCTACGTCAGTGGTGCCGTCGCTGTGCACCAGTTCTGCCGTGTCGGCCGAAACGCCATGGTTGGCGGTCAGGCCCACGTCGTTCAGGACGTCGCACCGTTCGTCACGGTCGATGGTTGCAGCAGTCTGGTCGTTGGTTTGAACACGATTGGTTTGAAGCGAAGCGGCTATTCGCCGGAACAGCTTTCGGAACTGAAGCGAGCTTACCGAATCATCTTCCGCTCGAACTTGACCAACCGCGAAGCCCTGGAGCGGGTTCGACGCGAGTTCCCTCAGAGCCCCGCGTTGCACTTCGCGACCTTCCTGGCCGATAGTGAACGTGGCTTCATTCAGGGACGCAGCCGCGGTCGTGGTATGGATGTCAGTCGTCCACAACTTCGCGTTCTGTCGGACGAGAAAGACAACGCAGCCGATTCCAATCGTCGCGCTGGTTAAGAAGGCCTTGCAGGCAACGTCTCATTTGCTTGCTGTCACCCATTCGCTTTGCTAGTTTGGCCAAAGAGTGTTTCTTATTCTTTGAGGCCACACGATGCGCAACCATTCCTTATCGAGCTACACCGGTTTCAGCTTCATGGTGTGCCTGGTGTTTGGGATGGGGCTATCGCTTGCGGTATTGTCGCCGCCTCTTGGAATAGGCTTCTTATTGGGTTGGGCGTTGCCCAGCCTGCTGCTCGCCGTGTTAACCATTGCCCGGCACTCAGACGACATGCCCCTGCCATGGGAAGATCAGATCATCGCCGTCGTGGTATCGTTCGTCCTGCAGATCCCTCTTTGGATCGTGGCGAACTTCATCGGGTTTACGTTCGGCGGATTGGTATTCGATCTGGCGGTCGGAAGAGCGGAAGCGGCTTCGATCGAGCCGCTTCCTCAGATGACCTTGAATTTGCTCTGTTGGGCTGGGACGACTTTCGCGACTTATTGCTGCCTGTTCATCGGGCTGCTCGCCTGGGGGCGTGTTGGGATCTACAACGATGATCCCAACAGCAAACAGACCAGCATTCGCGACGCGAAAGCCATTCATCATCCGTTCTAGACGGACTAACGGGCGCGTTCGACCTTGAAGTCGATGACGTTGGGCCCATCTTGGACTTCGGCCTTTAAGGGAGACTGCCCCTGGTTGGCGAACTTCTGATGGATCGGCGAGCTTTGACCGTAGTCGCTGCTGCCAATGACGGTCACTTCGTAACGTCCCTTCGGGGCACCATCGGTTTCCGAAAACGTGCCTAGCTCGTAGGTACCGTCTTCCTTGATGTAGCCGATCGAGCTCGAGTTCTCGTCGAGCGACGCGAAGACGATCGTCCCACCCTTGATCGGCGTGCCATCTTCAAAGGTAACCGTACCGGTGACTTGTTCCGTCGCACCGTTCGAGCCGCTACAGCCAACCAGGCCCAGCATCGTCACAGCACAACACAAAGAGACGATCGACAAAAACAAAACTCGCATGGTGGACATTCCTTCTAGTTCCTACGGGATGGGGGACTAAAGGCGGCTAACGCTCGGAAGTGTTGCCGCCCGTATCTGTCAAATGCCAGCGACCAGAAATGACTATTGGTCGTAGTTGTTCACGCGGCCGTCACGGCGGTCTGCCATGAGCAAGGTGAACTCTGGATTGACGTTGTTGGCAACGTTTCGCACGCTACCGTCACCCATCAGGAACTGGCTGATGCCAGGGTGGAAGCTGCCCATGCTCTTGCGATATTCGCCCGACGTGATGTTCGGGCTACGAAGGAGTGGGAACTTGGAATTTCGGATGATCATCCAGGTCTTCCAGTCGTCGATGTGCCAGTAGTACATCGTGCCGTCACCCACGTTGGCGTGGCGATTCAGCGAGCTGATAGGAACGTACTTTTCGCCCAGGATCGAAGTGTTCGACAATCCGTCGGTGATGCTGGCGAAGTTGGTTTGCGACTTCCAGCCGGTCAAACGGCCGCCGCTATCGACGTTGCCACCCTTGGCCAGAACCAATGCACTGTAGTGCAGGGCAGGGGTCGCGTTATCGGCGTCCAAACGGTCGCATTCGTTGGTGCTTTCGCGGTTGCCGGTGATGCAGTAGTCGGTCGCGGCACCTAGTTCCGAGATCTGCGAACCACTACGACGGCTGGGGCACAGCAGGCCTGGAACACCAGCGGCATCAGTTTTGATAAAGGTGTTGTTGGCCCCGGAGGTCATCGGCAACGCCAGGTCGAGCTGGTCGACGACGTTCTTCTGTTCCAGGTAAGGCATGATCAGCGGGAAGAAGCTGGCATATTCATTTCGCAGAGCCGCTGGCGGAAGCGAATTGAACGTGTCGTGAAAATTGTGGAAGGTGAGGCCGAGTTGCTTGAGATTGTTGCTGCACTGCATACGCCGAGCGGCTTCACGGGCTTGCTGAACGGCAGGCAACAGAAGAGCGATTAACACGCCGATGATGGCGATCACGACCAAGAGCTCGACCAACGTAAAGCCCTTACGGACTACATGATGGGACTTCATCGATACCTCGAGTGATTAGATGAGAAGGGGACAGGGTACCTAGCGTAAAATAAGAAGCTAGGAAATTAATTCGCAATGAATCGTAACCAGCACTTGTCGAGGAGGCAAGCTAAGGTGCGCCGAGATCGCGTAAACCCGCGTGCTTAGGGAGATAAGCGGCCTTAGATAGCAGGATCGCGAACAGAAACAGGTCTCAGGAAGCTCGCCAAGGAACTTATTTCGATCCCTGAAAGGATGGGGTGATCGCACCTGAAATGGTGGTTATTTGGGACAAATCTAAGCCATACATCATGGTGTTGTAGTCGTAGCGGGGGGTAGGCGATTTTGTTGAAGAAAATTGTTGAGTGTAGGTGCCATCAAAGAAAATCATTCGTCCACCATCCTGGTCGAGGAAATCGTGCTGAACCGGGTTATAGAAGGTGTAATGGTCGTGCGTGACGATCTTCACAGCCTTCGACCACTGCCCTGGCAACGTATTGGAGGTCAGGAAGTAAACCTCACCGAGGTTCGACGACTCGCCATAGATTTCATTCGCGATCATCACCCAACAGTCGAGGTAATTGTTCCAGCGAACCGAGCCCCGATGTAATACGATGTTCCGGCCAGTTTGGTAATCGACCGTTTGAATCCAGGCTTCTTCTGGCTTGATCTTGCCTAGCTCGATCAGTTGTCGCTGCTGCTCGGTACCAACCAGGTCGGTATTCTTTCGCCAGGCATAATGCAGCTTGCCATTCGCGTCGCGAGTCAGTGCCGGGTTCCTCAGGTCGAGGTCGGAACCTGGTTCGAGGCAGGTCCAAGCTTCATACTGCGTCGGATCGAGGACCGCGTCCCAGCGAGCCGCGACACGGATCAGCGGGTAGGGCGTGGCGAAGTAGATGTATTCCTGGCCATCGTCGATGTGGTGGAATGATTGTCCGCACGGGTAGAGTCGGGCCGGTTCTTCGAAGCGAGTGACCTGATCGAACTGCTCGGTCGACTCGTTGAACATCGCGATCCCTGCCCGGCGTTCTTTGCCGAGGCCTTCGCGAATTGAATAGTGCGTGAGGATCTTCGTTTGCCCGTTAGGGGCGGCAACGGTGCAGATGCCATGCATCCAGATCACGGTGCCGGGGATATCATTCACAAACATCGGTTTGCTGAATCCATCCTGGTCGACCAGGTATTGTTGATCAATTCCAATCGATGGATCCATTCCACCCTTGCTTGGTAGCTTGGACCAGGCGCCTGAGGTGGCAAAGTTGCCCAGGGGATAAGAGGGACGAGTCGTATCACCCCAGGTCCACAAGATGCGATCCCCAAGTTGGATCGCCTGGGTGGAGTCTTGGCCCATCACTTCGCCGTTGAGGTTGGCGTGCTCCCAGGGAACCGGTTTGCCAAGCTTCACGCTGTGATGGAATTGCCCCTGACCAGTGATGCGATAGAGTCGCTCCGCCAGGTTTTGCCGCTGAATCTTGATGATTCCAGTTTCGCCCGGTCGGACATTGAAGGCCTGTCCCCGGTTTCCGAAACCATCGGCAGGAACGGAGTAGCCGTGTGATTTCACGGAGAAATAGACCCGTTGGTCCATCAGCCCAGGTTCGTCGAAGGCGACCCAGCCGGCGTTGTCAGTGATCAGGCGGATCTCGTTGGTAGTCGTTAGTTCGACCAGGGGAACGCCGCGCCCGGTTTGTTCGTCGATGACCTGAATACCGAAGGGAGCCGACGTGGGAGGATCGATTGTCTGAGCGGAGAGGACGGTATGGATGAGCCACGCCAATAGAAGCGAGGCCAGGATCATCGTCCAGCGCGTGGGAGAACGAGACATGGGATAGCTGCTTGGATGGAAGGGAACCGACACGATTCTGTCGAATGCATGTCAGGTGGTGGGATCAGTGGGGAAGGGAGTTTTGATCAGTGAGTTTTATGATAACGGGTTTCCCCAGACTTTGGCCAGAGAATAAAATGTTCGGCTGATCGAGCGGGCGCGCAACCAAACGAAACGACTTCGCTAGTTTCGCCTTCCTTTGTCCAACCAGTGGGCCACCAAGTCGTTGGAAGTCGCCAAATCGCATTCTTCGATTCGCGTGTTCGTTAGGACCTCCAGGATTTTCGTGGACACCATCTGCCCCTGAGTGCCTACGAAATTGCTTGCAATTGCCTGGGGCCGTCGTGAAGATGAGCACAGGGGACCATTCGGCGATGGATACCATTCGCCGAAAACCAGAAAGGTATTCTCGAGTGTTCGCACTAGCGTATGCAAGTTACAGCACCGTCGATGCAGGAAAGCTCGACCTGGATGGATTAGCAAGGGAAGCTGCGGTTAAAAACGCCGCGCTCGGGATCACCGGGTATCTCTGCTACGACCATGGCGTCTTTTTTCAGTATCTGGAAGGGGAGCGACAGGCCGTTCTCGAACTGATGGATTCGATCGAAAAAGACCCCCACCACGATGTGATCAACAAGGTTATGCTGGGCGAATCTGACCAGCGGGTATTTCCCGATTGGAGCATGCAGTACCTGAACCGAAGCGACCTCCGGCGTGTCGATTTGGAGCATGTATTGGAACATTCGCTGTTTCATATGGACTCGAAGCTATACGGCCGAGAGAACATCGTGGCCCTGATTCGGGCCCTGGCAGCGAACATTGCGGCTCGCCAGGCACACCTGAAAGCGGCTTGATTTTCCCTTAGGGTTTGCTGAGGGCAGCTTGCAGCGGTTTTTCTGGCGAATATTGGAATCAAGAACAAAATTTGGTCGCTGGGGTCCTTGATCAAATGGGGTCTGCGAGGCATAAATAGTTCTTTCCAGCACACAGCTTAGGCCGAAGTGGCGGAATTGGCAGACGCGCTAGGTTCAGGTCCTAGTGGGGGTTAACCCCGTGGAGGTTCAAGTCCTCTCTTCGGCACTCAATAAAAAAACCACGATGGTGATTCCATCGTGGTTTTTTCATGCGCTGAACTGGGCGAGCTTGCCCAGCTGGCTTAGTTCTCCGAGAACATCGCGTTGGTGCGATCGCCTCGCGAAAGCAGGTAAGCCATCAGGTCTTTGATTTCTTCTTCGGTGAAGTTATCGAGCAGCCCTTCCGGCATCATCGACGTTTCCGAAGGCATGATTTCGTCGACCTGATTGCGATTTACGTGCGTGATGGCGTTTGGATCAAGCATGTTGGTGTTGATCTGCATGTTGTCGC
The DNA here is from genome assembly GCF_040718835.1 of Bremerella sp. JC817. Lineage (NCBI taxonomy): Bacteria > Pseudomonadati > Planctomycetota > Planctomycetia > Pirellulales > Pirellulaceae > Bremerella > Bremerella sp. JC817. The sequence goes on along the minus strand of NZ_JBFEFG010000267.1, from coordinate 22,827 downwards.
CGTTCAGGTTCACGATACGGCCAATCACCACGCGACCATCTTCGGTCAGCACCTTGATGGCCTGGTACTGATCGCTGACCTGCTTGCTGGGCAGGATCGTCGATTCCAGGATGTCACGTGGGCTGAAACGGCCGGCCAGTGCGGTCAGGTCAGGACCGATCGCACCACCCTGCTCGGCAAATCGGTGGCAGGCAAAGCAGTTCGCTTCGGCGAACAACTGCTGACCCTTGTCGAAGTTGCGACCCTTCAACGTGGCTGGATCGACAACGGTTGCCAGATCTTCCACGGTCCACTTCTTTACCAAGGTGCGAGGCTTTCCGCTAACGGTTGGCATGCTGGAATCTGGCTTGTGATCGAGGATCGAAGCCAAGGCCGCCTTACGTTCCGGCGAGAGGTTCTCGACAGCTTCCTTCTTAATGTCCTGAACGAACAGGTCAAAGCTGGCACCGCCACGGTAGTTGGCAGCCTTGTGGAACCAACGGAAGTAGCGTTCCTGAAGTTCGTCGTTCCAGCCAGCCTTCAGCAGGCGAAGGCTCTTAGCCAACTCGATCTGCTGTTCCTGGGTAGGAGCGGCTTCGAGCAGTTCCACCAGGCGTGGAGCGGCAACTGGCGATTGCAGACGAACCAGCAGTTCGGCCAGCATGCGGTTTTCTTCTGGCGAATCGGCCGGCAGCAGCGGTTCCAGCTTCTTCAGGTAGCGATCACGCACTTCGGCATCATCACCCATTCGCATCAAAACCAGGCCATAAGCCCGCAGCAGACCGAGCTTCTGCTGTTTGGTGGCTGAGGCATAATCGATCGTATCGAGCTTGTCGAGCAACTGGCCACGCAGCGAGTCGTCACCAACGCGGGCCAGAGCAATGGCCGTATCGATCACGGCACAGGTGTTATCCAGCGCGATCGCCTTGTCTTGCCACTTGGCCGGGTCTTGATGTTCCAGGGCGATGCGAGCCGCCTGACGGATGAAGCGATCTTCGTTGCCCAGGTTGGCCAGCGCCAGATCGATCCCGGCAGGATCTTTCGAGACGTGGTATTCCTCGAGCTGACGACGCAGTTTCATGGCATCGTTCAACCCTGCAGGAGCTGCGTCCTCGGTCTTTTCGCCGACGTAGGTTACGCGATACAGACCCGACTGGGTCTTACGACCACCGACGGTGAAGTACAGAGCCTTATCCTTCGGGCGAACGACGATGTCGGTCAACGGCAGCGGGGTGCCGGTGATGAACTCTTCAGGCGTCCCTTTGTAGGTCGCACCGTCCGCTTCGAGGTGCACGGCATACAGCTTGCCGTAGCTCCAGTCGCAAGCGTACAGAGCGTCTTGGTACTTCTGTGGGAAATCGGTGCCATATCCAAAGGCAACACCAGTCGGCGAACCAGGGCCGATGTCGACCAGGCCTGGGGTGCTGTCTTCGTAGTAGGCTGGCCACTTGCCGGAGCCGTTACGCCAGCCGAACTCGGCACCGCTCACAGCGTGGCAGATACGGGTTGGGCGATACCAAGGGGTATTCAAGTCCCATTCCATGTCGGCGTCGTAGGTGAACAATTCGCCGTCACGATTGAAGGCGGCGTCGTATTCATTGCGGAAACCAACGGCGAGCAGTTCCCACTCTTTGCCTTCTGGATCGATCTTGGCGATGTAGCCGCCGGGGGCCATCTTTTCTCGCATGAAGCCACGACCGTAAATACGTGGCAGTACCAAGTCTTCGTCCCAAACTTGAGGAACCCGCGACGAAGCGAATTCGGTCACGTTGGTCTGGTTACCACAGACGATCACCAGGTGTTCGCCATCAGGATGCAGCATCACGGCGTGCGGGCCATGTTCGCCACCACCACTCAGCTTGCGAAGCTGCGTCACTTTGTCGAGCTTGCCATCGCCATCGCTATCGGTCACGCGATGAAGTCCGCTGGGGAACTGTCCGCTGTTGACCACCACGTACAAGCTGTCGAACGCCCAGGTCAAACCTTGGGCCCCACCAATCTGAACATCGATCGGCGTAACCGTGACTTCTCCCTTTTGACCAGCATCGGGCACGGCGACGTTATATAGCTTGCCGTATTGATCGCACACGATCAGGTTGCCATCTGGGCCAACACACATGCTGACCCACGAACCCTCTTTGTCTTTAGGAACCGAGTAGAGCAGTTCCACCTGAAAGCCGTCGGCAACTTTGAAGTGAGAAGGATCGGTCGCAGTCGGTTCTTTTGCCTGGCTGAGATTGGTAAGGCAAAACGCAACTACCAAGGTGCTAAGGCAGCACCACACCGTTTTCATTGTCATCAGGAGGATTCTCGCGAGGTAGGCTTGGATGGTTTCGAGAAAAGTGTTTTGAGTAGGTTTTCGCAACCTGTTCTAGGATAACCTTAGCACTTTAGGCCGTTCAACTCCCGCAAATCACGGCGCAAGTGAATTTGCCACAAAAAAAGGCCCTGGAAAAACTCCAGGGCCTTGAACTTTTTAGTCAATAAGGGGGCACTTATCGACGCAAGTCGTAGCACATCAACTTATCCTGCTCTCGCAGGTAGAGTTTGCCGTCAACGATGACCGGGTGGGCCCAGCTTTCCCGTTCCTGGTATTCCGGGGTAAGTGTGCCTTTCAGGACGTATTCCTTCGGATTGGCTTCCACCAAAGCTAGAATGCCCGATTGGTAGCGATAGATAATGTTGCCATCGGCGAACAGAATCGCGGCCGAGCCCTTACCTTCGGGACGGAAGTCGCCACCCCACTGCACTTTGCCCGTCTTCATTTCGACACAGATCGGAAAACCAGCGTTATGCTTGGTGCCGGCGTAGATGTAGTCGCCAACCTTCACCATCCCACCATGGTGGTTCTGGAAGGTCTTCGAGTCGAGGAAGTAAACCTCTTCTGCGACAATCTTGCCACCCTTGTTCTGGATATGAACCAGGCCTGCTCCGGTCTGATAGCCGGTCGAAGCGAAGATGTAATCGCCGTCGATGATTGGATCGGGGATGTTCGCCGTGCCGTTGGCAACCGCGTTGTACGACCACAGCAGTTCGCCAGTGTTCGCGTCAACACCGATCAAGCCGCGGCCGATCAGTTTGACGTATTGCTTACGACCGGCTGCGTTACAGACCAGCGTCGACGAATAGCCTGCTTCGTCTTTGCCCTGGTCGCCCAGTTCGGCTTCGCCGCGTGGGGTCACCCAGATCTCTTTGCCGGTCTTCTTATCGAGGCAAACCAGCAAAGCCTTCGACGAACCAGCACCACATATTAGGCGATCGCCGTCGATCAGTGGCGATTCGGCAAAGCCCCAGGTCGGCAGCGAGGCACCGTATTCTTCCTGCAGATTACGCTTCCAGACGACGTCACCCGACTTGCGGTTCAAACGAGCCACGGTTCCTTCCGACATGACCACGTACAAGTCGTCACCATCGACGGTCGGCGTGCAGCGCGAGCCTTCGTAGCCATGACGAGGAACTTTGTCAGTCAGAATCTTCTTCCAGGCCACCTTCTTCGAGTTCAAATCGAAGGCGACAACGGCTTGCCCATCGTCGAAGTTGCCCGTGGTGTAGAGGTCTTCACCAACGATCGACACACTGGCGTAGCCGGCTCCCAGACCTTCACCCATCCACAGCAACTTAGGCTGCTGATCTTCCCAGTTCGAGATCAGGCCGGTCGCCGACGATTTGCCGTCACGATCGGGACCACGCCACTGAGGCCAATCCTTCGCGGTTTCTGCAGCGAAACCAGGAACGGCAAAACCAAGTAAAAGGATGGCAATCGCGCAATGCCGGGTATTCATGCAAATTCCTTGATGCAATAAGGGGGAGGACTCAAGTTTGTCAGGCGACAATGGAAGGCAGGTTCGCCGTTGGATAGAATAGAGGCGTCTTATCTGCCAAGGGGAACCGTATCCGGCGAAAGTTTAGACCGCCGTAAATTCCCTTGCAACTAATCGTTATATTCACTTATCCACAGTGACGACAGCTTCCCCACGCGAATTTAACGGGCCAGGCTCCAGAAAATGGGCTCGTTTTATCGTTCAGGAATGGTGACCGAACCCCTCGTTGTGCCCCTTTGTCGTAGGAATGGATCGGCCCGCATGCCTTCGCCCTCGTCCAGTTCGACTCAATCTGAATTGCGATGGTATTACGCCGTCGACGATGCCCATGTCGGTCCCGTTTCTGCCACCAAGTTCTGGCAGCTGGCCGAAGAAGGTGTGATCAAAGGCGAAACACTCGTCTGGTGCACCGGCTATACCGATTGGGTCCCAGCACGCACGATCGATGGTCTGTTTCGCTCTCGATTGGGAAGGTCGAGCGACTCGAGCTTCTCGGGCAGTTCGTCCAGTTCCACCCAATTGCAGCCCACACCGATGAAACCGCCGGTGGTTGAAACGCCTGAAGTCGAAAACGATACCACGCTGCTGATGCAGATCGCCAAGTCAGGAATCTTGCTGGGACTGCTCTGCGTCGTGTTCACCCGCGGTTGCGATCAAATTGATCAAGCCCGCGTGGAAGGTCTGGCAGCGGAACGAAGCATTTCAGAACAAGAGTTCGAGCAGCGCGAACAATCGGAACTGCGACCGCTGCAAGATAAAGTGACCGAGTTAAGTGCCCCCAATTACGTTACCGCCGAAGATAAAAAGAGTCTTCAGGAAGCGGTCGAAGTCTTGAAGACATCGAAGGTGCTGTTCGCGACCGAACGAGAGCAACTCGAAAAAGAAGAATGGGGACCTCTGCGAGCGGAAGAGAAACGCGTTGCATCGGAAAAACAATCGGTGCAGATGTTCCGCAAGATTGCTTCGCTCTTAGGAACAACTCTGACGCTGCTCGGCCTCGGCGTCGCTCTCTTCTACGGGCCATCCGACCAGCAACTGGGTATCTGGATTGTGCTGGGCGTGGTGATCGCGGCGGCTTACCTCGCGTAGATATCACACTGCCGTCGGGTTGTAGCGATTTCTGCACGAACCCCAGTGATTTTACAATTGCCAGGGAACTGTTTGGATTCGGTCCGGCAAGTTTTTACATTAGGCCTAGAAACTTTCCTGACACCCCCCTCTGCCCCTCCTCGGAAAGCTGGTCCATGCCCCTGCCCTGTCCTTCCCTGCGCGGATCTGTCGCTGCGTTGCTTCTGGCGACTTCTATGGCCTTGCCATCTTTCGCGGCTGAAAGCGATCAACCCTTTGTGCCTCGCCGGCAAGCAGGCGTGCCTGGTCCGCCCCTTTCGCCTGAAGAAGCCATTGCCAAGATGTCCGTCCCGGAGGGCTTCTCCGTCGAGGTCGTGGCGGCCGAACCCGATCTGGTGAATCCAGTGGCGATGACCTTCGACGAGAAGGGACGCATCTGGGTGACTGAAAGCCTGGAATATCCTCGTTTCGAGCCTGGTCCCGGCCGCGACCGTATCAAGGTGCTGGAAGATACCAATCAGGATGGCAAGATCGACAAGGTAACGATCTTTGCCGAGGGGCTGAACATTCCTTCGGGCATCGCGGTTGGTTATGGAGGCGTTTGGGTGGCCAATGCTCCGGATATCCTCTTTCTGCAAGACACCGATGGCGATCTGAAGGCAGACAAGACGGAAGTCGTGGTGACCGGCTTTGGTCGAACTGACACCCACGAGCTGCCGAACTCGTTGACCTGGGGGCCGGACGGTTACTTGTATGGGCTAAACGGCGTCTTCAATCACAGCCACGTGAAGCATCGCGGGAAAGACTTTGTTTTCACCTGCGCACTGTTCCGCATCGATCCACGGACTCGTGAATTCGAGCTCTTCTGTGAAGGGACGAGCAATCCTTGGGGGATCGCTTTTGATCCGAATGGTGAAGCCTTCGTGAGTGCCTGCGTGATCGATCATTTGTGGCACCTCACCGAGACTGGCTACTATCACCGACAAGGTGGGCCGTATCCTCCGCATACCTGGAAGATTGGTTCGATCGTGAAGCATAAGCACCAGATGGCGGCTTATTGCGGGATCGAGTATTTCGATAGCGATGCCTATCCCGAGCAGTATCGCAACTGCTTGTATATGGGCAACATTCATGGTGGCTGCGTCAACGTCGACGTGCTGCAGCGAGATGGCTCGACGTACTTCGCCAAGCCTCGTCCCGACTTCATGACCGCCAACGATGTGTGGCACATGCCAGTCGATCAGAAGACGGGACCCGATGGCTGCTTGTACGTGCTGGATTGGTACGATCGCTACCACTGTTATCAGGACGCATTGGCTCGCCCGGCGGATGTCGATCGGTTGAAAGGACGGCTCTATCGGGTTCGCTACCAGCAAACTCCCCGAGCAAAACCTTATGACCTGACCCAGGAGTCGGACGACCAGTTAATCGCGCGGCTAGGTTCTCCGAACTTGTTCTTCCGAGAGCTGGCTCAACAAGTCCTTTCTGAACGAGCGAGCGAATCGGCTCGGCCGAAGCTGGAAGCAGTGGTGCTCGATGCGACCGTCTCGCAAAAGACCCGGCTCCATGCTCTATGGTCATTGATCGGTGCACGACAGATCGAAGACACATTCTCGCTGAAGCTGTTGGATAACGACAACGAGCAGCTTCGCCGCTGGGCGGTTCGATATCAAGGGACTGTGCCTTCCGCCAATGCCGACGTGTCTGCGAAGATCCGCGAGTTGTCCCACGATCCGAGTGCCGACGTTCGCTTGCAAGTGGCGATCTTGGCACCCCAGGTCGATTACTTGCCGACCGTCGAGACGCTGCTCGAGGTTCTGCAGAACTCTCCCGACGACAAATTGATTCCACACATCGTCTGGCAGAACTTGCATCCTCAGCTTGAAAAGGAAACGCCCCAGTACCTGACGCTGATGAGTGCCCCGCCTTACTCTACCAGCCCGACGGCGTTGTCGCTGCTGCCACGGGCCGCCGATCGAATTCTCGGGACGCCAGGGCTTTCGGTCGAGCATGTCACCAGGCTTGTTCAATTGTTGGTTTCGCAGCCAGGTCAACAGACTCAGCTCGCGTCCTGCCTCGCTCGGATTTCAGATCAAGCTCGCTCACGAGAACTAACCGGCGAGCGATTGGCTCAACTGAAGAACGACCTGGCGGAATCGCTTTCGTCGATCATGAAGGCCGGGCCAGATCATCCAGGCTATTACCATGCCGCGAATCTCGCATTGGCCTGGCACGATGCTGACGCGAGGAAGATCGTTCCAGGCGTCTTTGCCGCGGCGAAGTCCGCGACCCCGCAGCGTGTCGCCGCTCTCGATGCGATGCTTTCGGCCGGCCATCCCGAGGCGATCGAATTGGTAACGACTTATCTTAAACAACCGTCGGTGAACGAGGCCGAAGTAGGGCAGGTCATTCAAACGTTGGGCAAATCGACCTCGGATGAAGTAGGCCAGTTGCTACTTTCCCGGCTCGATCAGTTCTCGATGGCAAATCGCCCGAAGGTGATCGAAGTGCTCTTGCAGCGACCGCAATGGACGTCGCAGTTGTTATCGCAGATCGAAGGCGGCCAACGCAGCAAGGACCTGCTCTCGGTCAACCAACTCCAGAGATTGGCCAGTAGTTCGACCGACTCGATCGGAAAACAGATCGCCGCGATCTACGGCAAGATCAGCACCGGCCGCGATCCTTCGCGAACCTTCGTCGTGGCCCAGATGCGTCGCCTGGTCACGTCCGCTGAAGGTAACCCTCATCGCGGCGTCGAGGTCTACAACAAGCTGTGTGGCCAGTGCCATAAGCTGCATGGCGAAGGCCAGGAAGTCGGGCCAGAGATCACCGTCAATGGCCGAGGAACCCTGGAGCAGCTTCTCTCGAACGTGTTCGATCCGAGCCTTGTCATTGGTAAAGATTACCAGGCCGTCACCGTACTGACCGTCGAGGGCCGCGTGTTGTCAGGCTTGTTGGTCGAAGATAGTCCAGCACGCGTCGTCTTGAAGATGCAAGGTGGCAAACAAGAGACGATCGCCCGCGACGACGTTGACGAGATGAAGGTCTCGGATACTTCGCTGATGCCGGAAGGAATCGAGAAACAGCTTTCGCCGCAAGAGATCGTCGACCTGTTCGCCTATCTATCGCTGACGAAGTCACCCGGCGATCCGGCTGCCGAATTGATCGCAGGCGCCGGCACGATCGATCCAGCCAAGATCGTTCTGCCAGCGACGGCTCGCAATCTGTTTGTCGATGCCGAGGTAGCCACGAACATCGCTCAGTTCGACGCCGGCAACCGGGGTAATGCTCGTGACATGATCTTTGTGCCAGGGCAGAACAAGTTCGTTCGCAATTCGCAGTGGCACGAGGCCGGCGTCGGCGGTGGTGCCGACCTGGGCGTGTTGACGGAAGACGAGGCAGTCACATGGACCGCAACTTGGGAGAAGCCCGTAGAGGTGAATTTCATCACGCTCTCAGGCGTGTATCCTAATCAGCCGCAGCCAGAGACCGCTTGGGCAGTCGAAGTTCAAATCGATGGCAACTGGCAGACGCTCGAGCGAGGTGTCGGCGGCTGGTATGACAGCGGCCGCTATGTTTGGGGCTGGCCTGGGGCGGTGAGTGTCTCGATCGAAGCCTTGCGAGTGAAGGTGTTCAGTTCGAACGAGAAAACCCCTGTTCGCAGCGTTCATTTTCGCGGCGAACAGGGGTTCTCGTGGTTTGCTGGTAGCCTACCGCCGGAAGCGAATGTAATCCGGCAGTAGGTTTAGTCGGCTTCGGTTAGCTTGCCTTGCGGGTCGCAACGGTAACCGAACCTTCGCGATTGGCATGGAAGACGCCTGGATCATCCGTGCCATCGCCGTCCCAGTCGCCAACGGTTGGAATGTCTTCCCAATCGCCGAGCTGGAAGACCTTGTCGGTCGGATCCATTTCGTGGTTGCCGTTGTCGTCCAGAATCCACTGGCCGCCACGGTAGACACCGATTTCGTCGATGCCGTCGGCATTCCAGTCACCTACAACTGGAATGTCGCCTTCTTGGCCGTAAGCGAAGATCTGATCGACTTCTGGGTTCCAGCGGCCGTCACCATCGGAATCGATGTGCCACATGCCCCCACGGAAGACAGCGATCGTGCTGATGCCGTCACCGTTCCAGTCGCCAACCAGCCCATGATCGCCACCGACACCGAAGTGGAAGGTGTGGTCGATCAGGTCTTGGCGGAACTTGCCATGCTGGGCGACCTTCATGACGCGGGTACCCAGTGGGGCATGTTCTTCGCGAGGCGGAAGGTTCTTGGGCTTCTCGATCGAAACCAACTTGTTGGCAACGTCTGGCAGACCTGGATCTTCTTTGACGGCCCGCGGATCGTTGGGCCATGCCTGACCATAGATACCAATGTCGTCTTTGCCGTCGCCATCCCAGTCACCCACGACGGGCTGGTCGCCGTCGTAGCCGAGCTTGGCGTACATGTCTTCTTCGTCCCAGCGACCATTGCCGTTGAGATCGATGAACCAGTGGCCATCGATGAAAACGCCCAGTTCCGTCACGCCGTCGCCGTTGAAGTCGCCTGCAACTGGAATCGCATCCTTCGAGCCGAACAAACGTTGCAGCAATTCGGATTCTTCACCGTCGTTTCCTTCGGTCATCAAGGTCCAGCGAGCCTGGCCGAGGTTCTCGAAGTTCCACGGATTGATCTCGCCGCTGGCCGAAGTCAGCCAGAACGATTCCGAAGTCGCAACGGGTTCTTTACCGCGTGGGCTACCCGCATCGACGATGCTGAGGTGCCACGTGTAACCAACCGCCGAGCCACCGTAAGGCTGGATCAGCAGCGGCAAGTTCAGCAGCTCTGCCGGTGGAATCAAGTCGGGTGTGGTTGGAGGAATGGCCACGATCGGTGGAGTAACCGGAGGCGTTCCTGGTGGAATTTCCGGTGGCGGAATGAACGGCACCACGCGGATTTCGCTGAAGTTGTTTTCCTGCGACTCGGTACCACCCACCACAAAGATGCGAATGATCGCGTCGTGGCCGGGATCGACCGACAGCGACGAGACTTCGGCACCGGTGGTGCCTGGGTTCACGGCCAGACCGCCCGTGGTACCGACGGAATCGATGCTGTCGATGTAGCCATCTGGATGGATCTGATAAACCGCGTAGAAGCCAGTCTTCAGTCCCTCGAACTTGTAGAAACCGTTGGCATCGGTCACAACTCGGATGGGACCGTTGCCGTAGATGCCTTGCAGCACCAGGTCACTGTTGCCATAGATCGGCAGACCGGAAAAGCCATCTCGGAGTTCGAGCACGACACCTGCCAACGGCGTATCGTCAGCGGTTCGCTGACCATCACGGAGCGAGCCGATGTTGTCCGGCACTTCGCCTGAGGCACTGCTGATGACATCGCCATCCTGGAACACATAACCGGAGAGAGCCGCCGGAGGCAGTTCGCAGAAGTTGTGCTCGTCCAGGTGCTCGCCCGAGTGGGTCACGATGTTCGAGATGCGATCGGTCACCGAAGCATCGGCCAGGCCATTGTGATCGATCTGACCACCCTGGAAGTAGCCACTCGGCTGAGATTCGACGACCGTGTAGGTACCAGGTGGCAAGCCGTTGAACTGGTAATGGCCGTTGGCGTCGGTCGTAGTCGTGGCGATCACGTTCCCGTTGGCGTCCAACAGGCTGATCAGCACGCCGGCGATCGGATCTTCATCCGCATCGAAGATACAGTCCTGATCTGGGTCGACATGGACGAAACCACCGATCGAGGTCGGAAGGACTTCGCCGAAGTCGTACTCGATACCGGATTGCCCGAACTTCAGTTCGATCGTGTGGATCACATCGCCAGGATTCGTGGCCGAACCCTTCGTGGTTCCATTGACCGTACCGGCAGCATCCAGACCGTCGAGGTAGCCGGTTGGCTGCGTTTCGACAATGCGATAGATGCCCTTGGTCAAGCCCGTGAAGTGATAGTAACCGTTCGAGTCGGTTACAAGCGTATCGACCAGGTTGCCGTTCTCGTCGAACAAGCGAACCGTCGTACCGGCGATCCCTTCTTCGCCTGCTTCGCGGATGCCGTTGTTATTACGGTCGTGATAAACGTAACCCGACAGGTCGGCAGGTTCGCTTTCGCAGAAGTCGTATTCGACACCGTTTTGACCGGCCATCAGGACGATCGATTCGATGCGGTCGTTGCCGTTGAACTGGCCGACGGTGATACCCTCGATCGTACCGATCGAGTCGCCGCCATCGATCAGACCTGGAGGCGTGACTTCAACGATTGTGTAGCTGCCTGGCAGCAGTTCGCCGAAGAAGTAGTCGCCGTTGGCGTTGGTGGTGGTGGTCTTAAGCAGGTTGCCATTGGCATCGTACAGATGAATGGTCACCCCTTCGAGCGGACGCGACGTTTCCGATTCGTGATCGCAGTTACCATCTTCGTCGGTCAGGTAGACGCTACCCGAGATTGACGCGTAGAGGTATTCGCCGAAGTTGTAGTTGATACCGTGTTCGTCGGATCCGATCGTGATGCCGTTGATCTCGTCACCAGGATTCACGGCCACACCACGGATCGAACCGTTGATGGTACCAGCCGAATCGAGACCATCCTGGTAAGCGATCGGATGGGTTTCGATCACACGATAGTTGCCTGGTGCCAGGTTCAGGAACTCGTAGAACCCGTTTTCATCGGTGGTGGTGATGAAGGTTTCGTTGGTGTCGGTATTGACCAGCGTGACGGTCACGCCGCCGATGCCTTCGTCGCCACTATCTTTGGTGCCATTGATGTTCTGGTCGTGGTAAACGTACCCGCTCAACGAACCATGCTTGATTTCGCCGAAGTTATACTCGATACCTTCGTCACCCCATTTGACGTCGATCAGGGTGAGTTCGTCGCCAGGGTTAATGGCGGTACCGACGGTCGTGCCCAAGATGGTACCGGCCGTGTCGAGACCATCGATGTATTCAAACGGTTGGATTTCCGCGATGCGGTACTGCCCCTTCACCAGGTCGGTGAACTGGTAGAAACCGTTGGCATCGGTAATCGCCAGGCCAGCTTGGATGCCGTTCTCGTCGAACAACTGAACCAGCACACCCTCGATGCCTTCTTCACCAGCTTCGCGGATGCCGTTGTTGTTGCGGTCGTGATAGACAAAACCCGACAGCGTGGCTGGCAGGTGTTCGCAGAAGTCATAGCTCTGCCCCGAGTCGCCTGAGAGCAGTTCGATGTTCGCGATTCGGTCGTTGCCGTCGAGGTTGCCGACATTGATGCCGTTGATGGTACCAACGTGGTCGCCACCATCGATCAGCCCTGGTGGGGTGATTTCTTCGATGGTATAGACGCCTGGCATCAGGTTGCCGAAGTAGTAGTTGCCGTCGGCATCGGTCGTGGTCGTGGCGACCAGGTTGCCATTGGCATCGTACAGATTGATCACGGCACCTTCGATTGGCGTCGTGTCGATCCCTTCGCCGTAGCAGTTGCCTTCTGGATCGGTCAGGTGAACGTGGCCGCTGATTTCAGCCGGACGGATTTCACCGAAGTTGTAGTTCACACCCGACTGGCCACCCTTCAGCGTGATCGCGCTGATGCGGTCGCCAGGGTTCGTGGCGTTACCGGTCGTAACACCGTTGACGGTACCGGCCGTATCCAAACCATCCTGATAGGTTGGTGGCTGAACGACTTCGATCACTTCGTACACGCCTGGTGGCATGTTGGTGACTTTGTAATAGCCGTTGGCATCGGTGGTAACCAGGAACGACTGCGGATTGCCCAGCACGTCGACCCCTTGCACGCGGATCTGGACGCCAGCGATACCTTCTTCGCCTGCTTCCTTGACGCCGTCGTTGTCGCGGTCGTGGTAGACATAACCATCGATCATCGCTGGCGTGGCTTCCGCGAAGTCGTAATCGACCGCAGCGGTTCCACCGAGTGGGATTTCGATTTCGGTCAGGATGTCGGGATCGCCGTTGACGATAGAACCGCTGGACGAGCCATCGACGCTACCTGGAACGGCACCCACACTGAAGTAACCGGTTGGCTGCGTTTCACGAACCTGGTAGGTGCCTGGATCGAGACCGAGGTCGGTACCAAACAAGTAATTGCCATTGGCGTCGGTAACCACCGTGTGACCGGTGTTCACGAAGACGCCATTTTCTTTCTTCCACAGCGTCAGAGAAACGCCAGCGATCCCAACTTCGCCAGGATCTTGAGTCAGGCTGAGGTTTGGATCGTGATAGACGGTACCACTGATCGAGATTGGCAGCGGATCTTGCAGGATGCTGCCAAAGGCACCGTCGGTTCGGTCGCGGTGACCGGTCGAGTTGTCGGCTGGCAGGTCCAAGCCCGAGGCAATCAACTTCGGATCGTAGGCGTCGATGAACTTGGTGTTGACGGTCGCATCTTTGTAGTGCGGAGCCGAGAATTCACCCGTCAGCAGCGTTCCGTGGAATTCGGCACCCGAAGCAATCGGGTCGATCAGCGTTTCGGCTGGATTGTTCGGATCGTAAATGATGATTTCATCGACGTCGATCGAGAAGCGAAGTTCTTCACCAGCATCGAAGCCAACGAAGTCGATGATCAACCTCAAGCCGTCGTCCGAAACGGTTGCGACGACCGAATCGATACCATTGGCCGAGATCAGCTGAAACGGGAAGAAGGCATCGGCACCGAGGCTACCTTCGGACGTGTCGAAGATCACGTCACCAGCGCTCAGGCCTGGGATGTTGCCGAAGTTCTGGATCTGATCGCCATCGATGATCAAGCGAGTCAGTTGGGTGCCTTCCGCACCGCCTTCGAACGTCACGATGAACGTATCACCATGTTCGTCACCACCAGCGCCGTCTTCTTCGTGATAGATCGCACCCAGTTGGATGGGATCGGCGTCCATGACGCGTCGTGCTTCGAGAGCCTCGATGCCGCGCGAACGAACTGGACGATTGAAAGCTGCGTTCTTTCCGCCGCTGAAAAAGCTACGGAAACGTTGCAATGCATCTTTATAGTGGAAACCCATCAGGCGACTCCTGTGCCTTCCTTTCGCATCCATGCGAAATTGGTGACCAAATTATTTCGAGAAACGGCTGACCGGGACCGTTAACACGGGGGGGGATTTTTGCGCGGTGCCCAAGTCCCAAACGCGGATCGTAGTATCGAACCCGCTTGAGATCATCGTTTGCCCATGGACATCGAGCGTTGCGACAGTGCCTTCATGGCCTGCCACGTGATCAACTTCCTGATACGACGTCAGGCTCCACATGCGAACCTCGTTATCGCTTCCACCAGTGGCGACGGTGTCGTCGTTGGCGAGCGAAACGGAAAACGTCTTGGCATCTCCTGTCGAGATCGATGCCAATTGATGCCCGGAAGCGGCATCATGAATCTTTAGGGTGCGGTCTTCACCGCCCGAGATGACTTTGGAACCATCGGCCGAGAAAACCAGGCCATGGATACGGTCGGCATGAGCGCGGATATCACGAACTCGCTCGCCGCTGTTGGTGTTCCAGATGCGGATTACGCCGTTGCGTCCGGCGGCTGCGACCTTCGAGCCATCGGGCGAAAAGCAGACGGTTCGCTGGTCTTCACTGGCAGCCTTCAGCTTATGAAGGACATCGCCGGTGGTTGGATTGTGGATGGCAATCACGTCGGCGAAGCCTGCCACGGCCAAACGCGAGCCATCGTGGTTGAAGTCGAGTGCCGTGACGACCGACGGAAATTCGCCGGTGCTTCGGAGTTGAATGTTCTCTTGGACATCCCACAGCAGCAGTTGCTGATCGTTACCGGCAGTGGCCAGCGTCTTGCCATCGGGCGAGAAGACAGCGGCACGAACCCAATCGGTATGGTCTTTCAGCGTGAATAGGACGCGACCGGTCGAGATTTCCATGATCCGGACGTAGTGGTCGTCGCCTGCGACTGCCATCAACTTTTCAGCCGGGTGGATGGCGACTTGGGACACGACCGGAGGATGAAGCCGATCAACCGCAGGCTTCAACGTGAGTGCGTGTGACAAACGAACCGGAGGAGCCTGGGCAAGGGTAATCGACGGAACGACCAGAGTGGCGACCGCAGCCGTGGCACCGAGAATGTGCTTATACATCGTGATGTTGCGTCTCCCTCGCTGAACCGATGCCCCGGACTATCCGTAGTTCCAAGGCGTACGAGGGTATTTATCGACACAACAGGAAGGACTTCCTCAGGCGATCGCCGAAAGTTTGCTGGAATAGGTAAACTTTTCCGGATGCGCGACCGCATGCGCTGCTGGCATAGTGGGGAAGTCACCAGCTCGGTTCAAGTTTGCCGAACCTGAGAAGATCTACGAAAAAAGGACACCCGAAGGTGTCCTTGATGGTTGGTCGTAATTCGTCGCCAGCGATGCTATCGCTTTTCGATTGGTACGAATTCTCGCTTCTGCTCGCCGGTGTAGATCTGACGTGGGCGACAGATTCGCTTGGTTTTCGAGCCGTGCATTTCTTTCCAATGAGCGATCCAGCCAGGCAGGCGTCCCATCGCAAACAGGACGGTGAACATCTGAACTGGAATGCCGATCGCTCGATAGATAACGCCCGAGTAGAAGTCCACGTTCGGGTAGAGCTTCCGTTCGACGAAGTATTCGTCGTTGAGAGCAGCTTGCTCGAGCTTCTGGGCCACGTCGAACAGCGGATCCTTGATATCGAGCTTATCCAGCAGGCGATCGCAGGCCTTCTTGATGATCGTCGCTCGAGGATCGAAGTTCTTATAAACACGGTGACCAAAGCCCATCAGGCGGACCTTGCTCTTCTTGTCTTTCGCCAGCTCGACGTATTTGTCGACGTCGCCGCCGTTGTCGATGATCTCTTCCAGCATGTTAACGACCGCTTCGTTGGCACCGCCGTGCAGTGGGCCCCATAGGGCACTGATCCCCGCCGAGATCGAAGCGAATAGGTTGGCATCGGCCGAACCGACCATCCGGACGGTCGAGGTGCTGCAGTTCTGTTCGTGGTCGGCATGCACAATCAGCAGCAGGTTCAACGCGTCAACAAAATCGGGGTCGACGTGGAACGGTTCGCTTGGGACTGCGAACATCATCTGCAGGAAGTTCTCGCAGTACGACAGGTCGTTTTGCGGGTAGATGAATGGCTGGCCGAAGGACTTCTTGTAGCTGTAAGCGGCGATCGTCGGCAACTTGGCCAACAGGCGGTGAATCGAAACTTCCACCTGTTGCGGGTCGTGTGGGTCGAGCGAATCCTGGTAGAACGTCGACAGGGCACTGACCACGCTGGACAAAATTGCCATCGGGTGAGCGTCGCGTGGGAAGCCGTCGTAGAACGATCGCATGTCTTCATGCAGCATCGTGTGGCGACGGATCGAATTACGGAAGTTGGTCAGCTCTTCTTCGGTCGGCAGCTCGCCGTAGATCAACAAGTACATGACTTCGACGAAGTCGCAGTTGGCGGCGAGTTCTTCGATTGGATAACCGCGGTATCGCAGGATCCCTGCTTCGCCGTCGAGGTAGGTGATCGCACTGGTGGTCGAACCAGTGTTCACATACCCTTCGTCGAGGGTGATGAAGCTGGTATCGCCACGCAACTTCGAGATGTCGACCGCCTTTTCATCTTCGGTACCCACGACTACGGGTAGGTCAATCTCTTTACCATCGACGATAAGCTTGGCAGTGTCGGACATGCAGACTTCCTCACAGGGGGCGTGCGCAGTTTTCCCAGATGCTTTCAGACTAGCATTTTTCCGCAACGATGAAGGCATCGCAAGAAGGGCAATGCGGCCAATAGGAGGCGCGGAAACAAACTCTGGTCAGGTTCTTTTGATCGCTACTTTACTCGATTGTTCGACCCAACAAAATAGGCGGTCATGAAACAATCGTAGCGCATTAGCTCTGCTTATCCTGGTTCTTCCGAAGGGCGAGACTATTTCTTGGTGAAAAGCACCAACCAGGCCCTAGATGAACGCCTGGGAAATCCGGGTAATTTTCAGAGGATTTCCCAATTGTGATAAGTCTATCAGCCGTAGATACCCCACAGGGAGGCGGCTGAGAGCATTACTTCTTCTCGTCGAAGATGGTCCAAACCTGAGCTTTGGACTTCACGTCCTTCAAGTAAGTCTCCATTTCGGCCTGACGCCGACCGTTCTGGATCTTCTCTTTGATGCCGACCTGGGCTTCGGTAAAGGGAACCATTCCCGATTCCTTCCGGTCGACAACGCGGACGATATGGAATCCCTCAGCCGACTCAATAATCGGGCTGAGTTGGCCAATCGGCAGGCTGAAGATCGCCTGGTCGACGGTTTCGTTCTTCAAGCTACCCTTGGTGGTCCAGTCGTACTGACCGCCGTTGGCAGCTTTGATCCCCTGCGAGTGGCGTTTGGCCACGGCATCGAGCGGGGCGCCTCGCAGAACCTGGTTCCCCATCTCGGCGGTCGCTTCCCAGGCCGCCTGGCGGTTAGGGAACTCGGAGAACTTCACCATCAATTGTTCCCACTTAGCCTTCGCGGACACTTGGTATTCGTCGCTATGCTCTTCGTAGAAGTCGAGCATCTGCTGGTGGGTGACCTCTTCGTCCTTTTTGATCTTCCGTTGAATCTGTTGCTGGGCGACCAGTTTTTCGACGAACTGGCGTTTCTTTTTCGCCAACGATCCGCCCATTTCGCGAAGTTTCATGTCGAGTTCGGCCTGCGTGGTGACCTCGGCATTCTTCAGGTCGGTCTCGAGCTGGTACTCGTCGTAGTTCTTTTCGAGCATCTGCTGCATCTCTTCTTTACGGTCGGATGGGACCGACCGCATGAAGTCGAGATAGACCACCTTAATATCAATCAGCCCTGGCAACATTTGCTTGAGGGCCTGTTCTTTGAATTGGTCGATCTCTTCTTCCGAAACCGCGGCACGCTGCTCAGGGGTGAGCGAGGCCATCTTTTCGTCGATCATTTGATTGACCGGCCCCAGCACGTCGCCAGCTAAAATGGGCTCGCCATTGACGATTGCGACAATTCGAGCTGGCTTGAACAGATCGTTTCCTTTGGCCGCCGCCATCGGTGGCTGCTGCTGCGGAAGGTTGGCAACCTGAGGGACCGCCTGCTGGGTTTGAGCCATCGGCGGAGCGTAATTACCTTGCGGTGGAACCGAGTAATAGTTGGCCGCGTTGCCAGTCGATGGGTAACCTGCCGGAGCGGCATAGTTGACTGCGGCGGCGTGCGTGGTGGGATAAGGAACCGGAGCTCCATAGTTGGGCATCGTCGCAGGCGAGTCCGAAATCACCGCGGTGGTACCACCGGTGGAAGTTGGACTGGTGGCTGGCATCTGACGGGCAGCCGTGCGGAACTGAGGTTCCGACGCGGCGCGGCGCTGGGCAAAGGGATCCGCCGGTGGTTGTTCGGCTGTTTGAGCCGAGTCACCCTTCCACGGATTCAACCAACCAAATTGTGCCCACGCCGGAGCGGGCGAAAGGAAGCACGTACCGAGGCAGACGCCCGTCAGAACGACGCGGCGGCCAAGGCATTTGCCAGTCTCGTAAGCAGCTGAAATCACGTTGCTTGACTTCCCATCCATAAGGAGCACCCATCTGGTTGCGGCTTCCTGCCGCTTTCGCGCGAGAATTTTGCGGGCGGAGTATAGGAATGCACCTAGTTCGCACGCAACATCAGTCTGGCAAAATCCAATAATTCTGATCCATCCATGCTGGCATTGGGCAAGGGAATATAGGCTTTCGCGTCATCCACGACGCGGAACTTTTTCCCCCGCAAGCGTGCTAGCTGCTGAATCCGAGAGGCATTGGTATATACGAAGACGAGAAAGGTTTGATCGAGTTCCTCTTCGGTATAGATCGCCGATACCTGCCAGAAGGCTGCATCTAATTTCAGCGCGACTACCCGTAAAAGTTCGTCAACTTCCTCAGGTGGGGGCCCAAAGCGGTCGCGAAGTTCTTCGCGGATCTGCTCGAGATCGTGGTCCGAAGCGATTCGCGTCATCCGGCGATAGAGGTCGATCTTCTGTCGCATATCGCCGATGTAGTCGTCGGGAAGATACGCCTCGATCGGCAAATCAATGTCGACATCGATCGACATCTTGGGTGGTAGCTTCTGCAGTCTGCGGACGGCACTTTCCAGTAGTTGGCAGTAAAGTTCGTAACCAACCGTGGCGATGTGCCCACTTTGCTGCGTCCCGAGAATGTTCCCTGCACCGCGGATTTCGAGGTCGCGCATCGAGATCGCGAAGCCTGCCCCCATATGACTGAACTCTTCAATCGCGTGGAGTCGTTTGCTGGCAATTGGCGTCAAATGTTTGCCCGCCTCGAGCAACATATAACAGTAGCCGCGATGGTGCGATCGTCCGACGCGTCCTCGTAGCTGATGCAGATCCGCCAGGCCATATCGGTCGGCCTCGTCGACGAAGATCGTATTCGCATTGGGGATATCGAGCCCGCTCTCAATGATCGTCGTCGCCAACAACAAGTCGAACTTGCCATCGATGAAGTCGACCATGACTTGTTCGAGGGCCCCTTCCGCCATCTGGCCATGTCCGATGCCGATTTTGGCTTCCGGAGCAATCCGCTGCAGTTTGGCGGCGACCAGTTCAATGTCTTGCACGCGGTTATGGACGAAATAGATCTGTCCGCCGCGATTCAGTTCTCGAAGAATGGCATGGCGAATCAGCTCGTCGTTCCAGCGAGAAACCTTTGTCTCGACCGCGACCCGGTCTTTCGGTGGAGTCTCGAGATTGCTGATGTCACGCACGCCTACCAGCGACATATGCAGAGTACGGGGAATCGGCGTGGCGGTCATAGTTAACACATCGATCGTGGTTCGCAGTTGTTTGAGGCGTTCTTTCACCTCGACGCCAAACCGCTGTTCCTCGTCGATGATGACGACCCCCAGATTCTGAAAGGTCACATCTTGCGAGGCGAGTCGATGCGTCCCGATGACGACGTCAACGGTTCCTTCCTTCAGGCCTTTGACGACTTCACGTTGTTCCTTCGCTGTGCCGAAGCGGCTCAATCGAGCGATCGTGAACGGAAACTCGGCCATCCGTTCGCGGAAACTCTTGTAGTGTTGCTCGGCCAGAATCGTCGTCGGAACAAGCACAGCGACCTGGTAACCATTGTCGACCGCTTTGAAGGCGGCCCGCATGGCGACTTCTGTCTTGCCGAAACCAACGTCGCCACAAAGCAGGCGATCCATCGGACGGGGCTGCGTCATGTCTTGTTTGATCGCTTCGATCGCCAACATCTGGTCGTCCGTTTCCTGGTACGGAAACGAAGCGTCGAACTCGTATTGCCAGCGGGTATCAGCGGCGAACGCGATCCCAGGTCGGCTTTGGCGTTCCGCTTGAACTTGCAATAAGTCGGCCGCCAGATCCTTGACCGCCTTCTCGACGTTCTCCTTCTGCTTCTTCCAGACAACGCCGCCAATCTTGGCCAGTGGCGGCCGCGTCTTACTGCCGCCGACATATTTCTGCACCAGGTCGATCTTCGACGCAGGCACAAAAATCTTTGTTTCGCCCTGAAATTCCAGAACGAGATGCTCTTCCGCGTTGCCTTGCTTTTCAATCAGCCGTAGGCCACGGTATCGTCCGATACCATGCCCCAGGTGAACGACCAGGTCTCCCTTTTTCAAATCGAGGAAGCTGTCGATCACCTTCCCCAGGCGACGCGTCTTGGTGCGATGAATCGAAGGACGATGGAAGATTTCGTTTCCGCTAACCAGCACCAGGTTGCCATCGCGGAAGCGAAAACCTTGCTGCAGTTCTCCCAGCACATAGTGCAATCGACCGGTCTTGGCGACCTGGGTGGCATCCAGAATTTCGTGCAGTCGTTCGATCTCGGCTTCGGTCTGGCAAACGATGACGACGTCCAGGCTTTGGCTGACGACATCCAGTTCGCCGCGAACGCGATCGACGTCGCCACTGAACTGCTCGACCGATTCGAAGTTGATATTAGCCGTGACGTTGAACGAGCCACTCGCGATCCCAGCGACCGAAACTTTGCGGAATCGATCGAGCCGAGCCACCGTTTCGGCAAATTCGAACGAATCACGCACGTCATCTACCCGGCGGAGATAATCGCCGGCGGTTTGCTTCATCTGCTCCGGTTCAATCAGCATGAAGACCGCATCGTCCGGCAGGTACTCGATGAAGCTTCCCTGGTGATCTCTCGAATGCTTCAGAGCCGTGATGTCGATCTGTTTGAGAGACTCGACACTTCGCTGCGATTGCACATCGATCTCGCGGATCGATTCGATTTCGTCGCCGAACAATTCGATCCGGACCGGGCCATTCCAGTCTGGGGCAAAGATGTCGACGATCCCACCGCGCAGCGAGAACTCGCCAGGCAGTTCGACCGCACTGGTCGAATGGTACTGATGAACGAGTAGCCATTTCCCGAGTTCCTCTGGTTCCAGTTGCTCCCCGACCACCAGTCGCCGACTATTGGCCAGGATGTTGTCTTTGCCAGGAACCGGTTGAATCAAGCTTTCGATCGAAGTCACCAACAGGCTCGGGCATTTGCCATAAACCAGGTGCTTCAATATCCGCAGGCGAGCCGCATAGATTTCGTCGTGCAGACGACGTTCTTCCGGGGATGATTCCCACGCAGGGAACGAAGCGACATCGGCATCGCTGAAAAGGGACAGGGCTCCTTCCAGTTTTTCGATGTCGCCAAGGTGCGGAGTCACCAATACAACGTGAGGAGAGACGTTTCGCTGGAACGAAGATGCCGCCAGCGCGCACGCCGATCCCCAGATTCCTTCCAGGGTTGCGTCCTCGCCTTGCTTTAAGGCTTCCAGGACTTTCTGGAACGATTCGTTTTGCTCGAAACTTTGCGGCAGGCTTTTGAGCATCGCCGCCGCCTGGTGGGATATAGCAACGCTCATGTTTTATTTAGTCGTGAATTCTAGGGGGAATGGTAGAATCGGGCCAAGCCGAGGCAGGGCAATTTGTCCGAGAAAGCCTCGGCAAGCTCATCGTTCTTCTCAGAAGCCTCCCACCTCATTGCTGAAGGATCGTGCTAGTGAGACTTTCCCTGCTTTGCTTGTTGCTCTCGTTGATTCCGTCGGTTGCCCTTACAGAAGAGGTCCCTGGCTGGGGCATTCATGTCGATCCGGTGGGGAATTGCCCGGTCGACTTCCTGGAGAAGGGAATCTCGATCACCGTGCCTGGTGGAATGCACGATATGAACCCGAAGCTAGGTTCGACCCACGCTCCCCGTGTCTGGAATGAGGTAAATGGGGACTTTCTCTATGAGGTCCAAGTGAAGGACTTTGCCCGGCCCAAGCCGAAAAGCGGCGTGGAAGGTGCGAAATCCTATATAGCTGCTGGCATATTGGTCTGGCAGGACGAAGAGAACCTGTTCCGTTGGACACGATCAGCCAATGGGGACAGCGGAGCTCTGTTTCTCGCTTGCGAGCAGTACGAGGGAGGCGAATTGGTGGGTGGAGGAGCCTATCCCCTGGAGGATAAGCCGATCTGGCTACGCGTCGAACGCCGCGGAGAACGTATTGCCGTGTCTGCCAGCTACGACAATCAGGCCTGGAAGAAGGTTCTCGACCGCCGAATTGGGCTGACAAAGGATGTCAAAGTCGGCGTTATGGGCCTAAGTGTGACCACGGCCGACGCAAAGTTCGAATTCGCCGACCCGTATTTGCTCGCCTCCGAGTGAACTCCCATGCCAAACGCCTACCAATAGTCCCTCCCTGGCAAACTTTCGCGGTTAATTTCCAAAATTATAACATGTTGTGGTGTAAGGGCTTACAGTTCATTTCGACTTTTGGTGGTCAAATTCTCGTCACCCCCGTTTGACAACCCCTGGCAGCCGGTGATACATTGCGTCCTTCCAGTTGAGGGAAACACCTCAGCAGGGAGTAAATCACTTTCTTAAGGAAGTGAAAACGATCTTTGACAATTTGGTTGGTAGATGGCATTTTGCGTGACGAAGCGATGCCGGGTTTGAGGTTTTTGACCTTGAGCCAGACAAGACTTCGTTGCGGCATAAACGATGCAATTTCATAGAGTTATATGGTTATTA